>CAZYHI010000098.1:0-6889 GCA_964647515.1 uncultured Micavibrio sp. | reverse complement strand
GCTGGTTTATCCCAACGCGTGAGGTTGTAAAAGAGAATCTTTATAAAAATAAAGACAAAGGTGATTTAAAAGGCACATTTACGGATAAACGTGGCTCCGGCAACGCCCGTTGGTACTGGTCGTCTGCGGAGCGTCCGGACGGTTCGTCCCTCGTGTACCTCGTGAACTTCACGGACGGAGACGGCGACTGGGATCTCGAGGACTTCTGCGAGCTGTCTACGCGCCCAGTCCGTGCGGAGCTGCGGCTTTAGAATAAAGCCGTTGGGCATTTGATTATTTAATCATTTTCTGCCCGCGCGAAGCGCGGTCGCTAGAAATGGTTTTATATTTGACATAATATTAATAATTTGTTAATATGCGCGAACACTAAAAGCGCGAAAAATGGAGTGAAAATGAGTTTACTGGCTAAAAAGAATAAAGATTTAACGACGGAGGATACATTTAGTCTCTATCGCGCTATTGGTACGAGTGAACTGCCCTATCCGGCCAGTCATTTTAGCCCTGGTGCGGACGGTCATCTCCAGATGGAGATCGGTATTATCGCTGACGACAGCCAGCCGTTAACTATTTACGCTGATATGCCACACGATCATGTTGTGGGCCTTCTTTACCGAGAAATGGCTATTCCTTCATTGCTCCATGTGCAAAAAGAAGCAATTTTGCGCCGTTCACCTGACTCTAAAAACCGCTTGATGGCGATTATGGGCGATCCAGGCAGTGGTAAATCGCACATGGCCAAGATGATGGGGCGTGTCCGTGATCCGCGCGGGGCAGAAGTCGTTGATTGTGGTGGTCGTTACATGGGCGATCTACTTTTTGAGCAGGTGATTGATTTTGGTGAAGACTTTAAAAGTGCTTTGACCGAACGTATTGTTTCCGGCTCACTTTCACCACGAAGCATCAAAATCTTTGATGAAGAATTTGCAGGAGCTTTACAGCGTGATGGCGATGAGAAAATCACAGGCATTGATTGGGATAAAATCGGTGTTCCCAAAGATAAGGGGGATAAAGAATTTGAATCGACTGCCGAGGCTGTAACCCGCGCTATGGATTTGATCGAAGGCACAATCGCGAAGTGGGAAAGTATTCCATCCCAAACTGTTAATACTGTCGGTGTCCGTAAACAGCTAGGTGTTATTCCACGTGCTTATAATGAGGGATTTGAAGTTGTATTAGATGAATACACAAAATCCATCGAAGGCAGTGATGATTCCTTGCAAACAGTTTTGCAATTTATGACGGGTGAGATTGATGAGGCTGTTGTTGAAAACAGCATGAAGGTTAATGGCCGTGATGAAACATATGCGTTTACATTTCGCCGCAAAGATATGAAACCTGGCTTTTTTGTTACGATGACAGGTAACAAGGATACGGATGGGCACTCAACGCACACATTATCACGTTCAGCTTATTCACGGATTAATCCGTTTACGATTGAAGACCCGCTTGCAGTTGACTGGAAGCATCGTATTTCACAAATCATGACAGGCTTGCCATTATCTACGCTGTATTCTGTGTTTTCGGATATGGCACAGGAGGATAATGAAGAGTTCGGCGAGATGATGGTTGAATTGCGCTTGATGGGTTTAAGTGATGAAGAGAGTGCTAAGATCCCGACGCACCAGCTTACAATGTTGCGCAACTGGCAGGAAACAAATGCGGCTGTTGAAAAGCTCGCTGATTTTTACATGTATTGGAGCCGGATTATTGATCCAAATTCCAATTTATTTGAACAAAAGCCAGACGAAAATGATGCGGTAATTACAGCGCGTATTAATGCTATTTTACCTGAGGTGGATTATTCATTCAGAGATGAAAGCTCAATGGATTTTAGAAAAATTATTTACGATCTTAGTGAAGCCTCAAGAGTGAAACCAAAAATTCAATCAATTAAAGAAAAGACTAATTTGAGAATAAATTTTTCTGCTGTTGGTCGAAAGCAATCCATAGCACAAACGATTAGCCCAGAAGTTGTAGCTTCTGAGTTTGGAACACGTCTCGAGCAACATTTAATAGAATCTATTTATAAGGCGACAGGTGAAAAACGCCCCAATCTTCAAAGAGATTTGTTAAGAGAAGCTACAGATCGTGGTATTATTACAGTGCCCGGTCAGGATAACGAAACAATATCCAAACTGCTTAATCAGGATATGTTTGCGCATATGGGTGGCATTAAAAATATTTCTGCCCTGCGCACGGCTTTGGGTAATCGTATGCGCATAGCCGATCCGTCCCTACAGGGTAAATCTGATGATGAAGTTGTGCCTTTGGATCAAGCGGCAGCTTTGTGTGAAGAAGTATCTCGCATGTCTATTAACGATAATGACAACCCGCATGTTGGGCGCATTATCACGCTAGGCGATGATTTAGGACAGGCTTTTCATCATGCAGCAGCGGTTGATGGCATTGAAACACACGAACACAAGCCGTCGATTCCACAAGCATCCCAGCTTGTACGCACCAGTGATTTTCTTGAAACGTTGAAAGTGCCGACATTGGCAAATATCAATATGTGCTCAATCTGGAGACGGACGCTGTCCAATGATGACCGTATTCCCAATACACCGGAATATGCCCCATTGATTAAAATTGCCGAAGGAACACATGAAAGCAAAATTGGGGTTACGACGGTGATGACGCAGGATGATCAGGGTCAGGCTGTGGCAACGCATGTTATGATTGATGGTGATCGTAAACAAAGCCTAATTGTAACCGATAGTGTTGATGATGAAACACGCGCTACGCTCGGTAAGAATTATAAGGTCGTGACCTATGATGAGGCCGATGCTGAAGAGAAGGTGCAAGCGTTTGTGAATGATACACTCACATATAATGGGCGACATGAAAGTCCTGAACTGGAAGGACAGCTTGTTGCGGCCTTTATTTTCCGCGCGGGAGATAAGCGCGATATTGGTGCGCTTCCTGCTATGATGACAGATCAAAGCACAGAAGCCGCAAGGCCAGTTTACATGGTTAACCAGATTGGATAATTGAGAGAGCACGAATAATGTCAAAGAGTAAGAAAAATACAATAGAGATTCCTGGTGTTCCCGAAGATTTTGGAAATGTCTTGGCGTTGCTTGATGGGCGTGAGCCAACGAATGATGATCATTTGCAAATTGCCAATGGTGGATGCGTTGAAGATATATTGCCAGTTACGACAGCTTTAACAGCAAATCCTCCAAAACCCGCCTTTGATCCGTCAAAATTAGAAATTGGCCAGATGGTTAAGGGTAAAGGTATTTATTTTGGTGTTCAGGAGATTACAACCAAAGGGGGATTGACGCAGACTTTTGATCTTTATGCTGCGCTTGAGGATTTAACGGATGCGCAAGACGAGAAGCTTGTTACGACCTATAATAAAGCTGTTATAGCCTTGAATGAGAAAGAAGATTGGCACGGTCATCATGGAGAGTGTTTTGAAAATTCTGAAGAGTTAGAAAAGGCTTTAGAGAACGGCACTTATAAGGGTGGCTGGTTCATTCCGACCAAAGAAATGGTTCATGGTAAAGACATCCAAGGGAATAAAGTTCAAGCGAATAATCTTTATGATCACAGAGAAAAAATGCCAAGTGGTAGTGAGTTTATAACCACAGATAACGGCTCCGGCGACGCCCATTGGTACTGGTCGTCTACGGAGCGTCCGGGCCTTTCGTCCCACGTGTACAACGTGGACTTCACGGACGGAGACGACGTCTGGGATCACAAGGGCAGCTACAAGCTGTCTACGCGCCCAGTCCGTGCGGAGCTGCGTCCGTCGTAGACGGGCGTTGGCCATTTGATTATTTAATCATTTCTTGTCCGCGCGTAGCGCGGTCAGATTTTTTTTGAGGGTTACTGAGTAAAAATGGCGCAATACGAGCATTTACCGATCTATAAACAAACATATGATCTTTTGTTGCGCACAATGACCGCGACAAAAGGTTTTCCACGCGAATACAAATATACACTGGGTCAAAAGATCAAAGATGAACTGGTGGAGTTGGTTATTTTGATTTATCGAGCGAATAGTGCTAAAAATAAGGTACAGCATATTGAAGAGATTCTAGAGCGAGTACAGGCTGTACAATTATTGATGCGCCTGTCTCATGATATGAAGATATTGCCACGCCGCCATTATGCGGCTCTGTCACAGATGACGGAAAATCTTGCCAAACAAGCGCAAGGGTGGCTCAAAAGTTCGGGAAAGAGGTAGCCGGAATGGGTTTAGGTCAAGGCTTAACCTAGTGAGCAGTTTCAGCTCGGATGGCGGCGGTATCTGCACCAAAAGGTGCTTATACCAAAGACAAAGCCGAAAGGCGGAAAGACTTGGTGATTGATCGTTCTTTCACTCGGATCAAGAGATCGCCATCGATACGCTAGTGGCTCCGACAACGCCCATTGGTACTGGTCGTCTACGGAGCATCCGGACAATTCGTCCCACGTGTACAACGTGAACTTCACGGACGGAGACGACGACTGGGATCACAAGGACAACTACAAGCTGTCTACGCGCCCAGTCCGTGCGGAGTTGAGAGCCTCTTTTCCGATCCTGTTTTTCAGGAGGTTGGCCAGATTTTTGTGCAGTCCTCATCCGCGTTCATAAATAGATTTTCGATGCGCTTGCACATAGATTTTCTGGCTTTGTATCCATTCACCTGCCGTAACATACCCAAATAGCTGTTTACACTTGTAATGCAGCTTGCCGGATCAGTTTTAAAAGCCAATCTTCATGAACCCGTTTTTCAATTAAATCAACCATAATGTGGCGGTTGATCGCATTAAAGAAGTTTGCAACATCGGCTTTCATAAAATAAGCCGGACGTGACCAATTTTGTGTAATGGATCGGGCAAATCCTGTCACACGGTCAAGGCCATAATGAATGCCCCGTCCTGAAATACAAGCATATGAATCTGTTATAAAGCGATTGTGAAAACGCTGAGATATAGCGTTATAGATAATGTGATGAACAACGCGGTCACGAAAGTCTGCCGCCCATACTTCACGGATTTTGGGGCGTGTAATAACAAATGCAATACTGGGGCCGATCTCGTAGCTGCCGTCTTTGAGATCGTCGTATAGTTCGACAAGATTGCGCTCTAAATCTGCCTCAAAACGCAGTTGTGTTTTTGAATTTCTCTTTGACTTTCGGCAATCGAAATAAGCGTCAAAAACAGCTTCAATGGTGAGTTCGGCATCCATGTTGATGCCTCTTCATTCTACGCTTTTTAAAAAATCCTTTGGATTGATATTCAGATCGTCAAATCGCGTTTTGTAAATTTCTATCAATTTCCAAGCCTCGTCTGTCAGCTGATTGAGAAGCTTGGAGTCAATTTGCCCTCTGATATAGACAGTGCAATTATCACCATCTTCTAAATCATGCTGTAATATCATTAGCGGAGCATCTGTGTGCGTCACGTATAGGCTGTTTGTGCTTAACCCTGTTCCGAGAACCCATTTATCGGGTATTAAGGCATTGTGTTCTTTCTCTGTGTTGATGATGGACTTCATACAAGGAATATTAACATAATATTGAATATTTTGTTATGTTAATACCATGTTTTATATCTTCTTTGTGGATAACATTAATGCTCTCCATACACTATTTGGTGGTTGAGAAAATTTACTTTTATGTGTCTTGTTCTAATTTTTCTTTAATCTCTTTCAAAGTATAACGCTGAGATTGTAATTCACGAATTTTGGCAATGCGATTTACAACTCTAGGACTGTAAAGCTGATATCCAGCTTCTGTTACATCTGAAACAAGGAGTAAACCTTCTTTTGTCCAATAGCGTATAGTGGCCGTACTTTCACCAGTTTCTTTAGCTAACTGGCCAATACGCAATAATTGGTTAGATTTTTGTATAGCTTGTGGTTTCTCATCTTTGCCAGTAACAGCATTCAGATAAATATCTAGTGAACGATTAACAGCATCAAATATGACCTTGTAATATTCCTTATTTGAGCCCCCTAATTGTGCTTTTTCTAACGAACTAATGTATTTATGACGATCCCTTGTTCTTATGAGGGCAGGGGTGTAGCCGTGCTGTAAGAGAATAAGGTTCATAAGTAATCTTGCAGTTCTGCCGTTGCCATCGACAAAAGGATGTATGGTGACGAGTTGATAATGAACCTCTGCCGCTAATTGAACAGGATGTATGTCTTTATCATGGTGATTCGTTATCCAATCTAAGAAATCACTCATTAAGTCTGAAACTTTTAACGGGTTTGGCAAAATGACATTTGAGCCCGAAATCCGAACGGGAATGTTTCTATAATGACCCGCATTATCATCATCAATGCCTTTTAGAATGGTATTGTGAATGGTTAATATATCGTTTTCTGTTAGGTCAGCTGTTTTAGATTGAGCAAGCTTCATGACATTATTGATGGCTTTGGCATGATTAGTGGCTTCTAAATGTTCTGTAAGTGATTTTCCGCCTACAGTGATTCCTTTTTCAACAACGGCTGCCGTTTCTTTTCTGGTAAGTGTATTGCCTTCGATGGCGTTACTAGTATAAGTAAGCTCAATTAAAAACCATTCTTCTAGGTTTTTAACGAGTTCAGGAGGCATTGGACGATATTCGTCTAAATTGTCTTTTTTCTTTGTAAGTAGCGTCCAATCCATATAAAAAGTATAAAGTGATACTTTACGCTTTGTCAAGATAATTGCGAAGTGATAATATTAATTATGGTAAATATTATGTATTTGTAATAGGGGGCACTATTTTGAAGAGTATTTTAGTCGTATATTTACTTTTAGGCTTCTTTTTATAATTTTGATAGTAACTAAAATGACATTGCTTCCGAATTAAGCTATAATGATAAACATGAAACGATTTTCTATTGTCTTGTTGATGACTATGTTTCTGGCTAATACGACTGTCGTATCAGCTTGGGCAAAGCCAT
>CAZYHI010000097.1:0-6938 GCA_964647515.1 uncultured Micavibrio sp. | reverse complement strand
CAGCGCTAAAACGCGAGGCCGATCAACTCGCGGCTCAAGCCGAAGCGTTAGACGAGATGCTCAAACAGCGCGGCGAGAAAATCGACACCGTCTTAGAATTGAAAGTGGATGATAATGCTTTGTTAGAGCGTATTAAAAAGCGTGCCATCGAAGAAGGGCGCAGTGACGATACTGTTGATGCGATGAAAGTCCGCCTTGAACAATATCGCAGCTACAGCGCCGATGTCCTGCCTTATTATAAAGCCAAAAACATCGTCCAGCCCATTGATGGGATGCGCGCCGTTAATGAGGTTACGATGCAAATCGAAGCCGCCTTAAGCGAAGATATTGCGGCGTAAAACACAAATTTTGACATAACGGTCAGGCTTGTGTATGATCTGACTTATGTTTCAAGAATTTAAAAAATCTGCGTTGGTCAAACCTTCATTGATTGCCTTAAGCCTTGCTATTGCAAGCTGTGGCACTACTGGAAAAAATCCATCTTCAAAATCAGGTGGGTTAACGGATGCCGAGCTTCTTGCTGGTACGCCGCTTGATCCAAATAGAACGGGTATAGAAAATCCAACGAAGAGAAACCATAGCCACCCTCATATTGAGGCCGAACAAAAAATTATCGAAAAAGCCCAATTAGCATTTGAGGATAAGGTTTGGGAAATCACACAAGACTGTGATGATTTACAACAAGCATATTCCAAAAAAAGTAGATATCTAATCCAAGCAGAAATAGCCGCAGGACGTGAAGAATTATTTTTGGGCGGTATCCTCCCCTCAGATCGTAAGAAGAAAATGGCGCCATTTGTAAGACATGTTAACAAGCATAAAGATCAATTAGAACATCTTGTAGGACATATAATAACAAAACAGAATAACCTTAAAAAGTTATACGCTTCAACACTCAATCATAGCATTTCCCCTGAAGATTTGGAAGAAAAGTGCCCTGTCCCACAACGCCAACATCCTTTAGGTGGACGTAATTTCGGCCAAAATTAATCCCAACTTACCTATTGACACGTCACTCATTTTCCCTATAATGCGGCCAATCTGAAGCCTCTAGCTTGTTTGTTGCGCCTGATGTATTTTATCAAAAAGCGCGGAAATATTAGGGTTTTGGTGGTTTAGGATCTGGAATGACGGATCTGAACGAAATGATCAAACTTTAAGAAAAAAGGAAGCAAACATGGCCCGTATTGCAGGTGTCAACGTCCCTGACCGTAAGCCCGTTTGGATTGCATTAACTTCTGTTTATGGCATTGGCCGTAAATTTGCGAAGGATATTTGTGCAGCCACAGGTATTGAACCCACACGTCGAATGAACGAATTAAGTGAAGATGAATTAAACCAAATTCGTAACGAAATCGATACAGACAAATATATGATTGAAGGGGATCTTCGTCGTGAAGTCTCAATGAATGTAAAACGTCTGATGGATATGGCTTGTTACCGTGGCCTTCGTCACCGTAAACATCTTCCTGTTCGTGGACAGCGTACAAAAACAAATGCCCGTACCCGTAAAGGTCCGGCCAAACCGATTGCTGGTAAAAAGCAAGTTGGTAAATAAAGGCTAGGATAAAGGAACAAGAAAATGGCAAAAGTAGCAGCAAAGAAAAAAGTTAAAAAGAATATTACCTCTGGCGAAGCCCACGTAAATTCCAGCTTTAACAACACAATTATCACTATATCAGATGCACAAGGAAACGCTGTTTCATGGTCATCTGCGGGATATATGGGTTTTAAAGGCTCTCGTAAATCAACACCATATGCCGCGCAAATGGCCGCTGAAGACGCAGGTCGTAAAGCGCAAGAGCACGGTATGAAAGAATTAGACGTAAAAGTAAAAGGACCAGGTTCAGGCCGCGAGTCAGCTTTACGCGCCTTGGCAACGATTGGTTTTACGATCAAATCTATTAAGGACATCACACCGATACCACATAATGGTGCGCGTCCACGTAAACGTAGAAGAGTATAATTAAAGCGACTGGTAACAATCGTTAGAATAGTTAAGAGTTTAACAAAGTAATTTTGAGCACATCGAGAGGATAAGACTTTGATATATAAAAATTGGCAAGAATTAATCAAACCTTCAAAAGTAGAAATCAACCACGGTTCTATCGCGCATACGGCGGGTAAAATCATCGCAGAGCCATTAGAGCGTGGATTTGGTCTAACATTAGGAAATGCGCTTCGTCGTATTCTTTTATCATCACTACAAGGTGCGGCAGTCACGGCCATCCAGATTGATGGTGTTTTGCATGAATTTTCTTCTATCGAAGGTGTTCGCGAAGATGTCACAGACATTGTTTTGAACGTCAAAGCGATTGCGGTGCGTATGCATGTTGAAGGGCCAAAGAAAATGCGTTTAAACGCTTCTGGTCCTTGTGAAGTCACAGCAGGAATGATTGAAGCTGGTGCTGATATTGAAATCATGAACCCTGATCTTGTTATTTGTACTTTGGACAAAGGCGCAAGCTTGAACATGGAAATGACAGTAAACACAGGTAAAGGTTACCGCCCCGCGGCGCAAAACCGTCCTGAAGAATGTCCTGCTGGCCTTATCCCTGTCGATAGTGTTTTCTCACCAGTGCGTAAAGTGTCTTACGAAGTTGAAGATACACGTGTTGGTCAAATCACTGATTACGATAAGCTGACATTAGCAATTGAAACAAATGGTGTTATTTCACCTGAAGATGCCGTAGCCTTTGCTGCACGTATCCTTCAAGATCAATTGCAAGTCTTCGTTAACTTTGATGAGCCTGAAACAGTGACAGAAAAAGACGAAGCAGACGAGTTACCGTTTAATCGTAATCTTCTTCGTAAAGTGGAAGAGCTTGAATTGTCAGTCCGTTCAGCGAACTGCTTGAAAAATGATAACATCATCTATATTGGTGACCTTGTTCAAAAGAGCGAGAGCGATATGCTTCGTACACCAAACTTTGGTCGTAAGTCATTGAACGAAATTAAAGAGGTTCTGACCAACATGGGTATCCATTTGGGTATGCAAGTTGAGGGATGGCCGCCAGAAAACATTGAAGAACTCGCTAAGAAATTAGACGACCCCTTTAGTGCTTAAATTATAAATTAGAGGAACACCGTTATGAAACACGGCATAAAACAAAGAAAACTAAACCGCACAAGCCCACATCGTAAAGCGATGTTTGCGAACATGTCTGCGGCCTTGGTAAAGCATGAGCAAATCACAACGACTTTACCCAAAGCAAAAGATCTACGTCCTTTCGTGGAAAAGCTAATTACCTTGGGTAAAAAAGGTGGCTTGGCCAATGAGCGTTTAGCGATGAGCAAAATGCGCGACCAAAGCCAAATCAGAAAGCTTTTTGATACATTGGGCGAACGTTATAAAGACCGTGAAGGTGGTTATATCCGCATCATGAAGGCGGGTTACCGTTATGGTGATAATGCGCCTATGGCGGTTATTGAGCTTGTTGATCGCGATGAAGATGCCAAGGGTTTAGACAGTGGCCCTGTCTTTGATGAGGATGACGAAATCATCGAAGAAGAAGCGGCCGCGCCAAAGAAAAAAGCCGCGACAGCTTAATTTCTTTAAACGATGTGAATTTTTAAAAACGAGCTTTTTGTTAAGCTCGTTTTTTTATGGCTATGCTATCTTATTACAGATGAATTTTTTCACCATTTCTTGCGTATTGATTTGTGGCTAAATCCAAAAATTTATCAGCAATATCCTCAGGCGTTGGTAAAGCCAGCGGATCTTCACCAGGTTTTGCGCTGGCGCGCATATCTGTACGTACTCTAGCTGGATCAATTAAATTAATATTAACACTAGATTTTTCGTTTTCTGCCGCGTACACATACGTCATTGTCTCCAATGCCGCCTTAGAAATTGCATAAGTTCCCCAATAAGCTTGCCCATTTACAACAGCATCACCTGTCGTTACAAAAATAACACGCCCCGCCTCAGACGCCTGTAACAAAGGATCGAGCGTTTTAATCAATCTAAAATTAGCATGAAGATTTGTATCCATGACATGCTGAAATTCACGCGTACTGATTTGTGGTAGAGGTGTCAATGTTCCAAGTATACCTGCATTACCAACAAAAATATCAAGCTTGCCAAATTTTTGAGCGATAGCAGGACCTAGTTTGTCCAGATCATCCAGCTTCATCAAATCAAGGGGCATTAATGTCGCTGTTCCACCATGGGATCGAATACTATCATCAATTTTTTCTAACGCGGATTGATTGCGCGCCACCAGTACGACATGCGCCCCAGATTTTGCATATGCCTTGGCCACCGCTGCGCCAATACCCTTTGACGCGCCTGTAATTAAAGCAATTTTACCTGTTAAATCAATTGCTGCAGACATAGGCAGTTAGAAGCTTTCATCCATATTCATCAACTCTGATTTATTATCAGAACCACGCTTGGCATTATCATTTCGAATTTCTTCAATATGGTTGAGATAAGCATCATCAATATCCCCCGTGATGTATTTACCATTAAAGACGGAGCAATCAAATTTATGCTCTGATACTTCTTCATCGCTGGGAACGACAGCGCGGACGAGGTCTTGTAAATCTTGATAAATTAATTTATCCGCCCCAATTTCTTTTTCAATTTCAGGCACAGTTTTGTTATGCGCGACCAGCTCAGCCTTGGCGGCCAAATCAATCCCATAGACATTCGGATAACGTATTGGCGGTGCGGCAGAGGCGAAGTACACTTTTTTTGCGCCCGCTTGGCGTGCCATATCAACAATTTGCTGGCTGGTTGTACCGCGTACAATTGAATCATCAACCAATAAAACATTCTTATCTTTAAATTCTAATTCCAACGGATTGAGTTTTTGCTTCACCGACTTTTTACGCATTGATTGCCCGGGCATAATAAAAGTACGTCCGATATATCTGTTTTTAACAAAGCCTTCACGGAATTTTACACCCAACTGAATAGCAAGCTCCATCGCGCTAGGACGGCTAGATTCGGGGATAGGAATAACCACGTCAATGTCATGGTCTTCGCCCCATTCACGTTTTATTTTATCAGCTAAGTACTCACCCATACGCACGCGCGCCTTATAAACGGATGATCCATCAATAATAGAATCGGGACGGGCAAAATAAACATGCTCAAAAATACACGGTGTAAACTCATGACGTATCGATGGAACATGTGTTGATTTTTCACCATTTTCATCGATATAAAGAATCTCCCCTGGCTCTAAATCACGGATAACCTCAAACCCCAATGCATCAAGCGCAACACTTTCGGATGCCATCATATATTCCATTTTACCATCTGGTGTTTTACGCTCTCCATAAACCAACGGGCGAATACCATTAGGATCACGAAAACCAAGCAAGCCATGACCTGCGATATTGACAACGACGGCATAGGCCCCTTTACAACGACGGTGCAGTCCTTCAACCGCACTGAAGATGTCTTCTTTTTTAAGGTTAAATTTATTTTGTGATTGCAGCTCATGCGCCAAAATATTAAGCAATACTTCAGAATCTGAACTGGTATTTAAGTGTCGATGATCAGCTTCAAATAACTCTTGCGCCAATTGTTCATGGTTGGTTAAATTACCATTATGCGCTAAGACAATACCGTAGGGAGAATTCACGTATAAAGGTTGGCTCTCCGCGCAAGAGGAGCTGCCCGCTGTTGGGTAACGTACATGGCCAATGCCAACGTTACCTTTTAAATGTGTCATGTGACGTGTATGAAAAACATCGCGCACTAGGCCATTACTTTTACGAAGAAAAAATTTCCCATTATCTTCGGTGGCAATACCTGCAGCATCTTGCCCACGATGTTGAAGAACGGTAAGCGCATCATAAATATCTTGATTAACTGCACTATTTCCAAATACGCCAACAATCCCACACATTTTGTTTTTAACTTTCTATTGGTTTAGGCTCTATTGACTGACACTTGGTTTTTCAAAAAGATCTTCTAGCCCTTCGCGTTGATCGGACTTATATCCAATTTCTGCATTTTCGACTTTGTTAGACTTTATTGGTAATTTTAAATTTTTATCTTTTAAAAAATTATTTTCTAAAAGTTTACTTTTAATTGTCTCATCAACGGTTTCTTCGGTTTTGTCTTCAACGTCATTAGATTCTGGAAAAAATGTCGCAATATAGCTTGCCGTTTTTTCAATATAATAATGAGTTTTACTATTCCCAAAATATTCAGTCTTTGATTCTTCATCCATTAAAAGGTGAAAGGGGAGGTACAGCAGACTTAATAATAACAAAGCACGAATAACGCCAAAAATAACGCCAATTGTACGATCAATCGGCCCTAAGCCCATGGCTTTAACCGCGCCAGAGGTAAAGTAACTAATAACGGCAATAACAATAACAACGAAAATAAAGATAGCGGCATAGGCACAGACATCCGCCACAATGTTCATAGGCACAATATCGAATAGTTTTTCAATTTCTTCGGCATCGGAATCAACGCCTAACCAGTTATAAAAAACAGGGGAAAGTTTTGGTCCAAAAAAGACAGCCGCGAAAAAACCAGCAACAACACCCGCAATGGTCAGTGCCTCTCGGATGAAGCCACGAAAAAAAGAAATAATGGCGGAAATAAGCATAACCGCACCAACGACAATATCTATAATCATGGGGATATATTTAAGGACTTTATGCCATGATTACAAGGCTCATTTATGCGGCCCGCACGCCTTTATTTGAAAAAGAAGCAAAAAACGAAACGACATCATCCAAATGTTTCATTTCACGCGCTTGTAAGGGATGTTTGGATTTATTCTGGGTTTTTGACTTTTTAGGAAGAGCGGGAATAATCGCCTGATCAAAGCCAAGCTTTGCCGCCTCTTTGATACGCAAATCAGGCTGGGCAACTGTACGTATTTCACCAGAAAGGCCTATCTCTCCAAAAAAGACGGTATTGCCCCGTACGGCCTGCTCTGTTTGTGAACTAATAAGCGCCGCTA
>CAZYHI010000096.1:0-6957 GCA_964647515.1 uncultured Micavibrio sp. | reverse complement strand
AAGTTAAAAGATGAGGTGCGCGCACCGCTAACGCAGTGGGAAGAAGCTGAAAAACAACGTGTATTTGCACATCAAACAAAGATAGATTCTTTAAATGATGGTGATTTATTTGAATTTCCTGACCCTACGCTAGATATGATTGCGGAAAGAATTAATTTAATTGATGATATTTACAATAGGGATTGGCAAGAATTTTCTAACCGCGCACAAAAAGCTTTTAATTCAACGCAAGAAAAATTGAAATCTCTGTATGATGCACGTGAAAAGTACGATAAAGATCAAGCCGAATTACAACGCCTGCGTAAAGAAAAAGAAGAACGCGATAGGGTTGAACACGAAAGAAAAATACGCGAAGAAGCGGCCGCCAAAGCCAAAAAAGAAGCTGAAGAAAAAGCGGAGCGTGATAGATTAGATGCTGAACGCCGTGAAAAACGGGCACGCGAAGAACAACAGGCAAAGGCAAAGGCAGAGCGTGATAAAATTGAACGCGAAAAGGTTGAGGCTGAACAGCGCGCACAGGCAGAAAAGAAAGCCCGTGAAGATGCGCAAGCCAAGGCCAAACAAGATGCTATTGACGCTGAAAACGCCAAAAAACAGGCACAAGAACGCGCTGAACGTGAAAAGCGTGAAGCGGTTGAAGCTGAAAAAACCAGACAGCGCGAGCAGTTACAAGCGCAAAAGATAGAAGCGCAAAAACGTGAAGCTAATAAAAAGCATAAAGCCAGTATTAATAATGACATACTCAATGTAATTCAGGATATTGTAGAAGAAAATAAAAAACCTGACATTGGCAAAGAAATTATTAAATCTATAGCGTCTGGTAAGGTGCCGCACGTTAAAATAACATATTAGAAAGGTAAATAATTATGGCTATACAACATGATGTAGATCAAGGAAGCGATGAATGGTTTTCATTACGCGTGGGCATACCTACAGCATCTGAATTTAAAAACATCGTTAATGAAAAAACAGGTGTCGTAAAACAAAATAGGGCAAAAACTGATTTAGGTGAAATGCCAAAGAGTTATGCCAATTTAAAAATTGGTGAGATTATGACTGGTGAATTAGGCGGTGTTATGAAGCCTACGTTTTGGATGGATCGTGGTTCTATTTTGGAAGTGCGCGCGCGCCAAGCCTATGAGCAAATACATGATGTTAAAACTGAAAACGGCGGTTTTTTAACGGATGATGATGGTTATTTTGGAGCATCGCCTGATTTTATGATTGGTGATGACGGTATAGGTGAGATTAAATGCCTTGAAACAAAACATCACGTTAAATATCTATTGGATGATAGTGATACCGTACCCAATGAATATAAAGCGCAGATACAAGGTCAATTATTCATCACAGGGCGTTCTTATTGCGATTGGTGGCTATTTCATCCTGATTTAAAATCAAAGGGCATACGCGTGCATAGGGATGATGAATATATAGCAAACCTATCAGATTCACTGAACCAGTTTAGGCAGTTGATGAATGATAAAATACAGCAGCTTCAAGATGCAGGTTTATGGTCACAGGTTACGCCTAAGGCCCGTAATGAATATTCTGATAATATATTGATGGCGGGGTGATGAAGATGAAAATGAAAGAAATAAAACTTGAAAATGCTCATGCTGATTTGGCGAAAAAGGTTCATAAAGATATAATGGACATGTTATTACGAACGTCAAATAATTGGTCACAAACTTTAATGGATGACGATGACGATATGGCACTAAGTAATGTTTATTTTTTAGTTCTACAAATGATATGCACGTCATCTATTATGCAGGCACTTACAGTGAATGAAATGATGTCTGAAGAAATCGGTAAAAAGAATAGCAAAATAGCGATGTTAGATTTATTAAATGGGGTTGAAGAGTGTATTACATCTGTCAAAAATAGTATTAAAAAATCATAAAAAACTTGCAATACTCATATCATTTACTTAAGGTATCACAGTAAACATATTGATTATGTTTTGTTTTTGTTTTGTTATGTTAGAGGGTTTTTTCGCATACCTCGATTGTACCCTCGATACGAAGAAAACCACGTTATTAATTTAGCGTGGTTTTTTTTATGGCCACGTTGTATAATTGATTTAAAAGACACAATTAAAAAGGCGCAAAATGGCAATTAAAAAGAACGAACCCAAAAATCCCAAAAAGTCTGATGAGGAAGTTAATCCTGTTGGCAGACCCATGGCCTTTAGCACGCCACAAGAATTATATGATAAGTGCAATGAATATTTTGGAAAGTGGGAAAGTAGTGGAAGGCCGCTAACTGTAGCGGGTTTAATTAATTATTTAAAGATATCAAGATGGACATGGGACAATTATGCCAATGGTGAATATGATGATGTATGCGATCCTGAACAAGATAATTTTTCCGCAACTATAGAAATGGCAAAAAGACACATAGAGGTTGATAAGTTAGAAAATGGATTATTGGGTAAGTATAATAGTTCTATTGCAAAATTTGATTTGGTCAATAATCACAACTACACTGAAAAGCAGGAAGTTAATAAAACAGTCAAGGTAAGACCTCTTAATGTGCGTTTTATTGATGATGATGAGGACCCTTTCGCAGACTATGATAATCAATCCGAATAAACCGCTAGACGTTGTAATCTCCCGTTGGTTTAGACCTTTATTTCATTACAGCAGGTATAAGGTTTATCATGGTGGCCGTGGTGGTGGTAAAACAAAGAATTTTGCCCTGGCATTGATTATGCGTGCTTATGAACAAAAGATTAATGTAATCTGTGCGCGTGAATTTCAAAACAGTATTGATGAAAGCGTTAAGCCTGCCCTTGAGTGGGCAATTGATGTAACAGGTTATAATGAATTTTTTAATATTACCAATAACAGCATCATAGGTGCCAACGGTTCAAAGTTCACTTTTAAGGGGCTTGCACGTAATATCATGTCCATAAAGGGTTGGGAAGATGTTGATATATGTTGGATTGAGGAAGCACATACAATGTCTGATAAGTCATTGGAATTGCTTTTACCTACGATTCGTAAGCCAAATAGCGAAATTTGGTTTTCATTAAATAGGCATAGCATTGATGATGCGGTTGATAAGATGTTTTTGAATGGTAATGCCCCTGATAATTCAAAGGTGGTTAATGTTAATTGGCGTAATAACCCCTATTTTACTGAAGAATTAGAAGCTGAACGCCAGCGGTGCCTTAAATACGAAGCAGAACGTTATAATCATATATGGGAAGGCCAAACAGACGATAACAACGCATCTAAGCGTGTATTGCCATTGAGTATGCTTTTAAAGGCGGTTGGCGTTGTAGAAGAAATGGGGCTCGATATATCAGGGCGCGTACATACAGGGCTTGATGTTTATGATGGTGGTGTGGATGCCAATGCACTTGTAGGTCGCCGCGCACCTTTATTATTCCATGTTGAAGAATGGCAAATGCCCGCAGGGTTCTTGTATAAGACTGTTGCGCGTGCCGATAGAATCAATAAGGAGCTTGGGGCATCACGAATGTATTATGATGTGGGTGGTATTGGTGCCGCTGTAAGGTCTGACTTAAATAGATTGCCAGAACGTAGCTATAAGGCATCACCTTTTAACTTTGGTGGTAAGATTAAAAGCCCTGAACGGATGTATACCAAGAAGATTAGAAATAAGGATCAGTTTGCCCGTTTGAACGCACAAGGCGCATGGAATTTAAGGCTACGCTTGCAAAACACAATGGATTTTATCAGGGGTGAGAATATAGACCAAGATGATTGCCTATTCATTGACGGTAATATTGAAAACATCAATGCTCTATTGAGTGAATTAAGCCAAGCCAGTTATGACGAGGACACCAGCGGTCGTATTAAGATTGATAAAGACCCTGAAGATAAGGGATCACCTAATATGTATGACGCTGCAGTTATGGCGTTTGCATGGGATATTCGCCGCGGTTTAAGGATTAGATAAAGTTTTACACAAAAAGATTGTAAAAACACTTGACGATTACTCATTTTATAGGTATTCTTTATATAACGAATGAGGGGCAACCCTTTAAACAAAACAAAAGAGGTAAAAAATGAAACAGACAATTCAAATGACGCCCTATGTTCATAGGCAACCAAAACCCCTTAAACCAAGTGGTATAGTGTTTGATCACCCTAGAAGAAACGGTCATGGCCGTGTGGTTGGTCATTATTCAGTATCTTTAGAATCACAAATACATGGTCACAGGCGTACTGTATTACAGTTAATCCATGATATTAGGGATTACCGCGCAAATGGACGTGAAGATGTAGCGCAGCAATATTTTTATGAGTTACGTATGGCTATTAAATCATACCGTAAAGGTTGGAAAGAATATCTTAAAGCAATGGAGTTGGCGTGATGGGATATTCAAGAAAAATATATAATTATCAGAATGAAAGACAATCATTTGAGAAATTGTTAGATCAAATTAATCCTACATCAAGATCAAATATATATACATGGGGTTGTGCCTATGGCCTTGATCATCGTGAAATGTTTGTCTATGGAGCCAGAATGTCAGGATGGAAATATAAAAAAATAGGTGAAGCCATGGGGTTTACAGATAATAGAGCGGCACAGCTATTAAATAGAGTTAGGCGCAAAATTAATGGAAGAATGGGAATGGTTGAGCGAAAGGATTTTGTTATAGAAGGTTTGAATAAACAGGTTGACTATTTGAAGCGGGAATTAATAACAGCAAAGATTAACGTAGATGAAGATAGCGCAGTAAGGTGTGATAGCTTTGACTTTAGCATGAGAACAGCTAATTGCCTAAAAAACGAGGGAATATTTTATATAGAGCAGCTATGTGATAGATCGTCTGAGGAATTAATAAGGATTCCTAATATGGGAAGAAAATCAGTTAATGAGATAAAACTTCAATTACAGCTGATGGGCCTACAGTTAAGAAAAGGTAACAGAAAATGAAAAACATCATAAAAGACTTTGATTTGTATGGTCACTTAAGCAGGCGCGGTGAATTTGCGCCGCCCGCTAATGATAACTTATCACCATGGCAACAGGTTATTTGCCCAAGGGGGGATGAATAATGGAAAAATCAAAACACACACCCGCGCCTTGGGTTGCATTAGTGCAAGAAAAACACAATAGTCATTGCGGAATCAGTATTAAAACAGATAGTAGAAATTGGAAGATAGCTACCGTTTATTTAGATGTTTTAGACACCAGATTCAAAGGACTTGCTACGATTCAACATGTCAACGAACAATCTGTAGCCAACGCACACCTAATTGCCGCCGCCCCCTTAATCTATAGAGAGTTAAAATGGTGTATTGCCGCTTTAGAAACACAAAAGCAACGCGGTTATTTAGACCCCGACCAAAATGCAGTTCTGGACGCCTCAAAAGAGGCAATCGCAAAAGCACGAGGTGAGTCATGAATATTGATAAAACAGGATTGTTTCTTAATTTTATGTTAGTTTTGTATAGTATTATTTTTTTTCTTGGTTTTTATTTTCATTACTTAGATTATAAAGAAAAAGACTCTTATCAATTAGAAACAATTGATTCAATGCCGTTACCAGAAAAAAACCCACTATCTATAACCGTGCAGAAATTTCCCGAAGAAAGCGTGAATTGCTTTACATACGGCGAAGCAATATCGTGCGTGAACAGCTTTGAAATGATGGGGGGTGTGAGGTGACTGTATGGTTAATTATTTGGATAATTGGGGCAATGTTTACTGATGGGTTGAAAGACCCCTATGATGAACAAGGCTATATAATCGCCTTTAATAGGCTTTTCAGATGGCCGTGGGAATTAGGCCAATATTTAAGGTTTAAGATGGATGAAGGCAATGATGACCAAAGGTTGTAAAATAGGTAAGGTTAAACTTAAAAATAGTAATTGTCAGCTTAAGGTTTTCCCTAATGACAAATCAAACGTTAGGGTTTTTAGAGTAGGTGATTGGGGTGAAATATCGTTTAGAATGCTTAACAATACTGAAATAGAAAATGAGACAATGATTTATATGTTGAGATGTGCAGAACAAGATATGATCCATGGTAGGGGCGAAAAGAAAATAGATGATTGAATTTATAGAGTTACAAATTAAGACGGGCACATCAAACAAAGGGCTGGCGCATCTGTTAGGCGTGCCTGTTACCACCATAGCCAATTGGAAATACGGTAAGTGCGGTATTCCTAAGAATGTCATGGAAAAAATGCGACAATATTCACAATTTAGTGAAATAGTTTTTAAAATATAATTGACAATAAATAGACAATTATATATTGTGAATTAACTAAACAAACGAGGTAAAATCAATGTCGAAAAATATTACACGCGGTCAAGGCCGTGGTTACATTAAAGAAAACGGTGACGTGTGTATGGTCACATGCTTTGAGTGTGGGCGTGAGAATCATATATCAGCTATACCGTCAGGATTATGCTGTTGGTGTGGGCATGATGCTAATATAGAAAATCATCAAGATTGTCGATTAGATCAGCTTGCGGGAGGTTTAACATGACCCAAGAAGAAAAAGGCGCGATTGCACAGGTTTTGCAGGTTTTACCTAAAATAATCGAAATAGTAGACCCGTGGGACGATGAAATGATGCAAGATTTGAAAGATGCGAAACAAGCCCACGCCAACCTGCAAGCGTTTGTTGATGAAGCTAAAAACTACGAAAAAGATTATGGAGTTAGTCAATATAATTTTCGTGAATTTCTAGAGATAGTAAACGAAGCACTAAGGGGGATTGAGGGATGATTTATAAAATGAAGTTACATCAAGACATAAAATTAGATGATGAATACAATATTTTAAGGGTAGCTGGCGGTTGGATTTATTATGGTTCATTCGGTCAAACTTTTGTGCCGTTTAACAATGAGTTTCAAAAAGCAAAGGAACAGCCCAATGACGAATGATATGCCAGCGAAAGGGGTTTTTCAAAGGATAGAAAGTAACTTACCCCAATATCGCGGGTTTGATGGAGGTGTCTT
>CAZYHI010000095.1:0-7173 GCA_964647515.1 uncultured Micavibrio sp. | reverse complement strand
CCTAAGCATTCAAGAGTTTGCCCTAGAATCTGCGTTGCAGATTCAGGCAATGACAATAAAGGAAAATATTTATCAACTATACACCAGCACACACAAGCGAAAGCTGGGGTCTTTTGTCCCGAAAGAGGATTCCAGCTTTCGCTGGAATGTGAGCCTGTGCTATATGTTTTTAATGAATTTTCTTTTGAAATTAATCTTAGCCATAATTTGCGGTGCTGCGCTTTCATTAACGCAAGCACCCTATGATTTGTGGTTTTTGATATTTCCTTGCTTCGGCACACTTTATTACCTTTACCAAACTCTGGAAAATAAAAGACAAGTTTTTACACTCGTCTTCTTATTTGGCTTTGTCTATTTTGTAACAGGGCTTTATTGGATTGGTAACGCTCTCGTTATCGTCAATTTTGGAACAAGAGAAGCCATCCTTTCTGTTAGTGCTATATCCACCACAGTAGCCGTTTTTTCAGCGTTTTACGCTTCAATGTGCTATATTTGGTTTAACAAAAGCTCACAAGTTACTAATTTAATTTTATTTTCCTTCTTTATAAGTTTATCTGAATGGGTACGCGGCTACATCATTTTTGCAGGGTTTCCTTGGAATTTATACGGATACGGCCTTGTCGGTAGCCCCGCCCTTGCCCAAAGCTTGAGCCTTATAGGCGCATATGGCCTCACATTTATAAGTATCTTATGGGGCAGTGCCATGGGTTACATATGTTGCCGTCATAAAGGATATAAGGGCGTTGCCATCTTTTCTATCGTCAGTTTTGCGCTTATTTATGGTTATGGGCATTATCGCCTGAGCAAAAATTCGACAAGCTATCACGAAAATATTGAAATGCACATCACTCAGCCCAATATTCAGCAACAAGATAAATGGGTCGAAGGACAAGAATTTTCAGATTTTGAAAAACACGTCGATTTGCTCCAACAGCCTTTCTCCGCCGATAAACAGCATGTGATTATTTGGCCAGAAGCAACGATTGCACATACATTATTAGATAATGCAAAAGTCAATAAACGTTTGCAAAACATCTTAGGAGCTAACGGAATACTCTTATCGGGTGTGGTAGCCCCACGTTCGTCCGATACAACAAAATTTTACAATAGCATTTGGGGATGGTCAGGCAATTCAAACGCCGAACATGTTTTCAGTAAGAGTCATTTAGTGCCCTTCGGCGAGTATATTCCCTTTGGGGAATATATCAATTTCCCTTTAATTGCTAATTTTGCAGAATTACAGCACGGCGAAGGTACAGCAACCATCAATGTTGCGGGCTTTCCTTCTTTTTCTCCTTTAATCTGCTATGAAATTATTTTTCCGCATAAGGCCGCTCTTAAGCACAACCGTCCAGAATACATAATGACCATCGCCAATGATGCCTGGTATGGCAAAAGCTCTGGCCCTTATCAGCATTTTGCGCAGGCACGCTTTCGGGCTATTGAGCAAGGCTTGCCCATCGTTCGTGCGGCCAATACAGGGATATCGGGCATTATCGACCCCTATGGACGCGTGATAAAGCGATTAGAGCTGTCAACAAGGGGCAGCATCGATCATCCACTACCCAAACGTACCGTTAAACCAACCATTTATGGCCGATTTGGTGATTTAATCTATATTGGATTAATGTTGATTTCAGGGGTTTTTGCCTTCTTTCTTCGAGCGAGACAGCTAAAATCATAAGAACCCCTTCACAGCTTTATTACTATTAAGCTTGCATACTATCGAAAGCTTTGTTATTTTTCGTATTACAGACTATACGGAGTACAGACATTGATACAACAAACCAAAATTAGACCTACCACAGGTTCCAAGAAAAAAGGGCAGGCTGACGATTATGACAAAATGGTCGGGCAGCGCATCAAACAGCTTCGCAAAGAACACAAACTAACACAAAGCGACGTCGCCAATGCTTTGGGCGTCACTTTCCAACAAATTCAAAAATACGAAAAAGGGCAAGACCGCATTAGCTTTAATCGCGTGTTTGAGCTCAGCAAGTTTATGGATCTTGATTTAGACAGCTTTGCCCCCTTACTGGATGAGGCTGGTATGGTGTACGGTCTATCCGATGCCCCGCAAGAAATACTCAAAGCCAATGCGAATGGCAATGATATTTCCAAAAAAGAAATAAAAGAAGTTTTAAGATTTTATGGCTCTGTCAAAAAATCTACTGATAGAAAAAAACTGATGAATATTATCAAAGCCGCCGCCGAAAACTTTCAATAACCCCTTCCAAGTTCGCCAAATTTTCTTGCCTACTTAGTCTTTTGGTATTAGGCTCTGTTTCGTAATTTTAAAAATATTTAATGGATAAATAATGACCGCACAAAATGCTTCAAAAGCTTTAAACACTTCCCCCCTCAATGAAACAGAAGTAAAAGATTATACTTTCACCAGTGAGTCTGTCTCTGAAGGTCACCCTGATAAAATCTGTGATCAAATCTCTGACACGATTGTTGATGCTTTCTTGGAAGCAGAGCCAGAATCTCGTGTTGCTGTTGAAACCGCCGTGACAACAGATTATGTCGGCATATTCGGTGAAACGCGCGGACCCGATAGTATTACTCCTGATAAGATGGAAGAGTTAGCGCGCGACGTTATAAAAAAAATTGGCTATGACCAAAAAGGCTTTAGTTGGAAAACTGCGCGTTTTGATGTGCGCGCACATTCGCAATCTGTGGACATCGCCCAAGGCGTTGATGCCGAAGGCGCAGGCGACCAAGGGATTATGTTTGGCTATGCTTGTCAAGAAACTGAGAGCCTGATGCCTGCCGCCATTCAATATTCGCATGATGTTTTACGCACGCTGGCAGAGGCGCGTCATGATGGTACGCTCGCGCAACTTGGCCCCGATGCGAAGTCGCAAATTTCTTTAATTTATAAAGATGGAAAACCTGTAAAGGCTGGCTCGGTTGTTGTGTCGACACAACATAATGACGGCCTGTCGCAAGATGATGTACGGGAGATTGTACGCCCTTATATTGAACGCGCGCTGCCTGAAGGGTGGATGTGCCCCGAAGATGAGCTTTACGTGAACCCTACGGGGCGTTTTGTCATTGGCGGGCCTGTTGGTGATGCAGGCTTAACGGGTCGTAAGATTATTGTTGATACTTATGGTGGTGCCGCGCCGCATGGTGGCGGTGCGTTTTCTGGTAAAGATCCGACAAAAGTTGATCGCTCGGCGGCTTATGCTGCGCGTTATGTTGCCAAAAATATTGTTGCCGCTGGCTTTGCCGAAAAATGTACGATACAGGTGTCATACGCAATTGGTGTAGCAAAACCAATATCGCTTTTCGTTAATACGCATGGAACAGGCACAGTGCCTGAACCTATATTGGAAGAAGCCATTAATAAATCAATCGACTTGTCCCCTAAAGGTATTCGCGATCATTTGGAATTGAACAAACCTATCTATGCCCGCACAGCGGCCTATGGTCACTTTGGCCGCGCACCAGAAGCCGATGGTGGTTTCTCTTGGGAAAAAACAGACCTCGTCGATGCGTTGCAAAAAGAAGTTGGGTAATCGTGCTTGAAGGCATTGATTATAAATGGGTGCTGGCAGGAATAGCGGCACTCATATCTATGACGAACTTCGGTTATTATGCTTTTGGAATATTAAAAGGTAAAACCAAACCTCATTTATATACTTGGCTCATATGGAGCATGGTTGCCTTTACAGTGGCCGCAGGTCAAATATATGACGGTGCAGGCGCAGGTGCTGTGATTGCAATACTCGCAGGCTTCAATACATTGGCAATTGCCATTCTTTCCCTTTCTAGGGGCAGTAAGGATATAACTCAATCTGACAAAATTTTATTATTAGGCTGCCTTATTGCTATTGTTCTATGGCCACTAACAAAATCCCCCTTATGGTCTGTTATTATCGTCACTATAATAGATCTAGTGGGCTACATTCCAACAATAAGAAAATCCTATTATAGGCCTCACGAGGAAAGCATTTATGTATTTGCTATTTTTCTTGTAACAGTCTCACTTGGCTTACTGGCGCTACATAATTACACATTAGTCACTATGTTCTATTTTATAGCTATGAATATTGCCAATATAGGCATGGCTGTCCTTTTAATAGTAAGGCGTCAAAAACTCGGTCACAAAATATGGGCATGACAACCAATACTGAACACCAAGAATGGCGGTTTTATGGACGGCGGGTTGGGCGCAAGCTAAACCCTAAACGCCAAGAAGTGCTGGATAATCTCTATCCAAAGCTATCTATAGATAATCTGGGTAAAGATGGTACGCAGACAGTGTCATCCTTCGGCTTGACCGAAGGATCTAAAACCATTCTCGAAATCGGTTTTGGCAATGGGGAGCATCTGGCGGAGATGATGCGCCGTAACCCTGAACATAACTTCATCGGCGCGGAGCCTTTTAAAAATGGTATGACCGCTTTTTTAAAAGAAATTAATGATGATAACCTCCCCCTCGATAATATCCGTGTGCATATGGATGATGCCATTCCGCTCGTGAAATCTCTCGCGCCGAACAGCATTGACGAGATCTATGTCCTCAACCCCGACCCGTGGCACAAAACCCGCCATCATCAACGACGTATCATTAATCAAGGTAATTTGGATGAATTTTCACGGATTATGAAGACAGGCGCCAAACTTATCATGACCACCGATGTGGTGAATTTGATTGAATGGATGGTGACCGAGGCGACGCTCCACCCTGACTTTGAATGGACAGCCGAAAGTGCAGATGATTGGCGCGTGGCGCAAAAGGACTGGATTCCCACCCGTTATGAAAGCAAAGGCGCCAAAGGCGCGGACCACATGAATTATCTGTTTTTCGTGAAGAAATAGCGGTTTTCCTTGATTTTTACACAAAATAGCCCTATGCTAAGACTGCTTAGACATAGACAAGGAGGCAAATATGAACCTAGATTTTAATGCAAAAGCAACAGATATTGCAGTAACAACACCAAAAGTTGAAACTGTTTCACCTATACAGTCTTATTGCGATCCTATCGGTCCTACGGTATTCCCTTAATTGGCCCATACATTAAAATAATAAAGTTTATAGCCCTATGCTAAGACTACTTAGACATAGACAAGGAAGCAAATATGATGAACCTAGATTTTAATGCAAAAGCGACAGGAATTGAAGTGGCAACGCCAAAAGTTGAAACTGTTTCACCTGTACAGTCTTATTCTGACCCTACCGGTCCTATTTTGTAAGCACGTAATTTACCACCCCACCTATATCGATAACCCAACCTTATTACCTTTGAAACGTTTATCGTGCATTTTTATTTGTTTTCTGATTCCATGTTCCCATTTCCCATCAGGGTCATATTCGTTTTTAGAAACCTCTTCAAATAAAGTTTCAAGTTTTTCTTTTGCTTCTTCACCTGTCAAATCCCCTAGATGAAGTCTTGCCCAAATCATAGTATCCACATATCGGTACGAATTTTTATCACCGTCTAATTTCATTTCCTTAACTAAAATTTCATATTCATGTAAAGCAGCCCAAATACTGCTCTTATTTTCTATCTGAATCGCGCTAGCGTAATAAACATAGTTATTCAATGCGTCAATAACTCGGATTTTGTCCCTTGTTAGCACCTTCGCATCTTCTGCATCAAAACGAACTTTCAATTTTTCTTCTCGTCTTCTAAATGTTTTTTTAAGCTCTTGCGCATATTTAAAAGTATAGTGAGCCATTGTATGTATGTAGATAACATCGCTGTTATTTTGAAAATCCTTTTCCTTACCCGTTATTTTAATCCCTCTAAATCGTTCTATATTACTTCCCGACTCGGCTGTAAAGACAACCGTCAATGTCCGTACACGTCCAATTTTTGTTCTCTCGCCACTATCTTTAATAACATCTTTAATTCGTTCATCAAATTTCACCATCTTATCGTTTAATTCTCGATCAGCTTTTTCTGATTTTTCAGTAGCCTCAGCAATTTTCTTCTCAGCTTGCTTACCCAACATTTTATTTAAAAGCACTCCGGACCCTGCAACAGAGCCCATCAACAGAAGTAATGCGCCAAGAGCTAAGTCAAAAGCCTTAGAATCAATCGTCTCAAGCGCTTTATCCAGTTTATTTCATACTCTTTTTCGTATAAAGCTTTTAAGTCATCACGCAAACCAGATTCCCATTCCCTATCTCTTAAATCTTTCTCTCCCACTAACATACGTAACCTAGCAACTTCCTGCATAAGCTCATGAATAGATGGTTGTTCTGGCAACACATCGTTATCCTGCTCCTGTGCTTGGACATAACCGACGGTTCCTGCGGTTATTGCCGTTGCCAATGTGAGTTGTTTCATTAATTTAGACATGCTTGTTCTTCCCTATTAATTTGACCCCTGGTATTGAATTGATTGGAATGATATAGAAAATAAGTTAAAATTATGTAAACATCAAGAAAAAATATTAAAGAGCTTGATTTTAGCCGTTTATACGCTTATAAAAACCTATAAATTCCTGATGTATGTTAGGTGGTCTCGAGAAATCGAAGCCGCCTTTTTTAATGGAATTTTATAAGAAACAACAATGTCATTCCGACTGAAGGGTTTTAGCCCGAAATGGAGGAATCTGAGCCTGCTGAAGCAAATAAGGTCCCTCGGCTACGCTCGGGATGACAAGAAAAAAGGATAATAGCGTCCTCGGGCTTGCCCGTATGACGGCTTTTAAAATGAGACACTCGACGTTGGAACAAAGAATAGCCGATATCATTGCCCCTGCCATCGCAGAAATGGGTATTGATTTGCTATGGGTGGAGTATAAAAGCGATATTTTAACCGTTTATGCGGAAAATCCCGCCACGGGTAAGATTAATTTGGCCGAATGTACAAAGATTAGCCGTGAAATTTCACCACTTTTGGAAGTCGAAGACCCTATTTCAGGCGCATATCGTTTAGAGGTAAGCTCAGCAGGTATTGACCGCCCTCTCCTTAAATATGAGGATTATGACCGCTTTATTGATCTAGAAGCGAAGATTGAGCTTGATGAGCTGGTTGATGGTCAAAAGAAGTTTCGTGGCTTTATTCGTAAAGCAAAAGAAAACATCATTGAGCTTGAAACAGATCAAGGAATGGTGGACTTACCCTTTGAAGCCATATATAAAGCCAAGTTAGTAATGAGCGACCATTTGATTAAAGAAACAAAAAAGAGATTTGAAACAGCGAACGAGAA
>CAZYHI010000094.1:0-7300 GCA_964647515.1 uncultured Micavibrio sp. | reverse complement strand
TCATAACCCGGAACAAGGCGTTTATAGCTGTTTGTTGATGGGTTTGTGAAAGCATTCAACGCTTTGGCATGTTTGATGATACCACCAATATAGTAAAGTGCCATATCAGATAGACCTGCGTATTTATCACCTGCAAATTGTGGCTTGCCACCATTCCAGATAGATTGATGAACATGCATGCCTGATCCGTTATCACCAAAAACTGGCTTCGGTAAGAAGGTCGCCGTTTTGCCATAGATATGCGCCACATTATGAACGGCATATTTATAAAGCTGTAAGTTATCAGCACACTCGACCAAAGTTGAGAAGAAAATACCAAGCTCATGTTGAGACGGGGCAACTTCATGGTGATGCTTTTCAACAGGAACGCCCATGGCGTCCATCACGGTCAACATCTCGGCACGAAGGTCAGAGCCACTATCAACGGGAGCTTCGGGGAAGTAACCCCCTTTAATACCGGGGCGATGTCCTGCATTTCCATCATCATAATCTGTCCCCGAATTGTAAGGGCCTTCTGATGAATCAATTTTGAAAGAAACCTCATTCATGTCAGCTTTCATTTTTACATCATCAAAAATAAAGAACTCTGCTTCTGGACCAAAGTAGGCTGTATCACCATATCCTGCAGACTTTACGTAGGCTTCGGCCTTTTGTGCTATAACACGTGGACAACGCGCATAATCATCGCCTGTTGATGGCTCTTTAATATAACAAAAAACTTTTAATGTCGGTTGCGCGGCAAAAGGGTCAAGAAAACATTTCCTCCAATCAGGAACAAGGCGCATATCAGATTCATTAATCGCTTTCCACCCTGCGATGGAAGATCCATCAATCATCACGCCATCTTCGAACATGTCTTTATCGACGGTGCTAATATGTTGATCTGTATGTTGCATTTTTCCGCGTGGATCGGTGAATTCAAAGCCAACGAATTGAATGTCGTTTTCATCTGAATATTTTTTGAACTCATTGTAATTTTTAAATTTTAAACCTTTGTCAGACATGGCGTTTATCGCTCTCCTTGTTTGTTAACTAACATAAATTGGCATTCCAAAAACGCATAGCTAAGATGTTTTTTAAGAATGAAAGATTGTAATTAGCACCTATAAAAGCAGAGGTCGAGTCTTTTTAATAGATAAAAATAAGATTATAGACAGGAAAATAAAGGATAGAGGAAATGGGGCGACTGACGGGGTTCGAACCCGCGACAACTCGGACCACAACCGAGGGCTCTACCACTGAGCTACAGTCGCCATAACCACTGTATGTAGACACACAGAAATGACTAACGCATTATCTATCTTAAAACCCCTTTGGGCGTCAAGTTTTAACTTATCCGTTACAGCAACTCTAACGTGTAATTATCGATGAAAAAGACAGAGAATATAAAGAAGGCACCAATTAAGATGAAGGCTACCCCTGCAACAATGTTGATATATCGTGTTAAGGGTGTGTCATTGATGGATTCTTTGGACAGGACAACAAGAGATAAAATCAACATATCAATGATAATTCCTGTAAAGAACACGATGGAAGCTCCTTGAATTATACCCGTGGTGGATAATTCTCCTAAAGGAACAAGATTTGGCAACACACTCATAAAATATACAATATCCATGGGGTTGGACAATGATAGTACGATCCCAATAATGAAAAACTTCACTAAACCTTCACCAGAGGGAGAGGCTTGCGTGGAGGGTGAAATAGCTTGGTTATGCTTTAACAGACTTGTGACGCCTAAATAGATAAGGTATGCGCCCCCCAAAATTTTAAAAACAGGAGCAAATGTTTCAAAATAAGTAATTAACCCATTGTAACTCAGGGCAATCACCAAAAAATAGACAGTGCAGATGGTGGAAATTGCTAACCTTACCGTCATCGCGGGTAAAAATCCTTTTTCAAGTGCGCAGGCAACTCGAAATGCTTGCCCTGGTCCGGGCTTGATAATAAATAGAATGTAAGAAATAAAGAATATAACGAGAGTTTCAGGATTCATTTGGAGTTCCTTTGTTTTTCTTATGCTAAGTGATTTGTAATGCCATGTAAAAGAAAATCACAAATTATCGTAGTTTCTCCTTGTTCTAAACGCTGACATGCGATAAAACTCGCCATTGAAGCTTGGAACGTGCGGGTGTGGCGGAATTGGTAGACGCGCTAGATTTAGGTTCTAGTATCTTCGGATGTGGGGGTTCAAGTCCCTTCACCCGCACCAAGTTTTAAGAACTGATAAAGAAAGAATGAAGATGCAAGTAAAAGAAATCAAACAAGACGGTCTATCTCACGAGCTTGAGGTCACTGTTCCGGCTAATGATATTGATAAGACGGTTGTTGACCGTCTGAAAGAAGTTATCAAAACGGCGAAGCAACCGGGTTTTCGCCCGGGTAAGATGCCCCTTGATATGGCGCGTAAAAAATATGGTCGCGCGGTGATGGGCGAGGTTCTTGAAAGCGTTGTCAATGATTCAACCAAGCAAGTGATTGAAGATAAAAAGCTTCGTCCTGCGGCGCAGCCAAAGATTGAAGTTAAAGAATTTGATGAAGGTAAAGACCTTATCTTTTCAATGAAATTAGATGTTCTTCCTGAATTTGATGTGATGGACACAAAAGGCTTAAAGCTTGAAAAGCCTGTCGCCAAAATTGGTGATAAAGACATTGATGATGCGCTGGAGCGTATTTCTAGTCAACATAAGGGCAGCAAGCCAATTAAAGGCGACCGTGGTATCAAAAAAGGCGATACAGCAATTTTTGATTTTGCGGGGCGTACAGCGGACGACAATGTTGAACATGAAGGTATGAAGGCCGAAGGACATAAATTAGAAATTGGCTCTGGTCAGTTTATTCCAGGTTTTGAAGACCAAATGATCGGTAAACAAGCCGGTGAGAAATTTGAAGTCAAAGTGACTTTCCCTGAACAATATCAAGCTGAAAACCTTGCGGGTCGTGACGCTATTTTTGATATTAATTTAAGCGAAATACATGAAACAACCGACGCTGTTATCAATGATGACTTTGCCAAAGAGCTTGGTTTTGATGACGAAGCGGGGCTACGTGATGCGGTGAAGCATCAATTATCATCTGATTATTCAAATCAAACGCGCCTTAAAATGAAGCGTCAATTATTGGATGCGTTAGATGATGCGCACAGCTTTGATATTCCACAAGGGATGATGGACGCCGAATTAGAAGGTATCACCAAGCAAATTGAGCAAGAGCGTGAGCAAAACCCAGAAGCGGAAGAATTGACGGACGAAGAAAAAGAAGAGCTAACCGTTATTGCTGAGCGTCGTGTTCGCCTTGGTCTTGTGATTGCCGAAATTGGTCAGCAAGAAAATATCACAGTGAATGATCAAGAGCTTCAACGTGCCGTTATCTCTGAGGCTCAGAAGTATCCGGGTCAAGAAAAGATGGTCTTTGATTTTTATCAGAAGAATCCTCAAATGCTTGAAAACTTACGCGCACCTTTGTTTGAAGACAAGGTTGTTGACGTTATCTTTGACCGCGCCGATGTGACAGAAAAAGAAGTCTCCATCGAAGAATTGATGAAAGAGGACGAAGAAGACGCGAAGCCAAAGGCAAAGAAAAAGTCGGTAGCTAAAAAGAAGCCTGCGGCTAAGAAATCTGCCGCCAAAGAAGCTGATAAGAAAGCACCAGCTAAAAAGAAAAAAACGACTAAGAAATAATAGTTTTTAGCTAATTAACAATTTTGTGGAAGGGCCGTTAACAATTTAGCGGCTTTTTCTGTATTTGGGCTGTTACATGATTTAAAATATTTTTCTGCGTTATTTTCGCCACCAATTAAGATATGTAGGTCTCTAATTTTGATGTTACCCCAAATTCTATCTATGTCATTTAGTGTGGCATCGCTTGATACATAAATATCGTCTAAGTAAGATATAGCTGCTATGATTGTATCGTAAAGGCACTCATAATCGTCAGGGTTAAATATACGCTGTTTTTGTATATGCTCCCCATGCTTGTTCCTTGTATTTTTTAGATGATTTGGTGGTTCTGCTTTATTTATAGACGTCTGAAAGGCTATTTTTAAATCACGCGTGTCATACCCATAGTCTTTTTTAATATCATGAATAGAAATGGGTGTAGAATTTTGATGTGCTAATACCCACGAAGTTTGATCTAAGTACTTTTCTGTTGGATTACTTGCTTGTACCGTCATGATTTGTTGCATAAATGTCGATTTAGATAAATCTGCTTTATTGAATTTTTGATAAATAATGGCTTTAAGTAATCCATGCTCTATTGATGTTACGAAATCCTCTCCATCGGAAAATCCATTATAACCGTTCGGTTTTAAAAAAGCCGTATTTGGATCTATTGAAGGCAGTAAAAAAGAAAATTGAGGGTTGTAGATACAGGCTATTGCTAAAAATTGATGCGGTATTTCATGTGTTAATGGAACATAGCCATCCTGAAATTTAAATCCCCAAGTTTGATTGTGATATCTGATAGCCTGTAGCAGGTTCATGTCTTCGCGTACCATGTGCCGTAATTCTCCTTCAAAACCAAATTGAGGAGTAATTAGGTGGCAATCAAAGGATTGCAGAAGATTTAAGTTGCGTCTCATCGTGAATGTTAAGTAAAACGAAATTTAAATTATGTCAATAAAAAAAATCCCTGCTATGCGTGTGAGCAGAGCAGGGATTTGAATTCTTATATACGCAGATTTTAACGTGAGTAGAACTCAACAATCAGATGCGGTTCCATTTCAACCGCGAAAGGCACATCGGCCAATTCTGGTGTACGTAGGAAGGTCACTTTACCTGCTTTGTGATCGGCTTCGATATATTCAGGAACATCACGTTCAACAGATTCAATCGCTTGGACAACCATTGGGATTTTCAATGATTCATCTTTCACTTGGATGACATCGCCTTCTTTGATTTGGTAAGAGGGCACGTTTACTTTTTTACCGTTTACGGTCACGTGTTTGTGGCTGACGAATTGACGTGCCGCGAACACAGTCGGGACGATTTTCGCACGATATAAAACAGCGTCTAAACGGCGCTCAAGCAAGCCAATAAGGTTTTGACCTGTGTCGCCTTTCATGCGGTTGGCTTCGGCGAAGTAACGGCGGAATTTACGCTCACCAATGTTACCGTAATGGCCTTTTAGTTTTTGCTTAGCAAATAACTGAATACCATAATCGGTTGGTTTCGCACGACGCGCACCATGCATACCCGGTGCAGTTTGACGTGTGTTGTAAGGAGATTTTGGACGACCCCATAGGTTACACCCTAGGCGGCGGTCAATTTTATATTTAGACTTAGGTCTCTTTTCACTCATAGTTCTAGTTCCTTTTTTTATTGAAGAGCCGTCTATGCGGGCAAGCCCGAGGACGCTTATGCTCTTTCTATTTATTGTCCTGTTTTCCGATACTGGATTGAGCTAGGCTCAACTGAAGTCTCCTTCATTCACAGGAATGAAAGGATTTATAAGGGTTTGGGGATAAAAGTCAAGAAGTTCGGGCGGAAATGGTGTGAATTTGTTTAAATAAGCTTGATTTCAACAAAACTAGAGTAAAACCATGAAAAAATTAATGCTTATCCCTGCTACCACTGCTTGCCTGACGTTGGGCAGTTGTCAAACCACTGATGTCGCGCAGGTCGCCAATATTTTGTTAAGTAACCCAAATACGATTGGCGCGGTGTCATCGGCGCTTTCCAATCAAGATATTACGGCCGCGTTTAAGCAAGCTTTGACCATTGGGACAGGTGAAGTCGTTGGACAGCTAGGTGTAAGAAATGGTTTCAACCTTGATCCGAAAGTGCATATTCCTTTGCCTGCTAATCTACAAAGAGTGCAAAGTGCGTTGAATACAGTTGGGTTATCCTACTTAATGGATGATTTAGAAAATCGCGTCAATTACGCCGCAGAAATTGCAACGCCGCATGCGAAGGAATTATTTGTGAATGCGATCTCTAGCATGAGCTTTGATGATGTGTTGCAAATCTATAATGGCCCGCAAGATTCCGCCACGCGCTTTTTTGAAAGTAGGATGTCTAGCGCCTTAGCCAGTCGAATGCAGCCCTTTGTTAACCAAGCGATATCACAAGCGGGTGTGGTGCAGGCCTTTGATAATGTGATGTCGCAATATCAGAATATTCCTTTCATGCCCGATGTAAAGGCGGACTTAACGTCTTATGTTGTTGACCAAGGCATACAGGGTATTTTCTTTTATCTTGGGCAACAAGAGGCGCAAATTCGTCAAGACCCTGTACGCCACACAACAGATTTGTTGAAGAAGGTTTTTGGTAATCAGGGGTAAGAATTAATTCTGTTTTAAAAACGGTTTTAATTTTTGAAGTGTTTCAGCGGCGTTGTATGGTGGGTTGATAATCGCCATGCCTGTGCCTTTCATACCTTTGGTGACGTGCTTACCAAAAGGCCATTCATCAATGATTAAATTTTCATCGCTTAAGTTGAGCGTTTTTAAATGCTGCGTTAAATCATTGTGATGTCCTGCGTCTAAAATGGGATACCAGACCATGTAAATTCCTTGTGGCCATTTTTGATAGGCATTGATAACGGCTTTGGCGGTGTTGATATATTCTTCTTTTACTTCATAACTGGGGTCAATTAATGCGCCGCCACGTTTAAGTGTCGTATGAGGAATAAGAGATTTTAAGCCATCAAAACCATCTTCAAATCGCGTGGAAGAGTTAATGTAGTTTTTGAGCGTTTTTTCAAGATGCGGGTATTCACCTTTATGGAGATCAAACGCATAAAGTTTGTCCGTTGAACGCATGATTTTTGCCGCCAAATAAGCCGAGCCTGGATATTTTGTTAGCGCGTCCGTGTTTAAATTTTGAATAAATTTTAAATAGGATTGGAGAAGGGGCGGTAAATTTTTGTCCTCTTTCCACGCCGCGTAAAATTTTAAAATGCCGCTTTCATATTCTTTTATTTTTTGTGCTTCATCGCTTTGTAAATCATAAAGCCCACGCCCTGCATGTGTATCGACCCATAAAAACGGTTTATCTTTTTTTGTTAAATATTCCAATACGCAAATTAACCAAAGATGTTTTTGAACATCGGCCATGTTACCTGCGTGATATATATGTTGATAGCTGAGCATTGATTTATTTAATCTTATTCCCAATGAGCGCGCTGATGATGCCTTGATAGGTACGGGTTTCTTGTTCGGTTAAGTTTGCGCGGGTGATCATAGAGCGGATGTTATTCATCATGGTGGGCTTCATGTCAGGATTGCGGAAGAAATTATGATTATTAAGTTCTGTTTCTAAGCGCGTAATCATTTCATTCAGTTCTTCATGGGTGACAG
>CAZYHI010000093.1:2841-7399 GCA_964647515.1 uncultured Micavibrio sp. | reverse complement strand
ACTTCATCAACAAAGTTGTTGGCGGTAACATTCCAAAAGAATACATCCCGGGCTTTGAAAAAGGTATTAAGATGGCGAAGGACACTGGTATTATTGCTGGTTTCCCCGTGATTAATATCGAAGTTGAGCTTTATGATGGTGCTTACCATGATGTTGACTCGAGTGCGCTTGCTTTTGAGATTGCTGGTCGTTCAGCATTCAAAGAGGCAATGCAAAAAGCGGGTCCTCAACTTCTTGAACCTATGATGAAAGTTGAAGTGGTAACCCCTGAAGAATATATGGGTGATATCATTGGTGATCTGAACTCACGTCGTGGGCAAGTTTCTTCAATGGAAGATCGTGGTAATGCAAAAGTTGTTACGGCGGCTGTGCCATTGGCAAATATGTTTGGTTACATCAATACACTTCGTTCAATGTCGCAAGGGCGCGCCAACTACACAATGATCTTTGGTCATTATGAAGCGGTGCCAAATGCGGTTGCTGAAGAAGTAAAAGAAAAATTAGCGGGATAAAGGTAGAAAATTATGGATGCACAAACAATTAGAATTCGATTAAAAGCTTTTGATCATCGTATCTTAGATACGTCGACAAGCGAGATCGTGGGAACGGCAAAACGTACAGGGGCGTCTGTTCGTGGACCTATTCCTTTGCCAACACGTAAAGAGCGTTTTACGGTTTTGCAATCTCCGCATGTGAATAAAAACTCTATGGAGCATTTTGAAATGCGCACGCATAAACGCGTTTTGGATATTGTTGATCCAACACCACAAACAGTTGATGCGTTGATGAAATTGGATTTGGCCGCTGGAGTTGATGTTGAAATTAAAATCGGTCAAGTAGCCGCGTAATTAAGATAAAAAGAATTTAACTTACGAGGGTTGTTGTAATTCTCCTCTAAGAAGGAAAAGAAAATGAGAACTGGATTAGTAGCAAGAAAAGAAGGGATGACACGTATCTTCACTGAAGATGGTCGTCAGGTTCCTGTGACTGTGCTGAAAATTGATAATTGCCAAGTTGTTGGTACGCGCACTGAAGAGAAAAACGGATATACATCTGTTCAAGTTGGTGCGGGCACTGCAAAAGTAAAACGTATCTCTAAGGCGATGCGCAGTGTTTATGCGAATGCGAAAATTGAACCGAAGAAAAAAGTTGTTGAGTTTCGCGTTGATGCAGAGAACATGGCAGAAGTTGGTGCCGAGTTTGGTGCAAATCACTTTGTTGTTGGACAAAAAATCGATGTTTGTGCAACGTCTAAAGGTAAAGGTTTCCAAGGTGGTATTAAGCGTCATAACTTTGGTGGAATGCGGGCAACACATGGTGTTTCTGTATCTCACAGAGCGTTAGGTTCTACTGGTCAATGTCAAGATCCTGGTAAAGTTTTTAAAGGTAAGAAAATGGCCGGTCAAATGGGTAATAAGCGTATTACAACGCAAAACCTAGAAGTGGCGGCGGTTGATTTGGAAGATAATTTAATTTTGGTAAAGGGTTCTGTGCCTGGGCCACGTTCTGGTTGGGTGATGGTAACGGATGCGGTTAAACGCGCCGCGCCAGATGATCGTCCATTACCGATGGGTGTTAAGGAAGGTGCAGCGAAAGCTGAAGCACCAAAGGAAGAAGCGCCTGCTGAAGAAGCTGCCACAGAAGAAAAGGCAGAGGGATAAGATAATGAAAATAGCTGTAAAAACATTAGAGAATAAAGCCGCTGGCGATATTGAATTGAATGATGATGTGTTTGGTATTGAGCCACACACAAATTCAATTCACCAAATGGTTGTTTACCAACAAGACAAACGTCGTGGTGGTAATGCAAAAGCGAAAGAACGTCATGAAGTTTCTGGGACAGGTAAAAAGCCTCATGCCCAAAAAGGAACGGGTCGTGCGCGTGCGGGTGATCTGAAACGTAATATCGACCGTGGTGGTGGTGTGGTTCACGGACCTCGTACGCGTTCATTTGCGACGAAGTTACCACGTCGCGTTAGAATGTTGGCGATGAAGTCTGTTTTGTCTATGAAGGCAAAAGAAGGCAAGTTGATTGTTCTTGATGAAGCGAAAGCAAAAGATCACAAAACAAAGCCGATGGCTGCGGCGATGCAAAAAATGGGTGTCGAGTCTGCTGTTATTGTTGGTGGTAAAGAGATTGATGCTAACTTTGCGCGCGGATGTGCGAATTTACCAAAAATTGATGTGTTGGAATCACAAGGGGCGAATGTTTATGACATGATGCGTCGTGATACATTGGTGCTGACGAAAGATGCTGTGACGGCATTGACCGAAAGATTGAAGGATTAAGAAAATGGCTGCAGCTAAGAAAAAAGAAAAAGTTGAAATTGCAGAGTGGATGTATGAAATCATCCGTAAGCCTGTGGTAACTGAAAAATCAACCAATGGTTCTGCCTTTGGTCAAGTGACTTTTAAGGTGCCGATGGATGCAACAAAGCCGCGCGTTAAAGTGGCGATTGAAACTTTGTTTAAAGTTGATGTGACAAATGTGAATACATCAATTCAAAAAGGTAAAACAAAACGTTTTAAAGGAATTAAGGCTTTCCGTGGCGATCAGAAAAAAGCGATCGTGACATTGAAAGAAGGCCAAACAATTGATTTTGGAACGACATTGTAAGGTTAAATAAATAAGAATTTAAATTATGGCGGTCTCGCCGAGAATGAGCAAAAAGGATTAAACGAATGGCATTAAAAAAATATAAACCACGTTCAGCAGGCTTAAGAGCTCTTGTTACCGTAGATCGTTCTGGTCTACATAAAGGCGCGCCTGAAAAGACGCTTCTTGAAGGTAAGAAGAAGAACGGTGGACGTAACAATACAGGTCGTATTACGTGTCGTCACAAAGGTGGTGGTCACAAGCAAAAATATCGTGTGATTGATTGGAAACGTCAAAAATTTGATATGGAAGCTACAGTGCTTCGCCTTGAGTATGATCCAAACCGTACAGCGTTTATTGCTTTGGTGGAATATACCGATGGTGAGAAAGCTTATATCTTGGCACCTCAACGTCTGCAAGCGGGTGATAAAGTTATCGCGGGTGAAAAAGTTGATATTAAGCCAGGAAATGCGATGCCTTTGAAAGGTATGCCTGTTGGAACTATTATTTATAACCTTGAATTAAAACCAGGTAAGGGCGGTCAAATGTGCCGTTCTGCTGGGACATACGCTCAACTTGTGGGACGTGACCAAGGTTATGCGCAAGTGAAGTTGGCTTCTGGTGAGCTTCGTAAAGTGCGTCAAGAATGTATTGCTTCTGTTGGTGCGGTTTCAAACCCGGATCACATGAACCAAAATTTGGGTAAAGCAGGACGTAAACGCTGGATGGGTGTTCGCCCAACTGTTCGTGGTGTTGTGATGAACCCGGTTGACCATCCGCATGGTGGTGGTGAAGGTCGTACCTCTGGTGGTCGTCACCCTGTGTCATATTCAGGTGTGCCAACAAAAGGGTACAAAACACGTAAAAATAAATCGACGGATCAATATATTATCCGCCGCAGAAAAGCTAAGAAGTAAGGAATTTAAGATATGTCACGTAGTGTATGGAAAGGCCCTTTTATTGATCGTCACCTTTTGAAAAAGGTTGAAGATGCAAAAGAAGGCAAAATCAAAGGAGTGATTAAAACTTGGTCACGTCGTTCAACAATTTTGCCACAGATGATTGGTCTGACATTTGGTGTTCATAATGGAAATAAATTTATTCCTGTTTTGGTAACGGATAACATGATCGGTCATAAGTTGGGTGAATTTTCACCAACAAGAACTTACAATGGCCACCAAGCAGATAAAAAAGCCAAAAAATAAAAAAGAAATAACAAAAGAAATAATTTTTTAATTTAGGATTAAAGTAATGGGACAGACAGCAAACGATAGACGCGTGAAGGATAACGAAGCCATGGCAATGGCAAAATTCTTACGTACATCACCACAAAAATTAAATCTGGTTTGCCAGACAATTCGTGGTGTGAATGCGGGTAAAGCCCTCGTTGATTTAGAATTTAATAATCGCCGTATCGCGCAAGACGTGCGTAAGGTGCTGCAATCGGCTATTGCGAATGCGGAAAACAATCATAACCTAGATGTTGATCGTTTGGTTGTGTCAGAGGCATTTGTTGGTAAATCAATCACTATGAAGCGTTTTCGTGCCCGTGCCCGTGGACGTGGTGCAAAAATTTTGAAACCGTTCAGTCGTTTGACCGTTATTGTGCGTGAGCGCGAAGATGATGCGGTGAAAGCGAAGAAGAAGGCGCCTGCTAAGAAAGTAGAAGCAAAAGAAGAGGCAAAGAAAGCCCCAGCTAAGAAAGCTCCAGCCAAGAAGGCCGCAGCAAAAAAGGACACAACTGAAACGAAAAAAGCTCCAGCTAAAAAAGCTGCTGCTAAAAAAGCGCCTGCTAAGAAAACAGCCGCGAAAAAAGAAGATAAATAGGAGCATTTGAAGTATGGGTCAAAAAGTTAATCCAATTGGTATACGCGTCGGTATTAATCGTACATGGGACTCTCGTTGGTTCGATGATCGTAATTATGCAGACAAGCTGATTCAAGATCTTGAGCTACGTAAGTA
>CAZYHI010000093.1:0-2831 GCA_964647515.1 uncultured Micavibrio sp. | reverse complement strand
TATGTGACAGAAAAATTGAAAGCGGCGGGTATCAGTAAAGTTATTATTGAACGTGCGGCCAAGAACACACGTGTGACTGTTTATACAGCGCGCCCAGGTGTTATCATCGGTAAAAAAGGTGCGGATATTGAAACATTGCGTAAGGCTTTGTCAAAACGCGCAGGTAACGATGTGGCGTTAAACATTGTTGAAATTCGTAAACCTGACCTTGATGCCCAATTGGTTGCAGAAGGTGTTTGTCAACAGCTTGAGCGTCGTGTGTCTTTCCGTCGTGCGATGAAACGTGCGGTGCAAAATGCACTTCGTATGGGTTCATTGGGTATTCGTCTTAATGTTTCTGGACGTTTGGGTGGTGCAGATATTGCGCGTACTGAATGGTATCGTGAAGGTCGTGTGCCTTTACACACATTGCGTGCGGATATGGATTACGGTTTTGCTGAAGCCTTAACAACATACGGCATCATTGGTGTTAAATGTTGGCTTTACAAAGGTGACGTGATGGAACATGACCCAATGGCACGTGATAAGAGATTATCTGAAGCGCAAGGTGGCCCGAACCAAGGTGGTGGTCGTGATAATCAGGGCCCCAGAAGAAAATAAGAGCAGAAAATAAGTGAAGTAGTTAATTAACATAATTTAAGTAAATAGAAAATAACGGTATATAACGATGTTACAACCAAAGAAAACAAAATTTAGAAAAGCCCATAAGGGTCGTATTCATGGAAATGCCAAAGGTGGTACGACTTTGAATTTCGGATCGATTGGTCTAAAGGCGATGAGCCCAAACCGTATCACAGCGCGTCAAATTGAGGCGGCACGTCGTGCGATTACGCGTCACATTCGACGTCAGGGTAAAGTTTTTATTCGTATTTTCCCAGATGTGCCTGTATCGAAGAAACCTCTTGAGGTTCGTCAAGGTAAGGGTAAGGGGTCTGTTGAATATTGGGCGGCACGTGTGAAACCTGGTCGTATTATGTTTGAATTGGATGGTGTTGAACCAACATTGGCGCGTGAGGCGTTGTCATTGGCGGCGGAAAAACTGCCTATCAAAACAAAATTTGTAACGCGTGTAGGCGAGTAACATAAAGCGTATAAGAAGCGAGAAGAAAAATGAAAAGTGAAGATTTAAAAGGTAAGTCTGCGGACGAATTAAAGAAGATGTTACTTGAAGCGCGTAAAGAGCAATTCAATTTACGTTTTCAACATTCTGGCGGACAGTTAGAAAACACAGCGCAAATGCGCAAAATTCGTCGCAATGTTGCGCGTATTAAAACAATGATGAGCCAGCAAAAAGAAGCTGCTTAAGAATTAGGAGAGAATAAATGCCACGTCGTGTATTAGAAGGCAAAGTTGTAAGTGATAAAATGGACAAGACAGTCACTGTTCTTGTTGAGCGTCGCTTTATGCACCCTAAATATAAAAAATACATTAAGCGTTCAAGCAAATATGCGGCGCATGATGAGAATAACAGCGTTAAAGAAGGTGAAATTATTCAGATTATTGAATGTGCGCCGATTTCTAAACGTAAAAGCTGGACAGTTGTAAAAGACGGCGCGGCGGCTCCGACAAAAGAAGAGAAAAAAGCAGCCAAGAAAGCGGCACCTAAGAAAGAAGCCGCACCAAAAGCTGAAGCCAAGAAGAAAGCACCTGCTAAAAAAGTAGAGGCGAAGAAAGCTCCTGCAAAAAAAGCGGCCGCTAAGAAAACTGCGGCGAAGAAAACAACAAAGAAAACAGAGAAATAAAAGAAACAACGTAATTAGAAAATAGAGAATTATCATGATACAGATGCAATCAAATATGGAAGTAGCAGATAACTCAGGCGCGCGTCGCGTTGAGTGTATCAAGGTACTTGGGGGATCACACCGTCGTACAGCCAATATTGGCGATGTTGTTGTGGTTTCTGTGAAAGAAGCAATTCCACGCGGTCGTGTAAAAAAAGGCGCGGTTCATAAGGCCGTGATCGTGCGTTCAAGACACGGGCTTCAACGTCAAAATGGTGAAAAAATCCGCTTTGATACGAATGCTTGCGTTCTGATCAGTAACAATAGTGAGCCTGTTGGCACACGTATTTTTGGCCCAGTCACACGTGAATTGCGTGGTAAAGGCTACATGAAAATTATTTCTCTAGCTGGTGAGGTTCTATAGTTATGACACAGGCAAAAATGAAAATTAAAAAAGGCGATACAGTTATCGTCAATACAGGTAAAGACAAAGGTAAGAAGGGTGAAGTTAAGAAAACTCTTCCTGCGAAGTCGCGTGTTATTGTTGAAGGTGTGAATGTTGTGAAGAAACATCAAAAACCAACACAATTCGAAGCCGGTGGTATTAAAGAAATTGAATTATCCATTCACGTTTCTAACGTGTCCTTGGTTGATCCAAAAGAAGATAAAGCAACCCGTGTGGGTTATAAAACGCTTAAGAGTGGAACGAAAGTCCGCGTGGCTAAGCGTTCTGGCGAAACAATAGACTCATAAGGAAGTAAGAAAATGAGTGAAGCAAAAAAAGAAAAGAAGAACGTCGCAGGTGTAAAACCGCGTATGTTACAGCGTTATGAAGATACCATTCGTAAGGCGTTGCAAGAAAAGTACGGTTTTAAAAACGTCATGCAAACACCAAAGCTTGATAAAATTGTTATCAATATGGGTGTGAGCGAAGCGACAACAGACCGTAAAGCGGTTGAAGCGGCGGCGGCTGATTTAGCGTTGATCGTTGGTCAAAAGCCAGTCATTACAAAGGCGAAAACATCAAACGCTCTATACCTCTGCTGTAGCAAACGCCGCACAACCCTTACTTATTACAGCCTCTACAGACAGTCGAACCTGTTGGCCACC
>CAZYHI010000092.1:0-7409 GCA_964647515.1 uncultured Micavibrio sp. | reverse complement strand
CAGACATGATGCCAATCGTGGGTCAATTGGGTCAGATTTTGGGTCCAAAAGGCATGATGCCAAACCCAAAACTGGGCACAGTGACACCAGATGTGAAGACAGCCGTTGAGGCCGCCAAAGGCGGTGCGCTTGAATATCGTGCTGAAAAAGCTGGTATTATTCATGCCGGTGTTGGTAAAGCAAGCTTTAGTGAAAAGGATATTATTGAGAACGTAAATGCGTTTATTGAGACTATTCAAAAGGCACGTCCAGCAGGCGCAAAAGGGACTTTCATTAAGAAAGTGACTTTAAGCTCTACGATGGGTCCTGGAATCAAGATTGATCTGGAAGCAGACGCAGCTTAACTTTTTAAGACGCTCAGGCGGGCAAGCCTGCTACGCGGTTCTTTACCACGAATAATTTAAAAGGGTGCTTTTCGAAGCACCTTTTTTGTTTATGGGGTAACTTTTTGTCGCTATAATGCGAATATATCAAAAATTTAATGACTTTATTTATTGAAAAGGGAAAAAATGCAAAAACTATTCTTATCTTTAGTTTTACTATTATTCATCGCACCGGCGGCGCACGCGCACTCTATTACCAAAGAAGATGTGATGAAGGCGCAAGATGCTTGGGCGGCGGGTATTGTGAATATCAGTAAAGCCTATATCGATAAAGGTGATTATAAAGTTGTGGCGAAGAAGCATATCGAGGATTTATATGCTTATGGCAAGACAGATGTTTTGTTCAAACCGACCTTGGCGGCGGAAGATCAGTTCCGCGAAACATTTGATGAGGCGTTATCCTATTTTGTTGGCGGTGTTGTTGCTGAGGATAAAGGCTTTGCGATTAAACCATGGACAGCCGCTCGTTTCGATGGAAAGCAGCAAATTGCAGTTTATGGTGATTATGCGGTCTCAATGGGGAATTATTACTTCACACCCGCCGATGGCAGTGGCGAAAAGAAGGTTGAATTTACCTTTGGCTATATCAAAGATGAAAATGGTGATTTATTGATTAATGTTCATCATTCTTCTTTGCCTTATTCGCCGAAATAATCGAATTTTGTAGAAATGATTGAGAAGGGCGCTTTAAATAGCGCCTTTTTTGGTTGTAAACATTAATGTATTATGTAATTATAAATGTTGATTTATAATAAAAGGAGCTAAATGTGCTACGAATAAGTACAAAAGCAATTGAATCTGTTCAATGGCTCAATCAGGCTTGGGACATTACACCCGAATTATATTGTATTTTTGGCAGTGCGGTGGCTTTTGAAAATCCAAGAGACTTGGATATTCTAGTGCCCGACCCTACGATATTTAAGTATCTATGCGAGCGTTTCGTACAATATGGGACTGAAGGCAGTACGGGAGGATACCGTGGGTTTACGCTAAAAATTCCTGCTCCATTTTCTAGCGCGTTACCTATTGATATTACAGCAAGAATTCCTGTAGATTATTTGACGAACCGTTATGTTGAAGCAATTCATAATGAATATCAGGGACTCCGTTTTTTAAGAGAAAAAGATGTTTTGCGAACTAAGGCAATTTTAAATCGCGCAAAAGACCAACAGCATCTTCAAATGTTGTTTTAAAAAACCTCTTGACGCATAGTTAAAAAAGCTTATAACAACGCTAACACTATCCAAGATCATGGGTGCGAAAGCTTAAAATACCTGTGTTAGATGGGGTTCATAAGTAAGCAGACTGGCTTTGATGTCTGATTTTTTATTAACCTAATTAATTGTTTTGGATAGCGGTTTTCGAAAGGAAGCCGTTTTTTTATTTTGGAGATATGACCATGGGAATGACCCGCGAACGTAAACAAGCAGAAATTGAAGACCTGAAAGGTCGTATGGAAGGCGCAGAGATTATTGTGCTAACCCAAAATACAGGCCTTGATGCTAAAAGCATTACAGATCTACGTCTTGAAATGCGTAAAAACGAAGTTGGTTTCAAGATTGTGAAGAACACTTTGGCGAAAATTGCTTCTAAAGGTACGAGTGCAGAGAAAATAGCAGATATGTTTGCTGGCCCTGTTGGGATGGCGACGTCGGCTGACCCTGTTGCGGGCGCGAAAGTGGCGCATAACTTTGCTAAAGGCAATGACAAGCTTGTTATCCTTGGTGGTATTTATGGCGATATGATTTTGGATGCCGATGGTGTGAAGCAATTGGCGAGCCTTCCTTCATTGGACGAGCTTCGCTCGAAAATTGTTGGTTTGTTACAAGCCCCAGCACAGAAAATTGCGCAAATTACACAAATCCCTGCACAGCAATTGGTTAGTGTTACGGCGGCTTACGCGGAAAAAGGTGAATAAGAGTTTCGTGAGGCGTCATTGCAGGATTTATTCCTGCAATCTCACAAGATTACATGGACGAGCCATGTAATGACGAAAGAAAAATTTGAATTAAGACATTTTAATAAGGAGAAAAGAAAATGGCTGCAAATATTGAAAAAATCGTTGATGACTTATCAGCACTAACAGTGATGGAAGCTGCTGAGCTTTCAAAAGCTTTGGAAGAAAAATGGGGCGTAACTGCCGCTGCTGCTGCTGCGCCTGTTGCTGCCGCTGCTGCTGGTGGCGATGCTGCTGGTGAAGAGAAAACTGACTTTGATGTTATCTTGGCTGCTGCTGGTGGTAACAAAATCGCTGTGATTAAAGAAGTTCGTGGTATCACAGGTCTTGGCTTGAAAGAAGCAAAAGACTTGGTTGAAGGTGCTCCGAAGCCTCTTAAAGAAGGCGCGAAGAAAGACGAAGCTGAAGAAATCAAGAAGAAGCTTGAAGAAGCGGGCGCGACAGTCGAACTTAAATAATAAAGAGAATATCGTCATCCTTCGGCCAATTTTTAATTGAGACCGAAGGATCTCGGTAAAACGCAAAAAGATACTGCGATCAAGTCGCAGTATGACGTAACGAACTTTTTATTTTTTTAAGGGTAGACATTGAAATTTATTTCATTTAAATAACGGTACAACTTAAAGGCGAAAGCGGTTCAGCTTGTCGCCTTTAACTGCGTTTACTTATTAAATCCGTCATACGAGCAAGCTCGAGGACGTACAAAATACAAGCGGTGCAAAGCTCAGCACGAAAGCGATACTGCAATAGGCTTTCAATTTGCTCTTTATTTGTAAGATGCCTCAGGACGGTAAACCGTCTACGGCTAGAACATTTTAATCTTACGCGTTAACTTTGCGTGAGGATGGTTACAAAGAATGCCGTAGCGGGCTTGCCCGCCTGAGGCTCAATAAATAAGAGAACAAAATACGATTTGAGGATAAAAAAATCATGGCAAAACAAGCAAATAAATCAGGTAAAATCTTAAGCGCGAATAAAGATATCACACGTGGGCATACGGGTGTCGCCAACGACATTAACTCGTACACGGGTCGTAAACGTGTCCGACGTTCTTTTGGTAAAATTCGTGAAGTGGCGACAATGCCGAACTTGATTGAAGTACAGCGCGATTCATACGAACAGTTCTTGCAGGCGGGTATTCCTGTGGGTGAACGCTTGATGCAGGGCCTGCACAAAGTATTGACCGAAGTTTTCCCAATTAAAGATTTCTCTGATAAAGCAGAAATTGATTATGTGTCTTACGAGCTGGAACAACCAAAATATGATGTTGAGGAATGTCAGCAACGCGGCATGACTTTCTCTGCGCCATTGCGTGTGACGCTTCGTCTGTCTGTCTTTGATGTTGATGAAGATACAGGGCTTCGCTCTATTCGTGATATTAAAGAACAAGATGTTTACATGGTTGATATGCCATTGATGACAGATAATGGGACGTTCGTTGTGAATGGTACAGAGCGTGTGATTGTGTCACAAATGCATAGATCACCGGGTGTATTCTTTGACCATGATGGTGGTAAAACACACGTATCTGGTAAATATTTATTCTCAACACGCGTTATTCCTTACCGTGGATCATGGTTGGATTTTGAATTTGATGCAAAAGACCTTATGTATGTACGTATTGACCGTCGCCGTAAGTTGCCTGTGACAACATTCATGCGTGCGTTGAATTCTGAAAGTACAGTCGCTTATTTGGCTGAATGTGAAGAAAAAGACCAAACACCTGATCCATTGCGCGTTCAAGGTATGTCGAACGAAGAAATCTTAGCGACATTCTATGACACTGTATCTTACGTTAAAGATGCCAAAGGTTGGAAAACACCCTTTAACCCAGAAAGCTATCGCGGCGTGAAATTAGCGCATGATCTTATTGATGCCAAAACAGGTAAAGTGATGGTCGAAGCGGGTGAGAAAATCACGCCACGTAAAGGTAAGAAGCTGGTTGAAGGTGGATTGAAGCAAATCTTACTTCAAGATGAGCAGCTTATCGGTACTTATTTATCAGAAGATATTTTTGATGGTAATACAGGGCAGGTTTATTTCGAAGCGGGTCATGAAATTACCGAAGAAGATATGGCGGAATTGGATAGTTTTTCTATTAAAACGCTTCCTATTTTGTCGATTGACCATACAAATGTTGGGCCTTATGTGCGTAACACAATGCAAATTGATAAATGTGACACACGTGAAGAAGCGTTGATTGATATCTACCGTGTGATGCGTCCAGGTGAGCCACCGACAGTTGATTCTGCGGAAGGTTTGTTTAACTCACTCTTCTTTGATGCGGAGCGTTATGATTTATCTGGCGTTGGTCGTAATAAAATGAACACACGCCTTGATTTGGCGACACCTGATGAAGTGCGTACGCTGACTAAAGATGACATTATCTCCATGCTTCAATATTTACACGGTCTAAAAGACGGTAAAGGTGAAGTTGATGATATTGATAACCTTGGTAACCGTCGTGTGCGTTCGGTTGGTGAGTTGATGGAAAACCAAATCCGTGTTGGTTTGCTTCGTATGGAGCGTGCCATTCGTGAGCGTATGTCATCTGTTGAGATTGACACGTATATGCCGCATGATTTGATTAATGCTAAACCTGCGGCGGCAGCTGTTCGTGAATTTTTTGGTTCATCACAATTGTCACAATTTATGGATCAAACAAACCCATTATCTGAAATTACGCATAAGCGTCGTTTATCGGCGCTCGGTCCAGGTGGTTTGACACGTGAACGTGCTGGTTTTGAGGTGCGTGATGTGCATCCAACGCATTATGGTCGTATTTGTCCGATTGAAACACCGGAGGGACCAAATATTGGTTTGATTAACTCTCTCGCCACATTTGCACGCGTGAATAAATATGGTTTCATCGAAGGACCTTACCGCCGTGTGACCAATGGTAAAGTAACAGACGAAGTTATTTATATGTCTGCGATGGAAGAGGCCAAATATACGGTGGCGCAAGCTAACTCTAAATTGACAGATAAAGGTGGTTTTGAAGCCGATCTTGTTTCTTGTCGTAAGGGTGGTGACAACTTGATGTCACAAGCTGAACAAATTGAATTTATGGATGTTAGTCCGAAACAGATTGTATCTGTGGCGGCTTCTTTAATTCCATTCTTAGAAAACGATGATGCGAACCGTGCCTTGATGGGATCAAACATGATGCGTCAAGCTGTGCCCCTTTTAAAAGCCGAAGCACCTTTGGTTGGTACGGGTATGGAAGCAACCGTTGCCCGTGACTCTGGCGCGGCGGTAACGGCGCGTCGTTCGGGTGTTGTTGTGCAAATTGATGCAAAACGTATCGTTATTCGTGCGACTGAGGAATTGGACGCGACGGAAGCGGTTGTTGATATTTATAAAATGTCAAAATTCCAACGCTCAAACCAATCAACTTGTATGCTGCAAAAGCCACTTGTAAAAGTGGGTGATGAGATTAAGGCTGGTGATATTATTGCCGATGGACCTTCAACAGATATGGGTGAACTTGGTTTGGGACGTAACGTTCTTGTCGCCTTTATGCCTTGGAATGGTTATAACTTTGAGGATTCAATCCTTCTTTCTGAGCGTATCGTGAAAGATGATGTTTATACCTCTATTCATATTGAAGAATATGAAGTGATGGCGCGTGATACGAAGCTGGGAACAGAAGAAATCACACGTGATATCCCTAATGTTGGTGAAGAAGCACTGAAACATTTAGATGAATCAGGAATTGTTCATATTGGTGCTGAAGTTGGCCCGGGTGATATTCTTGTTGGTAAAGTCACACCAAAAGGTGAAAGCCCAATGACGCCAGAAGAAAAATTGCTTCGTGCAATCTTTGGTGAGAAAGCGGCGGATGTAAAAGATACATCGCTTCGCCTTCCTTCTGGTGCGGTTGGTACAATCGTTGATGTTCGCGTGTTTAACCGCCGCGGTGTTGATAAAGATGAACGTGCGATGGATATCGAACGTCAAGAAATTCAACGTCTGGCGAAAGACCGTGATGATGAACGCCGTATCTTGGAAGATGGTTTCTATGGTCGTTTGGAAGAATTGCTTCTCGGTCAAACTGTTGCCAAAGCCTATAAAGATGGAAATCTTAAAAAAGGTGACAAGCTAACGCAAGCGAACTTGGGTGACATGAAGCGCGGTCACTGGCGTCAGATTGTTATTGAAGATGAAAAAACAATGGCGGAAGTCGAAGCGGTTTCTAAAACCGTTGATAATTCTGTCGATGACATTAAAGAACGTTTTGAAAACAAAGTTGAAAAACTTCAACGTGGTGACGAGTTGATGCCGGGTGTGATGAAGATGGTTAAAATCTTTGTTGCGATTAAGCGTAAGCTTCAACCTGGTGATAAAATGGCGGGTCGTCACGGTAACAAAGGGGTGGTTTCACGCATTATGCCTGTTGAAGACATGCCTTATACCGAAGATGGTCAACCTGTTGACATCGTGTTGAACCCACTTGGGGTTCCATCACGAATGAATGTGGGTCAGATTTTGGAAACCCATCTGGGTTGGGCGTCTCTTAATTTAGGGAAGCAAATCGGCGATGTTTTGGATAATTTTGCGGATCAAAAAGCCCCTGCGGCTGGCGAAGTTAAAGATCTTCGTCAAACGTTATCGGGTGCGTATGGTGACAGTGAAACCAAAGCCAAAGTATCGAAGCTGGATGATAAAGAAGTCGTCGAAATGGCGGGTAACTTGCGTAAAGGTGTGCCGATGGCAACGCCTGTCTTTGATGGCGCGGTAGAAGCCGATATTGATGTATTGCTTGAAGAGGCTGGTTTGGAAACAACAGGTCAGATGACATTGATTGATGGTCGTACGGGTGAGAAATTCGACCGTAAGGTGACCGTCGGTATTATTTATATGTTGAAACTTCATCATTTGGTTGATGATAAGATCCATGCGCGTTCTATCGGGCCATACTCGCTTGTGACGCAACAACCATTGGGTGGTAAAGCCCAATTTGGTGGTCAAAGATTTGGTGAGATGGAATGTTGGGCACTGCAAGCTTATGGCGCGGCCTATACGCTACAAGAAATGCTGACCATTAAGTCAGATGATGTCGCGGGTCG
>CAZYHI010000091.1:0-7439 GCA_964647515.1 uncultured Micavibrio sp. | reverse complement strand
TTTAACCTCATTAATAATTTTGGTGGCGACGCGGCCGAGGAAATCATGTTCAAACGGGTAATAATCCGCGGTCATACCATCGGTTGAGGTCACGGCGCGAAGCGCACAGACATATTCATACGTACGGCCATCACCCATGACACCGACAGAACGTACAGGAAGCAGCACCACAAAGGCCTGCCAAATTTCATCATACAGCCCTTCTTCTTTAATCGCATTGATATAGACTTGATCAGCCTCGCGCAGAATATCGAGCTTCTCCGGCGTAATATCACCCGGCATACGGATAGCCAGACCTGGCCCAGGGAAAGGATGACGGCGGATGAAATCTTCGGGCATACCCAGCTCTCGCCCCAATTCACGCACTTCATCTTTAAACAGCTCTCGCATGGGTTCGACGAGCTTCATATTCATACGCTCTGGCAGACCGCCAACATTATGATGGGATTTAATGGTGACCGAAGGGCCGCCAATAAAAGACACGCTTTCAATGACATCAGGATATAACGTCCCTTGCGCCAAGAAATCCGCGCCGCCAATACGCGTTGCACAATCATCAAACACATCAATAAAAGTACCACCGATGATTTTACGTTTTTCTTCAGGGTCGCTGACGCCCGTTAATTTACCCAAGAACAAATCTTTGCAATCTTCATGGATCAACGGAATATTATAATGATTGCGGAAGAGATTGACGACCTCCTCGCTTTCGCCCATGCGCATCATGCCTGTATCGACATAGATACAAGTCAGTTGATCGCCAATGGCTTCGTGAAGCAGGACTGCGGTAACAGAGCTATCCACCCCGCCCGACAAACCGCAAACGACTTTGCTTTTACCCACTTGCGCGCGAATTTTCTCAATCGCTTCCTCACGGAAAGACGCCATTGTCCAATCACCCGAACAGCCACATATATTATGAGTGAAGTTACGGTACAGCTCTGCACCGTTTGGTGTATGCACAACTTCAGGATGAAACTGCACGCCGTAAAAATGCTTTTCTTCATTGGCAATCATCGCGTAAGGCGCGCCAGAAGACGTACCAATAACGTCAAAACCATCAGGCAGTTTAGCGACATGGTCACCGTGGCTCATCCAAACTTGCTGCTCACTTCCCGTCCATTCCCCTTCTAATAATTTAGATGTGCCAGATACATTGACCTGCGCACGGCCGAACTCCCGACTACCGCCTGTTTTATCTTCTTCACCTTCAACGATACCGCCCAGCTGATGCACCATGACTTGCTGACCGTAACAAATACCCAAAACAGGTATGCCCATGGTAAACACCATATCAGGAACACGAGGGGAATCAGCGTCCAACACGCTACACGGACCACCTGATAGAATAATTCCTTTTGGATCATACGCCTTAATCTTAGCTTCATCGGCTTGGTTAAATGGCCAAATTTCGCAATAAACACCGCTTTCGCGTAAGCGTCTTGCAATAAGCTGCGTCACTTGAGAGCCAAAATCCAATATCAGGATATGCTCGTGATTTAAATTTGTCTCAGGGGAGATTGTTTTTTGTGCGTGTTCCATATCTTATTTAGCCAAAACCCCCTTGCATCACAAGCAAAAATACGGCAAATAATCCATCAAGATGAGAAATATTATCCATTTCGCTGTTATTTTTACTTTTACGCTCGGCATTATTGCCCCAGCTTGCGGTTTTGCATGGGGGAATAATGCTAAAGACGGTAGCTTCATCGAAATTTGTACCGCGCAAGGTATTGAAAAACGCTTTATTGCCAGTGAAGGTTCTAATGAAAGTTCTCCTTCGAACAATCAATCCCCTCATAAAGCTAAAATTCAGTGTCAGTTTTGCTTTGCGTCCTCAAATCTACAGGCTTTGACACCTGTCAGTTTATCTATTGAAATTTCATATGCCTACGCCATAAAACAAACTTACGGCCAGTATGAAGTTATTCTTTTATCGAAAGACACAACACACGAACAACCGCGTGGCCCACCACATCTTGTTTGATGACTTAACTTTTAAAAAACTCAAACAAGGAATACTTACAATGAAAAAATTACTACTGGCTGGCGCAGTTGCTGGCTTACTTCTGACTTGGTCGATGAACGCAAAGGCCCAGTCATCAAACAAGTCGTCACACGCGCATCATCATCTAAATGCGAATAATTACGCACCAAATGGCGTCATGGGTAGTCACATGCATGAAAAAGGTAAATTTATGGTGTCATACCGTTTCATGCGGATGGATATGGATGGCAATCAAATTGGCAAAAGCAATGTCACGCCTGAAACAATTGCGACCACTATACCGAACCAATTTTTTGGCACACCCGGACAACCACCAACTTTACGTGTTGTGCCCACACAAATGACCACAGATATGCATATGGTTGGTGCTATGTACGCGCCAACAGATAACGTAACCCTTATGGCGATGGGCACATATCTTGACCGCGAGATGGATCACGTAACCCTCCAAGGAGGCGCAGGTACTACCGAGCTTGGGACATTTACAACACGCTCCAGAGGTTTTGGCGATACAAAAATTGGTGGGCTAATACGTCTTTATGATGATGCCACGCATCATCTTCATGCCAATGCCATGGTCAGTTTACCGACAGGATCAATCACAAAACGCGATACAGTGCTGGCACCGACGGGGGCAACGCCAACCTTACGCCTGCCTTATGCAATGCAACTGGGTAGTGGAACTTTCGACCTCATGCCTGGCATTACCTACACAGGTCAAAAGAACCAATATGGATGGGGGGCACAATATGTCGCTACTTTGCGCGCAGGGCGCAACGGTGAAGATTATAGTCTAGGCAACAAACACCAATTCACCACATGGGGCAGTTATGCGATTAAACCTACGGTCAGTGTTTCGGCGCGTATAACGGCTGAATCAGAAGGCACAATTGATGGAATTGACAGCCAAATTGTCGCACCTGTTACAACAGCTGACCCTGATAATTATGGTGGCGAGCGTATTGCTGCTTCTTTGGGTCTCAATACCGTCATCCCCAATGGGGTGTTACAAGGTCACCGTTTTTCAATGGAAGGAACCATTCCCTTTTACCAAGATTTAAACGGCCCGCAATTAGAACGTGATTACGCCGTTACATTAGGCTGGTCAAAATCGTTTTAAACGACCGAGATAAAGACAAAAAAAGTCGCTTACTTATCAAGCGACTTTTTTAAAATCTGTAAAATATCATACAAGACGATCAAAACTGTTCAAAAGCTCTTCATTTAACTCATCAGCAACTTTCAAAACCGCAACATTGGCTTTATAGGCCGTTTCAGCGACTTTAATATCAACAATATCTTCAATCAGATTATCCTGTGAAGAATCACTCGCAATACTTTGCGCAGCGTTTTCAACTTGCTTCGTTGCTGTATTTAGCCCCGATAGTGCAGATGTAATAGCATTCAACATAATAATAGTGTATCATAGAACTAGTTAATAATGCCTTTCTAAAAAGCATATAAAAACACTATTTTAAAAGAAATTAAATATTGGAATTACCATGAAATTTTTCATTAACCTATTGATTTTTATATCATTTCTCTCACTTCACAATATATCACGAGCTGAAGCGGGTGATCGTAAAATTGGCCCATTCTCATGGCCTCCTTCTATTGCAAGCCTGAAAATTAATGCGCCCTCTAAACAATATAATATTAATAAAAAATATGACCCTTATCTCGAGAATGAACGTCATTTACAAATTCCACAATGGGCAAATACAGATTGGTATGTCGAAGACTGGACAGTACAAAAAGAAGCTGCACAGTTAATTAAACAATGGTATGGCGCTGATATTTTAAAAGAACAGACGGTTGGTCACGCTGATTTGCCTGTTCTAGTTGTTGGACCAAATTTCTATCATTTATCAGGGCTTGATAAACGCCGTGTCGTTCACACAGTTGATACCGCTTATGGTATTACAGAACGCTCTGAGCATGCCTCTTTTATGCTAACAGATTGGTATACAAAAAGACCGATCGGCGTATTTGACCGTCATGGCCTACGCCTTCATTAAAATCTTTTTGATTTTTCACGCTTAACCCCTGCACTGAACAGTTAACCCCGCTATCCACAGGCGAGAGGTTTAAATTAAATTCCCTTTTTATGCGTAGCTATGGCATAAAATACGAATGAATTCAGATATTGCTCCATTTCCACCCCAAGGCATTGAGCCTGATGCGCAAAATAATACGCACCAAGAAATGCCTCATAATTTTGAAGCGGAGCAAGGCCTGCTCGGCATGTTACTGATTGATAACAATCACCTTGAAAAAGTCAGTGACTTTTTACGCCCCGTCCATTTTTCACATCCCTCTCATCAAAATATCTATGCCACAATTGAGACAATGATTGAACGCGGGTTAGAGGCCAAGCACACAACACTCAAAGATTATTTTGAAAAAGATGAAGGTTTAGAAAGCGTAGGCGGTGCGCAATATCTAAACGAGCTCGCCAATGAGGTACCACTTCTTAATAACGTCTATGACTACGCCAATACGATTTATGACCGTTATTTACGTCGTGAAATCATTCGTATGAATCAAGATATCTCCAGCGAGGCGTTCAATTTTAATATCGAAAAAAACGCAGCGCAAATTATTGAACAGGCCGAAAGTCAACTTTTCAGCCTTTCTGAAAGCGGCGTCAGTCAGGGTGGTTTTCAAACCTTGCGTGATTCTGTTGTCACCGCAATTGAAATTGCCGAAAAAGCTTATAAATCCGATGGCCACGTCACGGGAATTACCACAGGCTTAACCGATTTAGATCATAAGCTCGGCGGTCTTCATAATTCTGACTTGCTTATTTTAGCCGCACGACCATCCATGGGGAAAACATCTTTGGCCGTCAATGTTGCCTATAACGCCGCAAAAGCCTACGCTGAAAGTGGTGGTGAACAAGGTGGTATCGTCGGATTTTTCTCGCTTGAAATGTCATCAGACCAACTCGCTACCCGTATTTTATCGGATGAAACGGGAATCTCTGGTGATGATATTCGTAAAGGTAATATCAAAGAAACTGACTTTAGAAAATTTGTCGAGGCCAGTCAGAAGCTCAGCCAAATCCCCCTTTATATTGATGATACACCCGCGCTTTCTATCGGTGCGGTACGGACGCGCGCACGGCGTTTAAAACGTCAATATGGCCTTAATATGTTAGTGATTGATTACCTTCAATTGCTTCAAGGGTCAGGTTCGGCGCAAAGTGCAGGAAACCGTGTGTTAGAGATTTCTGAAATTACGCGGGGATTAAAAGCCATCGCCAAGGAACTTCAAATTCCCGTTATTGCGCTATCGCAGCTTTCACGTGCGGTAGAACAACGTGAAGATAAACGCCCAATGTTATCTGATTTACGTGAATCGGGATCGATTGAGCAAGACTCGGATGTTGTAATGTTCATTTATCGCCGTGAGTATTATTTATCACGTGAAGAACCCGAAAAACGTGGCGGTGAAGATGATAGCAAATTCGCCGACCGATACGCCCAATGGCAACAAGACTTAAGTGATTGTAATAACGTCGCCGACGTTATCGTCGCCAAGCAACGTCACGGCCCCATTGGCTCTGTCGGGCTACATTTCGAACCTAGCGTCACACGCTTCAGCGATTTAGAAAAAAGATTTGATTAAACGATAATATCACCTGCATTAAACAAAGCAACTTCGTCAAGCCCAACAATACCATCAAGGCGGGCGATAGTTTGGAAGTTTGTACCCCCTGTTGTTCCATTGGCATCAACCTGAACCAATGTATCACCCGTCGCACCGTCAGATGTAAATTGTACATACTCTTTAATATTACCGCTAAATGCTCCCGTTATGATATCTGAAATATCTAATATATCGCCATCAGTTGTCGAGAAATCCATGATCGTATCTGTTTGAGCAAAAGCACTCGCAGCTTCAAAAATAAAAGTGTCTGAACCGCCACCGCCAAAAAGCGTGTCTGTCCCTAAGCCACCCGAAATAGTGTCGTCACCATCACCAGGAAACCCTGAAAGCGTAACAACATTTGCGCCAGCATACCCCGCCAAGTCAACAAAACCACCACCTGTATCCGGTCCACTAATATCAGCACCAAGAACTTCTCCACCAGCTGCTTCAAAAAAAGTAAGTTCTAATGTGTAAGTTCCCGCCGATAAAACTTGCCCTGCACTTGTTACTGTAACATCACCATGCAGCCCATCATTATCAACAATCATAACACCATCAAGAAAAAGTTGACTGCCATCATCAGAGTTCGTTCTAAACGTATAAGTTCCAGCAGTTGTAATTGTTAATGTTGTTTCAAATTTTAAGGCATCATTATTTGTTGCACCAAACAAGGCAGGACTAAAGTCTGAAGATACACCTCGATCATTAGACGCTAAATTATTATCTCTGCCACCATTAAGGGTAAAACCTGCGGTCGCTAAAGTACTTGGCGCAGTTGCTAAATTATATACTTGATAATTCCACCCTTGTGTTAATGTTTCTGTTGCAGCTGTTGCATCATCACCGTAAATCTCATCATCGCCATCACCACCCACAAGTGTATCATCGCCTGTACCACCAAATAATGCATCATTATCTACACCACCATCAATCATATCATCATCGGCACCACCTATGATTGTATCATTTCCTGCATCACCATTAAGCGTATCGCTTCCGATATCTCCTTGAATAACATCATCGCCGTCACCTCCATTAATGATATCGTTACCACCAGAGGCACTATTTTGTGTACTTTCTATAGGCCCCAATCCTGTAGGTGTAAAAGCAATATCGTCACTTATTAATATCCTATCAACAGTCACACCATCTTCACGCGCCCATAGATTTAACGTATGATCACCAACTGTTGTTACATTTAAGGTCACGCGCCCTCCACCAAAGGTACTGGTACTACCCCAGTTATAACCACCTTGAAAACCTGTCAAACCACCATTATCTGTTTGCCTTACGCCATCAAAACCAATGTGAACTGAATCATCACCACCATTTGGTGCATCACCACGCACCCAAACGTAATAAGTGCCCGTTGCAGAAAAATTAACCGTATAATTTAATTCTGGTGCATCATTTTCTGCTTGCGCCTGTGTAACCCAAATATCATTCCCACCATTATTAGGCACAAAAACCGCTCTATTTGCAACGGCACTCGCATCTGTTACGACTTCCCACTGATGGCCAGACTTTGCAATATTACTGTTAAAGTTCTCAGCTTCTAAAACAAGCAACCCATTTGCGCTATTAAAGGTTGCTAAATCACCAGACAAAATATCGTCACCTGTGCCACCATTAATGATATCATCTCCATTACCACCAATAATGGAATCATCGCCAGCATCACCATTTAAGGTATCATCACCATTTTCACCAAAGATATTATCTTCATCATCGCCTCCATCAATAGCATCAATGCCGGCACCGCCTGTCAGAATATCAT
>CAZYHI010000090.1:0-7571 GCA_964647515.1 uncultured Micavibrio sp. | reverse complement strand
ACCAGCATAGTAGTACATGGTGCGTTCTGTTCTATCTTTGGCATCAAAAAAGGCCTCTCGCAAAGCAAGTTTTTCCATTATTCTCCCTATTATATTTTTATTTTCTTATAATAAAAACCTACACAAGACTTGAGTAAATGTCAATAGAGATATGCATTTTTTGCATTTTATGTTGGTTTTTTGCTTATAGGGCTAGATCATCGCCCTTGAGGGGGTTAAGCATTTACGCCCAGTTGCTCTTCTTTTTCTAATACATGCACCCAATTTTCGGTGGAACCTTGAAAATTTAACTCTCCTGTTAATTCGGTTTGTGTGAGCGCGCCGCTATAGGCACGGCGCATGGTTTGTTGCATGGGTTCACTAAAGGCATGTTGGGTGCGAAGAACAAGATCAAGCCGCTTGTCTTTGAGAAGACCGTCAATTTGTACATCGCCCATGCGTGATAAGTTTAAATCAAAAATGAAACGCGCCTGTCCGTTTTCACCTTGATTATTTTGTCCATCATCAAAATTTTCTTGACGCGTATATAAAGTGATTTTGTGAATTTCACCTTCCCAAAACATCGGTAGTGGAACGGCGCGCCAATCATTTTGAACAGCGGCCTCTGGTGCGCCTGCGCGTATACCGTCTTGGCTTAGGCCGCTTAAAATATTTGAACGTCCTGCCTGTTGTAGCATATCCATTTTTTTATCGTTCAGTAACATTTCAAAATTACCGGTTTTAACGGCGGCTATAAAAATCATCGCTGCTGCTGTTATTTGTGTAGGGCTTGCCGCATTGGGTAATGATCGTGAGAGCGCGCTGGCCGCTTGTGGGCTTAATTGTTGTAATGTGTTGTAAAGTTGGTCTAATGCGGGCCATTGGAAACCTTGTAATAAAGGATTGTTAAATGTTTGCAATGTGACAGGCGATACACGTGATGCAACCGCGACGGTATTTTGTGGCACGATTTGTAATTGCGTACCAAGTTGAAGGTTGGGGTTGGCTTGCTGTAAAACGAAGCTTTGAGGTAATCGCCCGCCTAATCCCTGTACCGTTACAAGAGGGAGGCCTTGCTGAGTAAAGCCTGTTACTTGGGCGTTGAGGCTGACAGCGTTATTAAAACCAATTAAGGGTGGCGTAAAGTTTGTTGCCGCAGGAATGGGAGAGGGCGGTGGTAAGGCGTTATTTAATGGCGCTCTTAAATTCACATCTGGCGGTGTTGTTTGAATGATTTGAATATCAATTTGGGCAACGGGCCGACCAATATTTTGCGTTGGGTTTGAGGGATCAAATGTCACAGGCAAGGGCGTCAGTGTTGCGTTTTGCGGTATGGCATTATTAGGCGTAACTGAGTTAATATTACCTGATGCATTGAATGAAATATTTGTATTGGTAGGTAAAGTCTGTGCTTGCGTTAATGACTGGTTTGCACTGGAAATAGTAGACGGTAAAATTGTTGTTTGTTGTTGAGTTGTTGTTTGATTCCCCAAGGTTTGATTAAGCGGTGTTTGATTGGTGATCTGATTTTGTATTTGCGCGGCACTTGAAATATTTGGTGATGTTGTGAAGGCGGTAAGGTTAGACTGCCCAACATTATTTAACGCTGTCGTGTTATTTTGTGATTCCGTAACATTAAGCGTGTTGTTTGTTGCGGGTTGTAATGTTTGAATGAAATCGCGCGCGATATTTTGTGCCTGTGCAGGGGGTACGGCCAAAAGACGCACCAAGGATTCCGCACTGTTAATACGTGTTATTGTATTTACATTTGTTTCTTGCGTTGGTGTTAATAAGGATGGCGTTGCGGTTGTCAAAGCTTGTGTGTTTCCAAGGACATTTTGTAAAGCGTTGGGCAGCAGCTGTCCTGCAATATTTCGCGCGGTTTGTAATAAGTTTGAAGCCGTTTGCGCTACGACCTGCGTTGTTGATTGCGGCGATGTTTGAGTGGTCGTTGTGCCTCTATTGGGCGCAGGAGGCAGATTAACCTGATCTGTTCGCGGCGGTGTCCTGATGCTTTCGGGGGTGATGGAAAGTCGTGTTGCTAATTGCGTATCAGAATTGGGAACAGGTTGTCGTGATTGCGCTCTTGAAGATGCCGTTGGTACTTGATTTTGAGATTGTTGCGCCTCACGGGTGGGGACAAAATTTTGGGAGGATGGAGTGTTTTGTGTGGGTGCTTGTTGCCCTGCCCGTGGGCTATCTGTTCGAATGATACTTGCTTCACGCGGTTGGCGCGTATTGGGAATTTCAATCTCTAATCTTTGGCCAACTTCGGGACGTTGGTTGCCTCTAAATTGAACGTCAATCGTGCCCTGATTGGTTTGGATTTGCGCGGTATTATTACTGGGGTTTTGTGAGGTGACTTGACCGTCTAACCGGTAAGCACGTGGAGAGTTTTGGGCTGAGCTGGCTACATCTTGGGGCAGGTTGATAATACGCACCAGTGAACCGCCACTGCCAGATCGTCCTTGGATAGCCGATTGTACAGGGGAAGTAATGCCAGAACTGTCACTCATATTGTTGTGGCCTTTTTTATCATAAGATAATTATGCCATAAATAGGTTAAAATTTACAGTTATTAGAGCCAAATACTATAGAAGACACTAGGCACGAGCGCGTTTTCTACGCTGTTCAGCTAGATCGCGAATGATGATTTTGGCGATTTTTTGAACATCTTCTGCGCCATCACTGTTGGGTGAGCGTGTTAAGATAGGCGTTTGATGACGGATTGTTTCTTTGACTTTTTTGTCATAGCGCACCATGCCAATCATAGGGGGCTTTAATCGTAAGAAGTTTTCACAAGCTTTTAATAATGTTTTGTAGGTTTTTTCACCTTCATTAACACTCGTTGCTTGATTGACAACAACGCCAACATTTTTGGACATGCCTGCCGCACTGCCCAACTTTATAAACGCATAAGCATCGGTCAATGATGTTGGTTCATCCGTGGTGACAAGTAATGTGCGTACCGCCGAGGCTGATAGCATACGTACCGTACGGTCAACGCCTGCACCAAGGTCTAAGATGACAACATCATAACTGCCGGCAACATCTAATAATTGATCGCGCAACATGGTTAATCGTTGCGATGGTAATGCCGATAATGATGCTTGACCAGAGCGGCCAGCAATAATATCAAAGCCGCCATCTTCGTATCGTTGTATGACTTTATCCAACCCTAAACGGCCACGAATAACATCATTAAGATCACGTTTTGGCATAAGGCCCAATTGCACATCAATATTGGCCAAGCCTAAATCACCATCAAAAAGCAGAACCTTTTTACCAGCCTTGGCCAAAGCATGAGAAAGCGTGATCGAAAACCAAGTTTTACCAACGCCGCCTTTACCACTGGCAACAGCAATGACGTTAGGCCCACGGCGAAAACTACCGCGTCCTGCTTTGTGCATTACTTCTGTTTTCTTTTCAGTCTTTTTAGCTGTGAGGTCAGACATATGATGATCCAGTTCTTTTACTCTGATTCTTGTGTATATTCGCCGCTTCTGCCCTTGGCATCAAGAGCTGAGTTAATCTTTTTGCATCTAATTGGGATAACCCATCGGCAACGCGGGCAGTGGCACTGGCATCGGCGAAGACAAGTCCGCCCTTATACGCCGCGGTGAGCAAGCTTCCTAGGCGTCTTGAAACATCGACACGCGTTGGTAACAGGCGTGTTGCGCCAATATTGGCAAATATTTGTGCCGTTTCACCGGCTTCTTCGGCATGGGTGTTGGCAGGGATAACCAAAACAGGTTCTAAATCAACCGCGCCAATAAGCTGTGCCAGTGATTTGATGTTTTCGGTGTTAAACGGGTTGGCCGCCGCTGTATCAATAATGACTTGGTCAAAATTTTTGGTTTCCAAAATTCGTTCTTTAAGTTCGGTGGCGTTTTTGGCGATTTTAAGCTTAATATCCATGAGATCTGTAAAAGCGCTGAGCTGTTCTACACCGCCTGCACGCTGCGTATCTGTGGTGATAACGGCAACGTTTAAATCATTCATCGCGCTACGCGCTGCAATTTTGGCGACGGCCAGCGTCTTACCACTTCCTGGTGGGCCAATCATCATGAAAGGTTTTTGATTGGCTGTGATTGGAAGCGGGTGAAATCGAAATAAACTTTCAAGTGCTGAGAGCATGGCAAGCCGTGGCTCATCAATACCTAAAACCGCGGCGTGTGAGACAATTTGTTCTAATACTTCATCAGGAACGCCGTGGCGTAGAAGTGTTTCTGTTACTTCTTCAATGACCATGGCTTCGTTATCATCGTCGTTATAAAGCCAATCTTCGTTTGGTTCTTCATCAAATTCAGATAATTCAGGCACAGATTCTTCGGATCGATCGGCGTAATAGCCGTCTCTTTCTATCGCGGCGGTGATTTGCACCTGCCGTCCGCCCACTGCGTTTTTTTCTTCACGCGTGGCAACAATAATAGCATCTTCACCTAGTTCCTCGCGAACCATTTGCATTGCTTCTTTCGTATTTTTGGCTGTAAACGACTTGAGCCGCATAGATTTAACCGATTCGTATTGTGTAAATTATAAACTGTGGCGATTCATTCGCCTAGGCTAGTATGGCGTATATTTGGCATAAATGTCTATAATCTGGGGATAAGTTATGCGCTTTTATCTTCATAATTTTTTATTAACTAAAATATGACACACTACTATCGTAGTCTTTTATGTTTAATTTAAGTGATAAATCAGAGCTTTATAATATGAACAATCGGGAAATGGGTGGCTCACGCGCCGTTATGATGGCGATTATAGCTGTTATTGGAGCTGTGGCTTTAATCGCAATGGCCGATCTTGTGCCAGGGATTTGGAAAATACTGGCTTGGCTTGCTGTAGGCAGCACTCTTGTTTTGGCTGTGGTGTTTTATAACAAAGATAAAGTAATACAAAAAACAGTTGAGAAGAAAAAACAAAGCCAGCTTCGTGAGCGTAATAAACGCCGTAAAGACCAAAAACAAAAACAAGAACAAAAAATAGAAAAAACGAGAGAGAACCTCGAACAAAAAGAAGAAAAGCTGGCGGAAAAACGCGCTAAAATAAAAGAAAATATTATAGAAGAAGCGACTGAAACATGGACAGGGCGCGAAGATTACGCTAAACAGCAAGAAACAACGATTAGAAAATCAATTGAAAAAACAGATCATATGCCTATTCGTATGGCGGCAGGGGAAGTTGCGGTAGAATGGAATGAAGCAACCGCATTGGCGCAATGGACGATGCAGCAAGTAGGCATGTTTTCACAACTTCCTGATGCACAAATGACAGCAAGGATTGATGCGCAAGATGCGATTATAGAGTCAATAAAGGTTAAAGAAGGCGGCGGTCAATGGACTTTTGAAAAAGGCAAAGAGCTGGCCGAGAAAAAAGAAAAGGCACGCCTTGAAACAAAAACAGAAGAAGACCGCATAGATAATATGCGTAGCACCCTTGATAACGCAGATTTAAAATGGAAAGCCACCGAAAGACGCATTAGCCGATTGATGGATGAGTTAAACAAGCATGTAGCAAGTTATAAACGATTGAGAATGTAGGTTTAAATCAATCCTAAATTTTTAAAACTTTGTGTACCGTTCCTTGAGACTATTAAATGATCATGTATTAGAATGTCAAATGGTTTGGCGGCGGCAATGATTTGTTTGGTCAGTTCTATATCTGCTTCGCTAGGTTTGGGGTCACCACTGGGGTGGTTGTGAACAAGGATGATGGCCGTCGCACCAACCTCTAAGCTACGTTTCATAATTTCACGCGGATAAGCGGGTGTGTGATCGACAGTACCACTTTGTTGCACTTCATCGGCGATGATTTCATTCTTTTTATTGAGAAACAAAATACGAAAATGTTCTTTATTTTCATTGGCCATCGCGGCCTCAACATATTCAATCAGTCGCTGCCAGCTATTGAGGAGAGGTCTCCCCATGATGTTTTGTTTTAACAATCGAAGGCCAGCCGCTTGAATGGTTTTAATACCGATGGCGGTGGTTTCAGAAATACCTTTGATATTTTGTAAGTCATTGAGTGAGGCATTTAAAACGCCATTTACATTTTTAAAGCGATCAATAAGTTGCTTGGCGATGGGCTTGACGTCTTTACGTGGTATCGCCATGAAGAGTAAAAGCTCCAGCAATTCGTAGTCGGGTAGAGAATCTGGTGCCTGTAAAAACCGCGCCCGAAGTCTGTCACGATGGCCTGTGTGTTGTGGTTTTTCTTTTGGCTTAATAGCTTCCATGTTTTTATTTACCACAAATTAACACGAATAAACACAAATTATATAATCATTTGAAATAACTGTTTAACACTCGTCATCCCGTGGCTTGACCACGGGATCTTATAGAATTAGAAGGGATACCACGATCAAGTCGCGGTATGACGGCATGGTAGGGGTAAAGTACATTCGCGTTTATTTGTGTCCATTTGTGGTTTTTCATTCTTTGTATGGCGGTTTTGTAAACCCTTTTAAGGAATGCGTGAAAATTTCAAAACCATCATCGGTGACGGCGAGGGAATGCTCGTACTGTGCGGATAAACCACGATCACGTGTGACGGCTGTCCAGCCGTCTTGTAAAATTTTTGTATGGTATTTCCCTGTGTTAATCATGGGTTCAATGGTAAAAAACATACCAGCCTCTAAGACTTCCCCTGTATTTGGTTCACCAAAATGAACAACAGAGGGTGGGGCATGAAACACACGCCCTAAGCCATGACCGCAAAAATCACGAACAACAGAAAAACGGTTTGCGTGTGCGACTTCTTGGATGGCAAAGCCAACATCCCCCAATGTCGCACCAGGTTTGACGGCCTCTATCCCTGCCATCATGCAATCATAAGTAACATCGCAAAGCCGACGTGCCTTGACGGAAATTTTATCACCGACAAAAAACATACGTGATGTATCGCCATGCCAGCCATTTAAAATGACAGTGACATCAATGTTAAGAATATCACCTTCACGCAAAGATTTCTCTTCGGGGATGCCATGGCAAACCACATGATTAATTGAGGTGCAGATAGACTTAGGGAAGCCTTTATAATTAAGCGGCGCAGGGATGGCACCATGTTTGGTAATAAAATCATGGCAAAGCTTGTCCAGTTCTTCTGTTGTGACACCCGGGACGACATGTTCGGTAATCATATCCAATGTTTGCGCGGCGAGTTTACCTGCGGCGCGCATACCTTCAAAATCGGCTTCGGTGTGAAGTTCAATCCCGCTATGGTTATATTTTGGTTCTGCTTGTGTCATTTTGTGCCATCATGCTTGTTCTATTCTTCTAGACACTTTATATATGTTAGATATCAAATCAAGGATTAGCTTCATGACACAAGAAATTTACACAGCGGCGCTTATTATCATCGGGGATGAGGTTCTGTCGGGGCGGACAAAAGATGCGAACACCCCCTATGTTGCTGAAAAATTGAATGATAGTGGGGTGCGCCTGAAAGAAGTGCGAATTATCCCTGATGATGCGAAAACGATTATTGATACGGTCAATGAAATGCGCGCAGCTCATAACTATGTGTTTACAACGGGTGGCATTGGCCCGACGCATGATGACATTACGGTCAATGCGATTGCCGAGGCGCTG
>CAZYHI010000089.1:0-7613 GCA_964647515.1 uncultured Micavibrio sp. | reverse complement strand
ACCGCTGGTGCATTTTTGCTCTTCGTGTCTGCTTACGCCTTATCAGCTTACCCAATAACACTAGGCGGTAAGTTACAAGATGTTGCAAACAGCGCATGGGGCGGTAGTGAAACCACTCAACAAAAAGTCGGCGGTTTTGAATTAAAAATACCTACGGCGATTACGCTCATAGTTACGGCTATTTTAGAGCTTTTTGCCGCACCTACATTTCATCTTATTGCTTCAGATACCTTATTTCCGAAAGTGGCTGTGAAGACAGATCAAAGCGAGGTCATTAAGCACTATAATGATGTGGCAATTCCCGAAGCAGAAGCTGAATTACAGATTGCTCTGAGCAAGCAAAATGAAATCGTTGAACATGATTTAAAGCGTGAGCAATCGATTCAGACCTATATTCAAAGCCATTTAGTGCAGTTTGATAATATTCTTGCGAAGGTCAGGCAGGCTAAAATTATGGCCGTTGAGCAAACGCTTGCCGCAAATGCTTTGCCACTCAATCTCGCCTCTGACTCTCAAACGCCTCCACAAACAACCCATTAAAAATCATATTAGGAGAAACCCATGACTCGGACTCTCATTTTTGTTCTCGCGATAGGCTGCACACTTGCATCTTCATCATTGGCTATTGCAAGCACTCATTATCTGGCCTTGCCCGATAAATCGATTGGCGACGAAAAAAACTTCATTGATATTGCAAAAATAAGTTTTGATGAAACAGGTGCAGGCGACAACCTGACTGTATTAAATGTGTCTTCTGGCAAGCCAGTCTTCGTTTTAAATGTTGCAGATAAACGACGCTTCGACACGCCTAAATATAAAAACAAAGAATATGCTTCAGAATTAAAAATGTTACAAAATTTTGTAAGTGGTGCTATTGCCACGCCGCAACCGTCTTTTTCTAAATGGGATGCAGATGTTTTGGCAGTATTACGTACTATCGGAACACTGCACGCTGAGAATACCGACGGTGCGCATGTTCTGATTATTGCGCCCGCACTTCATCTCACATCGCAAAACATGTCCATGAGTATGATCTCTACTGATGGTGATATATTAGTGCCAAGTGATGGGATGTTAACAGGTGATAATTTATTATCTCCTTACGGCTTAGGCACAGACACAAGATATCTTGAAAACATCAATGTTAACTTCTGCGCGTTGTTGCCAGATGTTACAGAATACGAATTTCAAGAATTGACCCGCTTCTGGGGAAATTACATCGCCTTGCGTGGCGGTAAGTTAGTGTCATTTTCAAATGATCTAACACTCTGCCATACACAATATCAAAAGCGACTGACTGCCCCTATAAAGTTACGTCCCTTAGATGGTAATATTCAGCCTGCCATGATTGCTGCCGATGTGTCGGGGCAAATCACCCAAATTACGATTGATAAATCTGCAAGCCTTGAATCTGAGCTATCAACCCTCAAAGCAACCAATGGCGAAACTATAGCGGCTTTAGAGAAAGATATTCGCGATAAAGAGAAAAAAGCTAAAAATTTGAGTGAACAACTCAAAACCCTTACGGCGGAGAATACGGCGAATAAAACAGAACTGGATAAAATTGAAGCCGTGATGAATGTGCCAGAGTCTTTAGGAGGTGTTTCAACATTTTCACGCTTTACGAAAATCCCGCATACCGATTTAAAAACTGTAACGGTTACGACAGGTGTAAATTATAAGCGTGATGACTTCCCACAATATCAAACGGCATGGTGTTACTTTGAAAAACTTAACACAAGCGGTGCGTCTGTTACCGTGCGTATTGGCACAAAAGACTTCGGTAAGAGCATAAAGTGGAAGCGTGCGAAGACTGCAACGCTCAAACAAATCAAAATGAGCCAAGATCAATTTAAATCCGCGCGTCGATCTTGTCGGTTCCCTAAGTAATTTAGATGGCTGATAAGGTCGATAACACCAAGGGGCAGACTATCAAATCTGTCTTTTTCGCTGGTGTGAGTTTGTGGGCCTTACAAACTCTCGCCCCCGTATATGTTTATGACGTGAACATTATTACGTTTGGTGCAGCAGTTGTTTTATTTTTCTGCTTACCCAAAGTTACAGCCGCGTTTTTAAACCAATCTGCAAAGCTTATTGAAGATATAGCGGCGCGGATTCCTGACAATATCAAAGGCACGGCTGCATGGTCAAAATCCATCAAGGATTTGAATGATATTCGATTAAAGCTCAATCCGTTTAAACAAAACCACGGTGGTTATTTTGGGTGTTACAAGGGTTGGCGACCCTTTGGGTTAGGTCGCGACGCAATATTTTTAACTCTGCCTCCCGTTACTGTCTGTTACGGCTCAACGGGTTCGGGCAAAGGAATCTACCACCAGCATATTAATATGTTGGGTGCTTCAGGTTCAAAACTCATTATTGATTTTGATGGTACTGAAACGGTGATTATGGCCGATGCGCTTCGTAAAAAAGGCGAGCGCGTGGTTATACTCAACTTGGATGACAAATATGGCGACATCTTAGGCCCATCGGACAGATTTAATCCTTTAGACCATGTTTGTGATTGCTTTGAACATGGAAGCATAACGGATGTTTGGAGCGATGTTACGGATATGGCGTATAATCTATATCCTGACCCGCCTAAAGATAATGAAGGACAAAACGGTTACTTCAGAGACGGTAGCCGCGATCTTATTCGCATTTGTATAATTATCACTTTGCTCACAAAAGGCCGCAACGCTCAGATGAGCCATGTTTTGAGTTTGCTTCAAAATAGAGATCAACTACTGCAAAATTGTCTTTGGTTATGCGGCGACCTTAAAAATGATGACGGGGAAACTGTAAAAATCCCATTGAATGAAAGCCCGTGGGCTGCTCGACAAGACCCGCAAGATGTTCATAATTTTGCCATTGCTATTGAAGGGCTTGGCCGCGAGGTTGCTGACGGCATTGAAGATATTGAAAGCAATAGCTTTCGATCTTTTCAAGCGGGGGCAGTGCAAAAGCTTATTAATTTTAACCCTGCAACGCGCTCAGCGGCAAAGTTGCAAGATAGTACGTTTAAGTTCTCAGAGCAAAAAGATGAAGGTCAAGACGTGACGATTTTTATCGTCCTTGATAACACCAAGCTTAAGTCTCAAGAAAAACTCCTCACACTTATTACATCCATCGCCGAAAAAGAATGGGTACGCCATCCTAATGCTGGCCGCAAAACGGTGACCCTGTTCCTTAATGAGATAAATAATTGGACGTATAGCGGTTTAAAAGATGCATTTTCATGGATACGTAAGTTCGGCGTGAGAATGGTCTTATATATCCAAAATACGGAATCGTTTAATAATCGCTACGGTAGGGGCGCAAGTGATGTTTTGATCTCTGAAGCTGATATATCTTTATATCTTCCCTCAGGTGTTCGTGAACCTGCATTATTATCCCATCTTGAAAAAGCTTTGGGACAACAATCAAAAATGGTCAAAACTCATAATGGCCAGCGTAAAGGGGATGGTGGACTTGATGGGTATAGCTATCAAGAAGAAGCTCGCCCGCTTATGTACGCTGATGAAATCCGCCGCACACAAAAACGCGGCATTTTATTAGTAGATAATAAAAAACCTATTCGTCCATATTTTACATCTATTGCCGCAACAGCTCCTTTTCGAAAATGGCAGGGAATTAACCCCCTATATGGCAAAGCTTATCGTAAATGGATTCGCTTGCGTTTAGTACGTTATGCTTGGTGGTGGCCTGCAAATATTATAGCTCAAATAACGCGCTCCATACAGTCACGTTTCCAGTCTGGTGATGGTGTATGAGTATTCTTAAAGCCAGTCTGTTTATGGCGGCAAAAGCCCTAAAGATGAGCGCAATAATGGCCCAGTATTTTCCTTGGATTGCCGCGTTTGTCTGTATTGTCTCTCCCATTAGCCCGCATGTCAGAATGGGGGATGTATATTCCTGCTCATATATTGGCACACGCGGGGTCGTTTATAAGCGCAGTCATACGTCATGCGGGTTTGTGGAAATCATTGATACCCGCACAGGTGCGTCCGTATGGTGAAGTCTTACGCATATCAAGCACAAGGTGATTGGCTTTCTGCGCAGGCCGAGCGGGACTTACCCTATCTGCGGCGCTCATTTGATATGAACCGTGATCCTTACATTGCGGCGCAGCTACGCGACATGGAGAAATCGGAATCTCAGCGACGTGAAGAGCAAACGGGCGGCTCGTCCATGGTTCAAGCCGATAAATTAAGCTTTGTACTCAAACCGCCCAAACATATTCGTAAAGCGTCAGATCGGGCATCTTTTTCAAAGAAATGGAATGCAGAGCAACGTGCCAGCAGCTCTTTAAACAAGCACCGTAATAATACGCCGCCTATAACATCAAACCCTTCAACTTATCCAACCACTCAAGCACAGGAGAATATTATGAGTGAACGCAACGGCAACGCCCCCGTCAAAATCCATGAAGACGGAAGCTTGAAAATTAAAATATGGAATAATCAACTTCCCGATGGAAATTTTAAACCCTCGGCGCGTGTGACTAAACCTTATAAAGATCGTGAAACAGGCGAATGGAGAGAGACGCAAAACCTTAATAGTGATGACATGTTAAAACTGAGTCAGCTTGCAGGCGAAGCGCGTCAAACAATGCGCCAAATTGATCAGGAAAATCGCGACCACAGGCGTGAAGAAACGCAATCACATGGTTTAGAACGTCAGCATAAAGCCATGATGGAAAATAGTGCCCCACGTCAAGAAAACCAGCCCAAACCCACTCGCACACGCTCACGTTCACGTTCCCCTGAAATATAAGCGTTAAAATTATTTTGAATAACTCCGAAATAACGATTGATGGATTTAAAAATAAACGTTAGGTTGTTCTACTTTTGTTCTCAATCGTGAAAGGAAGCCGATACAGCATAACATAGAAAGGGCAGCGCCAATGACAGATAAGAGTACATCACTATCCATTTTCGATTCCGAAACTGATTGTTCAGACTTGAGGACGTTACTGAGTGTCGTAATGGGAAATGAGGGCGCACTCCCTCAGGGGCATGATGTTGAAGCTTATCTGGCAATACTTGACGAAAATGATGCCACTCAAGAAGAAAAAATTGCGTTTATCCACATAGTTTGGCAACTGGTTGAAAGCTTGTTGGGGATTCACTTTGGTCTCGACCCCGATACTCTTGAGCTTAAATCCAGCCCTAAGAAATTCGCGGGGCCGTCGAAGAGTGTGCTAAAGCTAACGTCTACTGGCCCCATTAGATTAGAGGCAAAATTCCGTGAAGTCTCGGTCGCGGATGCCAATGCATTAAAAGGGAGAGCGCATGACCCAATACAATAATTTCAATGATGAACAAACGGATTGTTTGAGAGAGGCGGTTGCCTATGTCCGAATTTCTTCTGCCAAACAGGGTAAAGTAGGGTCAGGCGAAGAATCTCAGAAGCAGATTTGCTATGATTATGCCCGCTACAAAGGCTTAACTGTTAAGCGTGTCTTTTCGGATGTCATGTCTGGTAAAACCAAGTCTCGCCCCGGAATGGATGCCATGCTTGCTTTTCTTCGCTCACACAAACAACACAATGTTGCTGTGATCATCCCCGAGATTAGTCGTCTCGCCCGTGATATTACATCTCATTTATACCTTCGTACGGAAATCATGCAAGCGGGTGGTGAACTCATGTCTCCGTCAATCGAGTTTTCTGATGACCCGACGTCGCAACTACCTGAAAGAATGATGGCGTTGATGGCAGAGCATGAACGCATAAGTATTTCCAAGCGTGCTCGTGCAGGTGAAAGAGCAAGGCTGTTGGCTGGTTACGCCTGCTTCCCTGCACCTACTGGATACAAATATACACCAGATAAATCACTTGGGCGGGGTAGTGTTTTAATTAAAGTAGAGCCAGTCGCTTCAATTATAACCGAAGCTTTAGAAAAATATGCGATTGGTTATTTTGAGACAAAGGCGGATGTTAAGCGATTTCTCGAAGATCATCCTGAATTTCCAAAAGCACGGTCTGGTAAAATTGGAAATAGCCGCGTCAGCGACATGCTGTCGAACATGCTCTACGCAGGCTACTTTGAATATGCCGATAGAGATGTCCCACTAACACAAGCCAAGCATGAGCCGCTTATTTCATTTGCGACATATCAAAAAATCCAAAAACGCCTCAAGGGCTATAAAGCACCGCCTAAGAGAAGCCTGATTAATCCCGAATACCCTCTGCGTGGGTTGGTAGATTGTAGCGCGTGTTGTCAGCCCCTAAAGGCTGGACGCAGCAAAAGCAGAAATGGGGCTTACCACCATTATTACTCCTGTCATACAAGGGGATGTAATGTGTATGGCAAGTCTATTCGTAGAGATAAGATCGAGGGAGACTTCCTGCAGTTACTGCAAGAGCTGCGTCCAAGCCCTGAACTTTTAACGATTGCCACCATGATGTTTAAAGTTGGTTGGGCGCGATATGCAAAAACAACAAAAGACCGTCAGCAGGCTGCTAGACATAAGCTAGCAGGCGTTGAAAAGAAAATTAACAATCTTATCGAACGCATCGTCCAAACTCATCAGACAGCACTCGTTAGCGCGTATGAAAGCGAGTTGGAAAAACTCGAACATCAGCGCGTTGCTATGAGTGAAAATTTAACTGTAGAAATCGCTGAAAACAATACTCTAGGGCAGGACTTTGAGCAGGCTTATAGAACCGCTATGAAGGTGATATCCAATCCCAAAATACTCTGGGAAAATCAAGATGTTAGACTAAAACGTATTGCGGTGAAGTACGCGTTCTCTTCCCGCCTCAGGTATGACCGAGAAAATGGCTATAGAACCGGACAAAAGAGCCTACCTTTTCAAGTATTTCAAAGGCTTAGCTTAAATTCAAAGGGCAAAAACATGCCAAATGAAAGGATGGTGGGCGATACTGGGATTGAACCAGTGACCCCTACAATGTCAAGAAACAACACTTTTGAGTCGAAATCATTATTTCATTTGTTTTCAACAACTTAAAAATTCTTAGAAGTGCACGTTCAAGCTCAGAAACCCACTTAAACCTATCCAAAATCACAAAATGCGTGTGAATTGCGTGTGAATACTAAAAGAATATCGACCAAACCCTAAAAGTTACAGCACACCAAATGGAAATTTCTAAATTAACCCCTATATTCCACCTAAAATACGATTCGGAAAATATCAGGACATGAAAAACATAGAAATTGATAACTTAGGAAAAGCAATAAAGTCCTTACGGACACATGCTGATTTCAGACTTCCAAATACCGAGTTAATGCTGGCTGCAAAAGCCAATTACACAAGCTTAAAATCGATGAGAGAGGCATTACAGGTAACTGAGTCTATGAAGGCAACTAGCGGTTTGCAAAGAATTATAAAAAGCATGATGCTACCATCACAAGAAATGCTCGGATTACAAAAAACCGTAAAAGCATTAAGGGAAAATATGTTGATCTCCGATGAGTTACAGCAAACCCTTAAAGCAATTTCAGGGCAACAACTAGAATGGGCAAAGCTGTATCAGCCTAAGCTGAATGAAATTGCACAAATTACACAATCGCTTGCCCATGTTGTTCAACCCTATCAGGATGCTATCAAAAACATGAATGTTGGATGGGCTGAATCTCTAAATAATAG
>CAZYHI010000088.1:0-7643 GCA_964647515.1 uncultured Micavibrio sp. | reverse complement strand
AAATATTGACAAATAGTTATAAATTATTTATGTAAATATAATGTTTGATTTATTTAAAAAATCGTCGAATAAGAAACCTCAAAAAACGATAGCACAAGCTGTTGAAGAAGCGGGTGATCGTTTGCGAGACGTTCTTAAAGATCAGAGCATTCGGGTTGTTTTGATAGATTCTGAAAATAGTCCTGTGTTAGATGATTTTCAAAAACAATGGGGTAATAAGAGTAAACTTCTTTGGCCTGGCCAACTCTGTGGTGCTTTTGAAGATGATAGCAAATATTTTGTTGCTCTATATTCAGGTGACATACTATGTGGTTTGTGCGAAAATCAAGTAAACGAAAACTACATAAATAAGGATAAAAATTTTGTTAGGTCATGTAATGTTGAGATATTTAAGATCGAAGGGAATCCTTTAGATGACCTTTTAAAAGGCTATCTTATACCAGCTTTTACGCAAGTAAACCTGAATGTAGCCCAAACACTTAAAGCGCAGAGTTTGAGTGTTTTTAGGCCGCGAGAAGGAACAATACCATCTTATTTAAGGATTGGCTATAAGCAACTTTCTGGACGAGTTAATTTGTTTAAGTCAATTAAGCACAATACAGAATTAGATTGGAATCCAGTGTTTGAGTACCAAAAATCGAAAGGGCGTCAGGTTCCGTCTTCGCCATGATCTTGTATCGCCCGCCAAACATCGAAGGCTTGTTTGGTCTCATACACATCATGGACGCGGAAGATTTGCACGCCTTGATCCAACCCTTGAAGGGCGGCGGCGATGGAGCCAGCCAAACGTTTATCGGCTGGCGTATCTTGACATATTTTTTCAATGAAGCTTTTGCGCGAGGCACCCAAAAGAACGGCGCAACCAAATTCATGAAACTTATATAGATTTTTCAATAGACTAAGGTTGTCTTCTAAAGTTTTACCAAAGCCTATTCCAGGGTCAATGGCAATCATGGAGCGGTCAATACCTGCGGCTTCGCAAGCCTCGATACGGGTTTGTAAATAATCAAAAACATCTTCGACAACATCATCATATTGTGGGCTGGCTTGCATCGTTTCTGGCGTGCCTTGCATATGCATCAAAATGACAGGTATTTGCGCTTCTTTTATGATATCTATTGAATGAGCATCATGAGTTAGTGCGCTGATATCATTGATAATGTCTGCGCCCAAATCAATCGCCTTTTGCATCGTGTCAGCATTGCGAGTATCGACCGAAATAAGGGTCTCTGTCGTTGCGCTTTTCAAGCCTTCTATGACGGGTAATATACGTTTTTGTTCTTCTTCTATTGTGACGGCTTTGGCGTTAGGGCGCGTGGACTCGCCACCAATATCTAAAATCTGTGCGCCTTGTTCAATAAGTTTGAGGCCGTGATCAATGGCCGCTTGGGGGTCTATAAATTCGCCACCATCGGAAAAGCTGTCTGGGGTGACGTTTACTACGCCCATTAATACAGGGCCTTGTTCAAAATCAATCATCGCCTTTTGCGCTTTCTGTTGGTTTAGCCTGTTGATCTGGTGGGCAATTATTAAGCATCATTTGTATATTATGACCCGTTTTTGGATGAGTCCAATTCTTATCAATGTCCTCTAAAGGTTTTAAAACAAACAATCTTTCATGTATCCGTGAATGTGGAATGATGAGCCGTTCTTCATCGGTTATAATTTCATCATGATAAGCGATTAAATCCAAATCTAAAAGACGTGGCGCATTTTTGATGCTACGGATACGGCCAAAGTCATTTTCAATGCTTAGCATAATCGTGAGTAAATCATGAGCAGGTAAATCTGTTTCAACGGCGATGACGCTGTTATGATACCAGTCTTGATTAGGGTCAAAAGGGACGGGGGCGGTCAGCCATATACGTGATTTTTGTAAAACGTGAATGCCCCGATTTTCAAGCGCATCATAAGCTGCCAGAATTGTTTCGGCAGGTGTGCCATATTGGCTCGGTAAGTTTGCGCCTAGTGCGATGAGTATCATGGAAAATATTTAACACGAAGGGCGCAAAGAGCACAAAGAATTATTAAGGCTTAACGGGTTTTAATAATTGGTTATAGCTATTTATCTTACCAAGTACGCACGTCGCCAGAATCAATATGGACGAAGTTTGAGCGTGAGTAATAACCAACACCACCTGCTTCTAGGTTTGAAGCGATGTCACGAAGGCGTCTGGTTGAAAAGCCTTCCATACGAAGGTCGATAGCGCGCCCTTCCATGTGAAGGGATTTTTTGGCCACACCGCTGGAATTAGAGCGCAGCATCGCGTTTGTTTTTGGAGAGCGGTAACCAGAAATAATTTCAAATGGTGTGTTTTGCCCCGTCATACGGTGAACGGTGTAAATAATGTCAATCACGCGTGGATCCATCGGATAACTTTGATCTGTTCTAAAATCACGAAGCACCGTGTTAATTTGTCTGAAAGCATCAGGAAGATATTTATTACCAACACGGTAAACACCAGAAAAGCTTTCGCCTGTATGGGCGTTGCGGAATGAAAGCCGTCTTGAACCGTTGCTAATGACTCCGTTTTTGAAAACAGCCGCGCTGGCTGGACTACTGAGGGCAGGGATTAAAACACCACCCAATGTCGCAGCACCCAACCCTAAGAAGGAGCGTCGATCTAGTTTTTTATTTTTGATGCCTGTGTTTGCATCTGTGTTTACAATGTCATTCATGTCATTAAGCACGTGGTGCTTCCCTGATAATAATGTTTCTAAATGATTATTTTAACCGATGATAATTATGATAATATTAATGAAAGAGAGATTATTTGAACAAATACCCCATATAAGTAATGATTCTATCGTGAAATTTGTCTTTAGGCAATAATAAAACTAACAATAATTAAAATCCATAATAATTATATTTTCTTCAATAACCTTCTTATTTTTTGTCTTTTGTTAAATTCGCTGTTTTTGTTTGTGCGTCTTTGGACGGTGTTGCAACACCGTCTATCGCTGATAAAGCTTTTATTAAAGTGCGATCATGGTCATAAATATCCGCGCCATAGATGATTTGTTCGCGATCACCCAACCAAACAGTTTGATATAAAATATAAACGGGAAGGGGGCTTTGCGCGTAAATTTCGGTTAGTTTTCCTGTTTTTAAAATCTTGTCACGTTTTTCTGTTGACCAACCTTGGTTGGGTCCTAGAACAAAATCGGCAAGTTCTATCGGTCTTTCTAAGCGGACACACCCTGAACTTTGCGCGCGGTTGGCGCGTTTAAAATAATGCTTGGTCGGTGTGTCATGTAAGTAAATGTTAAAAGGATTATCCATGAGAAAGCGAACACGACCCAATGGGTTTTTGCTTCCGGGTCCTTGAACCATACGCATGGCGTTGACCTCTGACCAAGTTTTGGCTTTCCAATCGATTAAACCAGGGTCAATCGTTTGGTTGCCAGATTTTAATTCAATACCGCGATCAGAAAGGTAATAAGGATTTTGTCTGAGTTTTGGCAGATAGTCATCTTTTTTAATTGTCGGCGGTACTGTCCATGTTGGGTTGTAACGAATGCCCGATACTTTCGTGCTGAAAATATTTGTCGGGCGTTCGGGACGGCCAACAACGACAGGCATTTCCATCACAACTTTTTCATTCTCTACCGCCCATAAGGTGGCAGAAGGCACATTGACCATGATGTAACGGTTTGGTTTGTTTTGCTCAACCCAACGTAAGCGTTCTAAGTTTGCCAGCACTTGATTGATTTTATCTTGTCGGGTGATGTTCATCAGTTTTGCTGTTTGTACTCCAACGATGCCATCAGGTTTTAATCCATGAGATTTTTGAAAGGCCATGACGGCTTGTGCCAATTGGTCATCATAATAATAATGCCCATCTTTGTTTTTGTCTGCTTCAAACCCCATGCGGCGACGGACTTGTAAAACGGCATCTTTTGTTGTGTTAGGGATAATGGCTTTATCAATTTTTACTTTGGTTTTACGCCCTTTATCTTTGGGTGTTTTATAGAGTTGTATCAGTTCTTTTTGTAGCTTTTTATAAAGCTTGCCACGTGGTGACATGTTCTCAAGCGCGGTTGTCTTACTGTCATGGTTGGAGACGTAATCCAAAATATCGATACCGCGTAAAGGTTGCCGCCAGTAACGTGAACGCTGTCCAATCTTTTTTGGGTCAACGCGCATGGCGCTGATGTCTTTGCCGTACCGAATGATCGCATCACTGATGGTCAGGTCGAGCTGAAATTTTTGGACACCTTTTGCCGTGCTCATAAGCTCACGGATTTTATCAATGTTGTAATGATTGGGGTTGAGGCCATGCGTCCATGAATTTTCAAAAATCTTCAACATGGGCTCAATGTTTTTATTTTGTTTTTTTGAAAAAGACTTCTTTGTCCAAATCGGCTCGTACCCGCGGGACTCATAAAATGCCTTCATGCCCGGCGCATCGCGAAAAGACATGTTGCCCAATTTACCCATTTCAAGGGCGGATGTGATCCCCGCCCGTACAAGAAGCGGATTGTGGTTTGAAAAATCTTGCTGAGGCGTATCCGTGACAGGAAGAGTGCTCGTTTGTGTGGCTTGCGCTTGTGATGGCACGAATAGGCAGACCATTAACAAGCCAAGCGCAAATTTTTCAAAACACCTTTTAAGGTATAGGGACTGCATATCGTTCATATTCCTATTTTGTAATTGGGATAGCCTATAGGGATATGCTGTTAAATCAAAGGGCAGTTATGCTTAAATGCTTATAAATCCACAAAAGTATGTGTTTCGGCCTTTGCGCCGCCATGGGTGACCGCGCCTTTTTCGGCTGAACCGACTGTCTGTGTATATTTCCAGATTGCGCCTGATTGGTATTGATGTTCGTGGCGTGTCCAATTTTTCTTCCGTTCCGCAAGTTCATCATCTGACAGTTTAACCTCCATCATGCCTGTTTCGGCATCAATGCGGATGATGTCACCATCTTCAATCAATCCTATTGGCCCACCGATGTAAGCTTCGGGGGCAATATGCCCGATACAAAAACCACGCGTTCCACCAGAAAAACGACCATCGGTAATCAGCGCGACTTTATCGCCCAGCCCCTGCCCATAAATCGCAGAGGTGGTCGAGAGCATCTCACGCATACCGGGGCCACCGCGTGGCCCTTCGTTACGAATGACGATCACTTGCCCTTCGACGATTTCTTTGTTTTGAACAGCATCGAAGCAGGCTTGTTCGCCTTCGAACACACGGGCAGGGCCTTCAAAAACCAAGTTTTCAAGACCAGCGATTTTCACAATCGCACCTTCGGGGCATAGATTACCTTTTAACGTCACAACACCGCCTGTTGGGTGAATGGGGTTTGAAACAGGGAAGACAACATCTTGGTTTTCAGGTAATGTCACGCCTTCTAAATTTTCGGCCAACGTCTTGCCCGTCACGGTCATGCAATCGCCATGCATAAAGCCATTATCGATGAGTTCTTTAATGACAATACCAACACCGCCAACATCAAATAAATCTTTGGCGACATATTTACCACCTGGGCGAAGGTTGGCAATGAGCGGCGTGCGTTTGAAAATCTCACCAACATCATGGAGGTCAAAATCAATGCCACATTCATTGGCCATGGCAGGTAAATGTAAACCAGCATTGGTTGAACCGCCCGTCGCCGCAACAATCGCCGCCGCATTTTCAAAAGATTTACGGGTGACAATATCACGTGGGCGTAAGTTCATTTCAATCAGCTTCATCACCGCTTTACCAGATTGGGTCGCGTAATCATCACGGCTTTCGTAAGGCGCAGGCGCACCTGCTGAATTTGGTAGAGCCAAGCCGATGGCCTCAGATACGCATGCCATAGTGTTGGCAGTAAACTGACCACCACAAGCACCAGCGGATGGACAAGCCACACATTCAAGTTCTTTTAGATCTTCGTCAGAAAATTCGCCGCTCGCATGTTTACCAACACCTTCAAAAACACTGATAACATCAACATCTTTACCTCGGAATTTCCCCGGTAAAATAGAACCCCCATACATAAAGACCGATGGCACGTTAAGGCGTAACATCACCATCATCATACCCGGTAAAGATTTGTCACAACCTGCCAAACCAACAAGCGCATCATAACAATGACCGCGCATGGTGAGCTCCACCGAGTCTGCAATAATTTCACGCGACACTAAGGAGGAGCGCATCCCTTCATGTCCCATGGCGATACCATCGGTCACGGTGATGGTTGTAAATTCACGAGGGCTACCATCGGCGGCTTTGACGCCTTTTTTAACGGCTTGCGCTTGACGGGATAAGGCGATGTTACACGGCGCGGCTTCGTTCCAACAAGTGGCGACGCCAACGAGAGGTTGATGTATTTCTTCTTCTGTCATGCCCATCGCGTAATAGTATGAGCGATGCGGTGCAGACTTTGCCCCTTCGGTGACGTAACGTGATACGAGTTTTGATTTATCCCACTTTTTAGACATGATATTTCCTTTTATTTTTTTATTTCTGAATGTTTAAATTTAAATGACGACGATTTTATCGCTACGTTTTTTCAAGGCAGCGACGAGTGAGTATCCCGCAAGCATTGAGCTTTTGGGGTTTGACGGGTCGGGTAAGTTTGCGACAGAGGTTTTTATGGTAGAGCTTCCACCCTTGACGGTAATCTCATGGCAGTTGCCTTGCGCGTTCGGGTCGGCCCAGACTTCTACAACTGTTTTTTGCGCGCCTATGCCCGCGATGGATAATGTTGCCGCGACATTGACGTTGGCAGGAAAGGCTTGTGCGGCTTCAATCGCGTTGCCTCGGAAAATGAGCGTGTTGCCTTTGATGTTATTCAAATCAATATTGTTTTGTTTAATGTAAGGTGCGCCGTTTAATCCGCGCGGATGTTTTGTTGTCGCGATGGTGGCGCTGTCTATACCTGCAAAGTCAAGCGCAGAAATGGCGTCTAACCCTGCAATCGCGCCCGATGGCACGGTGATGCGTCCTTTAGATTCTTGTGCCATCTCTGTGATTTCAGGTGATAGTAAAAGCGCGCAGGCACTAATCATCATGAGATCTTTATCACGTGATAAAACTTCTTGTGCTAATGTTGGTACAATTTTTGGCGGTAAACATTCAACGATGAGATCGCAAGCTTCGGCTAGTTCAGCGAAGCTCATATTCGGTACACCAAAATCGGTTTCTTCTAAGTCAGATATACCAACAAAATCGTAAAATTCGATGCCTTCTTGTAAGGCGCGACAAACGATGGAGCCCAGTGCGCCGCATCCCGCGACACCGATTTTTTTTGTTTTTACATTTGAGTTACTCATGCGGCGAGTTCCTGAATTTTTTGTAATGTTTTATCGGCGACATTAACGATACCGCGTTCCAATGTGTCTTTTAATGTTTGTGCCGAACGGTCACCAGGGACGCCAACGGAATCATTGCCGGGGGCAGGGGTGCCATTACGAATTTGATCTAAGGTGTTTTGAACAAGCGTACTCATGCTGCCTTGTCCAAAGGCTTCGGGGTCAAACACCATCATAAAGAAACCATCTGAATCGTAAATATCCATTTTAATATCCTTCGCACCAATAAGCGATCCGCCGAGTAAAGCAATCATCAGCGCAATTGAAAAGCCATGATAATTTCCTAAAGGTAAGATGGCGCCAGGCGTTCCAAAAAAGGCATCGTCGGGATTTGGGGA
>CAZYHI010000087.1:0-7797 GCA_964647515.1 uncultured Micavibrio sp. | reverse complement strand
TGTCGTAACGCGCAGAAATATCATTCAGCGCGGCTTCATAACTATCAAGAACTTCGGGGGCGTAACGCTCTGCTTGTGTGTATCCTGTGTCACAGCCTTTTTTGTCTGGTGTGTGCATGTACTGACAAGGGCGCGATAGGTGAACCAAATTCTCTGCCTGATCGCGTGAAGCCAATAACAATCCAACAGGTGTATCTGGTGATGTTGATGTACCAAAGGGGTTAAGGTTTATTTGCTTGCTTCCATCTGTTTTTAATTTATCGGCGGGGCTGTCGCCTTCAATATAAACCGTCGCGGTTGTATTGCGTTTATGCATGCGCTCCCATGCTTGTAAGCCAAATGGGCCTGCGCCTATTGTGCGCTCAACCATAAAGGCAGGGCGGGCAATGTGATTGGCGGTTTGTTTTTTTAGATCTGTTTCAACGCCACAAGCATTGAGGGTGAAGAGTGACAGAAAACTAAAAAGAATGAGATGTTTCATAACAGAGGCCTTTTAATTGAAGTCGCGAATAATTCGAAGCAAATCGAAATACCATTCTATGCTGAAAAAGAAGATATGACCACTGTAAATGCTTAATTTTTTATCTCTAAGATAACGGGGGTGTGGTCGGAGGCCTTTTCCGCGCCCCGTGGAGCTTTATCAATCGTACAGTTTTTAAGGCGATCCACAAGAGGCGGCGAGAGTAAAAAATGATCAATGCGAATGCCATTATCTTTTTGCCATGCGCCACGTTGATAATCCCAAAAGCTGTACTGACCTGCATCATGGTTCACAATGCGAAAGGCATCATACAGCCCTAAGTTTAGCAAAGCCTGCCATTTTGCATGGGTTTCGGGGCGAAAGGCGGCATCACCGCGCCATGCGGCAGGGTCGTGACAGTCCTCGTCCGCAGGGATCACATTAAAATCACCGCCGATAACAAACGGAATTTGTTCTTCTCTTAATTGTTTAAGACGGTTATACAGCCTGTCCATCCATGACAGTTTATAGGTGTATTTATCCGAAATATTGTCACCCTTTGGCTTGACCAAAGGATCTGTCTGAGCTTTTAAAGATCCTCCGATCAAGTCGGAGGATGACGGCGAGGGGCTAACAGGGTTGCCGTTGGGCAAATAAATGTTAATGACTCTGATGTTGTTATATTGAATTTCTAAATACCGCGCTTGTTCGTCACTTTCATCACCGGGTAAGTGGTCTAAAATCACGTCTATAGGCCGTTTTGATAGAATGGCGACACCGTTATAGGCCTTTTGCGTGACCGCATGGCTGTGATAGCCGATGGTTTCAAGCTCGCCCGCAGGGAAGTCCAGCCCTTTTAGCTCTTGAATCAGCAGTAAATCAGGCTGATTGGCCTCTAGCCAGCCTTTGACATGTTCTAAACGCGCTTTGATGGAATTAACGTTCCAAGTGACTATTTTGGTGGTGTTTTCTTGTACCATACGCAGTGATTTACCATTGTTATTGGTAAAACAATAGAAAATAATTAAATTTACATAATTTTTATTGACTTTATATACATATTCATATATGTTACGGCAGATTTTATAGCAATAAGGAGAGTATTAATGTTTAATAAAGGCCCTGAATATAAACCTGCCAAAAGAGTTAGCGAATCTGGTGTTTTAAGTGCTTTAAAACGTGAGGCTACTGATTTGGCCAAACTAGTATCATTCCTATTCATTAAAGGGCCCAAACTATCTCAATCAGATGAGTTTATAATTAAAGGTAGTCGTAGTCTTAATCCTTTGCTCAAACATATAGGTGGTCGTTTTAGCCGATTTGCAACAAGAGCAGCTATTATAACAGCAGCACTCCCGGTAGTCTTCCCTGCTTTAGCAATCTCTGTTCCTGTTGCGGCAGGTGTTGCGGCAGGAGGATTAATAACATTTAGTGTAACTATTGGCGCGGGTAAAAAAATTATTTCAGCTATATCTGACCAAATTGGGTATTTTAAACATGACAGGCAAGTTGCTGCACGTATAAAGGAACAGCTAAAAAATAATAAAGATATCGCGCCACAAGCGCTTTCACCTAAAGTAACACCTTCAACGTCACCGACACGGGCGATGGATAAAAGGGTGAATGACGTACCTCCAACCCAAGTTGTTGATGGTCATACTACTGATTTTAATCAAACTTCTGAAGCTAAACACGCAAACCAGAATGAGGCTGTAGATGATTTACAAGAAGTAAAAGCTCTTTTAACGGCGATAGAAGAGTTAGAAAGACAATCGGACATGCTCAAGCAACGGAATCAAGAAATTGAAGCACAACATGTAAAGCAGATGCAACAAAGTGCTGCTTCTATAAGAAATAGACAAACCTTTGATAAAGCGACTGGGCAGGTGGCGAATGTACAAGATAGTTTTCGAGATGCTGGTGATGACGATCTGGATAAAAAAATAGTAAAGCTTGAGGCGAGATTGGCAAGAGCCAAGAAATTAACTCAAATTGCTCAACTTGAACGAGACGCTGTAGAGGCTGAAGAAAAACTCACGTGGAATACACGTCCTGCAGGTACAGAGTTTACCCAAGCAACCGTTGTTGAGGCTAATGACCAAGGTGTTCCTGATGCGTTGACAGCTAACCCACATATAAAAAAACATTTGAATGGAAGTACACACCGTCAAAAATCTTATGACCGTATAGTTTTGTAGACCTGGTTCCTTCAAAAGGCTATAACTTAAACATTAAAACTCGTGCCGCATCCACAAGACGATGTGGCATTGGGGTTGTTGATTTTAAAATGCGCGCCAATAAGATCATCGGTGTAATCAACCTCGGCGTCTTTTAAATAAGGCAAGGATATTTCATCGGTGATGACAATCGCGCCGTCTTTTTCAAAAACCATATCATCATCGTTTTTTACCGTATCGGGCTTAAACGCATATTCAAACCCCTGACACCCTCCGCCATTGACGGTGATACGCAACATGAGGTCGGGCGCGTTTTCTGTTTTTTTTAGCGCGTTAATCTGCTTCGCGCAACTTTCTGTTAAGGTGATCATAGAATGATTTAACCACAGATGGACATGAATTTACACGAATATTTTTATCCCATAACTATTAATAATTCATGTTTATTCATGTTTATTCGTGGTAACAATTTCTTATGACACAAGCTGAAGAAAAAATAGACGATCAACCTGACTATAATTACTGCGCTTTGCCGATGGCGGTTTATGCTTGCCGGCCTGATCAAAGCCTTGGGCGGTTACATGAAGAAAATGAGAGCGCAACCCGCACGCCCTATCAACGTGATCGTGACCGTATCATTCACGCCTCGGCCTTTCGCCGCCTTAAATATAAAACTCAAGTCTTTGTCTATCATGAGGGAGATCATTACCGAACGCGGCTTTCCCATACTTTAGAAGTCGCACAAATTGCGCGTTCTATCGCCCGTGCGTTATTGGTCGATGAGGATTTAACAGAAGCTGTCGCGTTGGCGCATGACCTTGGTCATACACCTTTCGCCCATATTGGAGAGGAGTATCTGGCCGAATGCATGGAAAAATATGATGGCTTTGAACATAACGACCAATCTTTGCGTGTGGTGACAAAGCTGGAACGCAAATATCCCGGTTGGCAAGGCTTGAATCTAAGCTGGGAAACCTTGGAAGGTATCGTCAAGCATAACGGCCCTGTGACCATCAAAGATGGTGCGAAACTGCCTACGACTTTGAAAGATATTCAACTGCAGACAGATTTACGTCTTGATACCTATGCCAGTATGGAGGCGCAAGTCGCCGCCATCGCTGATGATATCGCCTATAATAACCATGATGTGGAAGATGGCTTACGTGCCGGCATGTTCGCCCTGTCTGATTTGGAGGAGCTGACCTTGATGGCGCCGATTATTGCGCAGGTGAAAGCCAATTGGCCAGATATTGAGGAGCATTACATCATCCAAGAAACCATTCGTGAGATGATTGGCGCGATGGTCAATGATGTTCTGAGCGAGACAAAATCTCGCCTTGATGCCCTCGACCCTAAGGATATTGAAGATATCCGTAATGCGGATCAGCAGACTGTCGCCTTTTCCGCCGATATGTATACCAAGGTCGAGGAGCTTCGCGCCTTTTTGCTTAAACGCATGTATCGTCATTACACGGTGAATAGAATTTGGGTGAAGGTGGAGAAAATCATCCCTGACTTATTTAACATCTTTATGAAGCATTATAAATTGCTGCCCGATCATTGGCAGATTAGGGTGGAAGAAGCTGGCGGGCTGATTGATAACGTCGCCCAAGCGCGTATTGTCTGTGATTATATTGCTGGTATGACGGATAGGTACGCCATCCGCGAGCATGAAAGAATATTTGATTTATATTGGGACTTGCGGTAATAAAAATAGATATAATAATAAGCTTTAGAGAGTGTATCGATGAGTGGTAAAAAGGTGAGCCGTGACTTTAATGTCGACGGTGGAATGACGCTGGCGCAAAATTTCAGGCGATATTTGACGGATTGGAGGAGTGACTTACATAATGTTGAAGGCTTTCATCCTAAGGTTTGCGCTCAAATAAATACCATAGATAGTGTTTTAAGCTTACCTAACCATATAATTACTCAGAAAGATTATAAAGATTATATTCAAGACGCTTGCTTTAATGATAATTCAGCATGTGTAAATGAAATTATAGGCGCTTTGCAAGGACTTACTGCGGAAATTAAGGCACAAAAACAAGCGGCAATTGAAGAAGGCCAAGCAGATGCTGTCCCAACAACTTCCCCTTGAAAAAATCATAATTTTTTATCTGTGAGTACGATAAATTATTTGACCCTCATTGAGATTTGCGGTAATTGTATTCCATAATTTTACTCATGGAGTTTTAAATTGGCCATAACCGCATTGCCTGTAATCGATGATGTAGATAGTTATCTTGTTTCAAAGTTTAGAAAAGCGTTGTTTCGCACTTCTAGTAATGATATTGAATCTGATGATGTGCGTAGTAAAAAGAGTGCTTACCGTGAGCTAGACAAGTTTATTAGTAAGTTTGTAAAAGACGGCTATTCCAATAAATATGACAGTTTAAAAGAATTAGTGACGGATATTGAGGTATTAGCAAATCTTGATTTGCATGAAGCGTTAAAATTTCAAATTACAAGCCGTGAATTTGAGAAGGCCTGTAAACACGCAGAGAGTGTTGGAAATCTTGATTTCGATACCTTCGAAGAGATAAAAAAATTAACCCATCCTGATTTTCATCAAGAAATATTGGAAGCAGCGCGTACTGCAGTCTCATATGCTATTATCAGTGGCTGTACTGTAGAGAGTGATACGCGTTATTGTCGCGCTGATTATAAATTATAGTACGTAAACTAATCCTTGAGAATTGTTACGATTCCTCATATCCTACGACTCATGAATAATCGTGATGAATTTGATGATCCGAAGGGTGCTGACTTATTAGGATCAATTGGGCCAAAGGCCGCTTTTTTTATAGTTTTAATTGCCTTGTCTTTTATGATTGGCGTTGTGTGGAAGCTTTACGTCGGGGGTGGTTCTTCGGATGCAAAAAATATTCCGATTATCCGCGCCGATAGCGAACCGTACAAAGTTGACCCTGATGAACCGGGTGGTATGCAAATGCCCCATAAAGACAGCACAATCTTCTCCTCACTAAACAGTGATCCTGATGAAGATCGTGGGATTGAGAATTTATTGGCGGATACGGATGAAGAAAAACCGATGCCTCGCTCGCAATTATTTGCAGGATTGAACACCGAACCCAATGCCGATTTGCAGGACGAGGAAACGCAAGAAACGCCCCTTGATAAACCGTTGGCGGAAGCCACACAACAAGTTGCAAAAACATCAAGCGAGAAAGTAGACTTGCTGGAAAAATCTGTTGAAGAAGCATCTAATCTTGAAATTCCAAAAAAGGTTGAGCCAATCTTACCCTCATCTGACGAAGAAGAAGCAAAACAAAAACTGATTGAGGACGCCAAGATTGAAGCCGAAAAAGCACAAGCGTTGATTAAAGAAAAAGAGGCAGAGATCGCGAAAAAGGCCAAAGCCGCGCAAGAGAAGATAGCACAAGAGAAAATCGCACAAGAGAAAGCTAAAAAAGCAGCTGCCGAAAAAGCCGCAAAAGCAAAAGAGGCCGTTGATACGCCTGCCCCTAAGGTTGTTGTTGGAACGGGTGATTACTACGTTCAATTGGCCAGTGTGCAAGATAGAGCGCGTACCGATTCTGAATGGAGTAAGCTACAATCTAAATATGGGGCGACCTTGTCGGGGTATAAATATCGTGTTGAAACGGCGAACTTAGCCAAAGGAACCTATTACCGTATCCAAGCAGGGCCTGTTTCAAAAGCACAAGCAACAACGACGTGTAATGCGATTAAGCGTAAAGACCCAAATGGTTGTTTGGTGAAAAAGAAGTAGGTTTGACGATGAGCAATAAGCCCGCCGCAATTATACTATCTTGTGAAGGTCTCAGTCTAACCGATGCGGAAAAGCGTTTATTCGCCAGTGCCAATCCACTTGGTTTTATTTTATTTGCCCGTAATTGCGAAAGCTCCGAGCAAATTATCGCTTTAAATCAGCAGCTCCGTGATTGCGTTGGTTGGCATTGTCCAATTCTTATTGACCAAGAAGGGGGACGTGTTCAGCGTTTAAAACCTCCTATTTGGCAACAATATATGCCGGCTCAATCTTGTCATACAACCGAAGATGCAGCGGGGATTGCCCGTTATATTGCGGCGGATTTAACCGCGCTTAATATTGATGTGAATTGTGCGCCTTGTATTGATCTGTTATGCGAGAAAACGCACGATATTATTGGCGATCGCGCCTTTAGTGATAACCCCCAAGAGGTCTATGAAAAGGGCTTGGCCGTGGCGCAGGCTTATCTTGATGGTGGGGTGACGCCGATTGTTAAACATATCCCTGGACATGGCCGTGCCACAAGCGACAGCCATCTTGAGCTTCCAATTGTTGACACAAAGTTAAGTGAGTTGGAACAAACAGATTTTGAACCGTTTCGCCGTTTTGCCAAAATGCCCATTGCTGAGCAAACATGGGGTATGATGGCGCATGTAGTCTATAGTGCGCTGGATTCACAATTGGCGGCGACGGTGTCTAAAACCGTGATGGATTACATCAGAAATGACATGAAAATCGATCAATTCTTGCTTCCTGACGATATTTCGATGCTGGCGCTCGAAAAATATGGGAATCTTGCGGATAGAGCGCGAAAAACAGTGGAATCTGGTTGTGATGCTACGCTATATTGTGCAGGTATTCTAACAGAGATGGAAGCGGTGATGGCGGAGGTTCCGACCCTGACCGAGGTAAGTTTTGAGCGCTATGAACGAAGCAACATTCGAAGAAGATCCGCCGCCTAATTATGATGAGGCTGCCACGGCCGATAGTGCTGGTGGTGACATTGATGGATTTCTTGTTAATATTGATGGTTATGAAGGGCCGATTGATGTGTTGCTTGATATGGCGCGCACGCAAAAAGTTGATTTGCGCGAAATCTCTATCTTACAATTGGTACGACAATATTTAGGCTTTATTGAACGCGCACAAGAATTGCGCCTAGAGCTGGCGGCTGAATATTTAGTGATGGCGGCTTGGCTTGCTTATTTAAAATCACGTTTGCTCCTTCCCCAAGAGGAAAAGAAAGCGGATGAGTTTACCGCTGACCAAATGGCGGAAGCGTTGCAATTTCAATTACGCCGTTTGGAAGCGATGCGTGAAGTTGGTACCAAGATACTAAAACGTCCACGATTGGGGCAACAAGTTTTCCCACGCGGTATGACCGACAGCTTAAAAACAAAATATGA
>CAZYHI010000086.1:0-7967 GCA_964647515.1 uncultured Micavibrio sp. | reverse complement strand
TTGTTTTTTCATCAAAAATTTTATGCGCTAAATTTTCAAATTGCGCTTCGAATAATTTTTCGTCATTTTTACGCGTATTCATTTGCGCTTCTAAAGCTAATTTTTCTGTTTGAGTACGCACCAAGTTTTGCTGGGTAAGCTGAAATTTTTCTTCTAAGACACGTTTTTCTTCATCAGCTTTGGATAAATTTTCTTTTTGCTGATGAAAGCGTTCTTTAGCCACCGCCAGCGCCCGCAAAAGAACAAGCCCAATCACCAAAACACCCAATAGAGCGCCAATTAACAACGATAAAACGTCAAAGCTCATCGTGCCTATAGTCAAATTTGGTAAATTCGTGATATCATTCATAATGATACAAACAATAAACCAATTATTATGCTAGATACAATAAAAACCATAAAAAATAACTATGCCTGTCATTGCGAGGGACAACGTGACGAAGCAATCTATAAGGCAGACACTATGGATTGCCGCGCTCGCTTTTTGTCGCTCAGGCGGTCAAGCCCGCTACGCGAACGCTCGCTCGCAATGACGAAAACAGGACAACGCGGGAATGCGATGGTTTATGTTCTTATTGCGCTTGCCTTGTTTGGGTTTTTAACGGCGACATTATCACGCTCCAATAATCAGGCGGATGAACAAGATATTGACAATGAACAAGCCGAATTTTATGCGCTTGAGCTGATGGAATATGCCGCCAGTGCCCAAGCCGTGGTTGACCAAATGTTATTTAGCGGATCAGAAATTGATGATTTAGATTTTGTGATACCCAGTGACGCTGCGTTTAACACCCCACCGCACCATCATAAAGTCTATCACCCGCAAGGGGGTGGGTTGAGTTATAAGTTTGAATTTCCTGAAGAACTCCAAGTAACAGGGTCATCTGGATGGTTTCATTCGAAACTATCAAATATTGAATGGACACCGACGACTGCTTTGGATGTCAGTATTAACGCATTAAGAATACCAAAAAAAATTTGTGAAATAATTAATAAGAAGATTACTGGGAATACAACAGTTCCAATCATGACAGCGACAGCCTTATCAAGATTTTTTAGTGAAACCCCTCCAAATGTAGAATTTAACACATCAGATTGCCCTAACTGTGTTGGATATACAAATTTATGCGTTCAAACTAGTGGGACTAATGCATTCCTTGGTTTCTATAACATCATCGCCGCGCAGTAATATTTCATAAACGCGGAAGGGAGGAGGAACGGAGAAAAATAATAAAAACTCCGTACCTTTGAATCTCCGCGTAATAATAACCTATCGTCATTGCGAGCGAACGTCCGCGTAGCGGGCTTGCCCGCCTGAGCGACAAAAAGTGAGCGTGGCAATCCATCTCCATTCAAAAGTAGATTGCTTCGTCATTTCATTCCTCGCAATGACGGTGGTAGTGGTGTCATTCCGACGCAGGTCGGAATCTTGCTTAAATATTATGAGATCCCGTCCTTCGACGGGATGACGCCTGTAAAGAGCTACCTCAAACTCGCAATAATACTACGAAACTCCGCAACGCCATCACCTTTCAAGGCGCTGGTGCGGTGAAATTCAGGGTGGGCGGCGACATGTTTTTTTAAGCAGGAGCGTAACTTTTCTTCAATCGCTTCGACTTCCGCTTTTTTGGACTTATCACATTTAGTTAAAATCAAACGGTAAGACACGGCGGCTTCATCGAGCATTGTCATCAATTCTTCATCGCTATCTTTTAAGCCATGACGGCCATCAATTAAAATAAAGACTTGGCGCAAATTAGGACGGCCGCGCAGATATTTTTTTATCAAACGATTCCATTTTTCGCGTGTGGTTTTGGACACCTTGGCATAACCATAGCCGGGCATATCAACCAAATATAGTTGTTTCCCGAGATCGAAAAAATTTAGCTCTGACGTACGCCCCGGTGTATTGGATGTCCGTGCCAGCGTATTACGCCCTGTTAAAGCGTTAATCAGCGAAGACTTACCAACGTTGGAGCGCCCAGCAAAGGCAACCTCACTGCGGTCTGCATCGGGAAGCTGTTCCAATCCCGCAACACCTAAGACAAAATCGCACGGCCCCGCGAATAAAAGGCGCGCCTGTTCAAGTTCTTTATCTGTGAATTTCTCTGTTGTCATTATTTATATATTGTCATTGCGAAGGAGGCTCAAATTTATTTGGGACGACTGTGGCAATCTACATGTGATTCAGAATAGATTGCTTCGTCATTTCATTCCTCGCAATGACGTTTACCTTATTATTACTATTTTTTCTTTTTAGATTTTTTAGGCTTTGGCTTTGAAATTTCTTTCGGTGTTTCATCTTTTTTATCAAGCAAAGCCTGTTTCTTTTCTTCAACGGCTTCTTTTGCGGTATCAACGTTAGTCACTTCAGTTTCTTCGGGTTTATTCCGTCCCAAAATATTACCAATAAGATCAACCTTCACACCCATGCGGGTCATAATGATATATTGCTGTAATGTTGAAAACAGATTGTTAAACGTCCAATAAATCACAAGGCCAGCGGCAAATTGCGCCAATACCACCGTCATAATCCACGGTAAAGCGGCAAACATCATCGCTTGAGTTTTATCTGTCGGCGGTGGTGATAATTTACGCTGAAAAATCATTGTGATCAGCATGAGAAACGGCCATATACCAATCGCCATAAAGTTAAATCCATCCCAAGGAAGCAGTCCAAATAAGTTTTGAAAAGTCGTTGGGTCAGGTGCAGATAAATCCTGAATCCAACCAAAGAAGGGCGCATGGCGCATTTCAATAGTGTTGGATAAGACCTTAAACAAGGAGAAGAAAATCGGGATTTGCACCAAAATAGGCAAACAGCCCGCCATCGGATTCACCTTTTCTTTTTGATAAAGCTTGACCAGTTCTTTTTGCATTTGCTGTTTATCATCGGCATATTTTTCACGCAACTCTGCCATTTGTGGGCCAATCTTTCGCATATTGGCAAAAGATTTAAATGATGTATTGGCCAGTGGGAATACACAAATACGCAACACAATAGTGAATAAAATAATGGCGACACCAAAATTGCCAACCAGCCCATAAAAGAAATTAATAACGTAGAAAAATGGTTTTGTTAGGAAAAAGAAAATACCAAAATCAACGGCTAAATCCAAATTATGAGCATCAAGCTGTTTTTGATATTTTTTCAAAAGTTCTAATTTTTTTGCGCCCGCAAAAACATGCATTTTGTTTTCAATCATGCTACCCGCTTGCGCCGTCATTGCCGCACCTGTCACGTCAGCTTGATAAAGGTCTTTTTTTGTTTCACTCACGCCCTTTGTATAAACAAGACGAAATTTATTCTCGATCGTTTGATTAGGGATTAACGCGGTATGCCAATCCTTGGTGGTTAAACCCACCCATCCTTGCGATGATGACCTTGCGATTAAAGGTTCTTTGGCCATTTTGCCATAGGTCTTTTCATGCAAATCTTCACCAAAATATCCGATAGGTCCTTCATGAACGATGAAACGCCCCATAAATTCTTCAGGAACATCACGACGGGCAATAATCGAATAGGGATACAGCGTAATCGCCGCGCCTGTATTATTGATCACGCGGTTTACGACGGTGAATAAGTAATCTTCATTTAGGGCAATGCTTTGTTCAAAAATAACGCCTTGACCATTATTCCATCGTAATGTTACAGGTGAATTTTGGGTGAGCTCAGTTCCTCCCACTTGTTGCCAAACTGTTTTATTGTTTGGTAAATTTAAACTTTTATCAGGTGATACCCAACCATGTTCAACATATTTAGGGCGCGCGGTTCCATTAGGGTAAAGGATTATTGAATTTTCTTCACGCTCGACCGTTTTGTGATATTGCTTTAAACCTAAATCATCAAGACGTGCGCCTGTTAAATTAAGCGAACCAAACACCAAATCGCTATCAATTTTTATCCGTGCGTTTTGCGTATTTTGTTGTGCTAAAACTTCCGCCCGTGGTAGGATTTTTTGTACGCTATTTGGGTTTTGTTTTTCTAATAAAGCTTGTTGCTGTTGTACCTTTTGTGCCGCCCGCATTTTTTCCTGTTGAGGGTCTAAAACAAAATGGCTATAGGTCATCCACATCACAATGGAAATCACACCAAAGATAATAAGATTACGTATATCTTCTGGATGCATTTTTTCTTTTTGCTGCATGAAATAAGCCTTACCTAAACAATGTCATTTAATTCGTTTTTATGATGATAGGGTTATAGCCGAACTGCCCTTTGGTTGCAATCGACTTCGCTTATACTTTTTCGGCTTTGTGCTTTTCAGGTACGGGGTCGATAAAATCACCTTTATAATATGGCTGACACTTTAATAACCGTCGAAACCCCATCCATAAACCCTTTACAACACCTTGGTTTTCAATAGCCTGCACCATATAAGCCGAACATGTCGGGTGAAAACGACAATTGTCGCCCATAAGCGGTGACAACAACCATTGATATGTTTTAATAAGGCCAATTACTATTCTCTTCATGAGGCTTCATCCATTTTTACATTCATTTTTTTTAAACTCCACGCTAAATCTTGGCGCAAATCTTGATAGTTCCGTTCTTTTGTGAGGGCGCGCCCAACCAAGATAATATCTAAATTTTGTGTCTGATAAGAGGGAAGGATTTCTTCAGAAACAGCTTTCAAGCGGCGTTTGACCCGATTGCGAAAAACAGCTAATTTGCTGACCCGCTTGGTCACCGTTAAGCCAACGCGCAAACCCAAACCATCATTGGCACGTAATTGTATAATCATGCCTTTGGAAATCCATTTTTGACCGCTCGATTGCACCAAAAGAAAATCGGCACGCTTTTTCAAACGCACCAATTGTTTATTCTTTTTGTCAGATGTAACCATAACATGCAGGTTTTAAACCTGTCTGGCTTAAAACCTAAGCGCTTAAACGCTTACGTCCTTTTGAACGGCGTGCAGAAATAACGCGACGACCATTTTTTGTTGCCATACGTGAGCGAAACCCATGACGACGGGCACGAACTTTTTTACTAGGTTGGAATGTACGTTTCATCACGCTCTCCGATATCAATTGATTAATTCATTTAAATTCTGTTGCGTTTTATAAGGGTCTAAACCGCTTTTGTCAATTTTATATCGACAATATTGGGTCAAATTGAGTAAATATTAGGTAAATTTGTTTTTTACCACTCTCTTTACCCATTATTAAGGCTTGCGATTTACCTATATAATGTCATTATATAGATGTAGATGGTTGCTATATCATACACTTACAGCAACAAATAACATGACACAGACAATCTATAAGGAATACAGACCATGTATATGGATGATAATTGGAATCCAGTTGAAGGTGAAGAACTACAAGGGTTTTTAGAACAAGTGAATCCTATCGGCGATAAATATAGCGTCACGCCCAATACAACTAAGGTTGAATGGCGCACCTTGCCTTTTTATGAACAAGTTGCGCTTATTCGTGTCAAAGACCCTGCATGGACGCCTAAAAACCTATTCATTTATTATTTAACTGATCAAGGTAATCTTTATTGGTTAAATGGAACATCCCCACCCATTCATGAGATAAACGCCAAAGCACCAATCAAGATCACGGATGATAACGTATTGGATTATTTACGTTTTTTTTGTTTTTTCGTGCGTGGCGAAGAAGGGCCTTTCTTGATTGCCGAAAGCATGGAAGATACTTATGTTCCCAAGGATTTAGACGATAAAACCCGTATGGTTATCGAAGGAACCGTCCGTGAGGCCAGCTTTGAAAGCAAAGATGATAATGGCAATTGGATGTGTGATGCAGTTGTTTACTACTCAAACGCCTTATTTATCGCTAACTTTTCTGTTCAGCCCAGTGGTATGATCGAAATGTTAGATGATGAACCTATTGCCGCCGATTTACCTGTCAAAATTGATGCCCCTGTTGCCTAAAATATCTCTATTTTCAATAATATTGAATCAAACCAAGTAACCAATTGATAAATAAAGATAAAAATTCTATTTTTATCAAAGTTTTCATCACAGCCTACGCTTATGTTACAATAATAGAATAGAAATTTAATCAGGGTTATATAAGAGATAGACAGCATGGTTCAGAAGAAAAAATTCAACTTTAATTTTCATAAATTATTCTCAATTTTTGGATTGAGCCTTATCACGGTCACTCTTTTTTCAATAAACACAGCCTTTGCCGCTTCTGGTGTTGATACCATTGCAGGAAATATTGTGGGGTCTGTTCGCGAATTACCAGGCCTTGTCACTGGTATTGGCTATATGATTGGTCTTGTATTAGCCGTTATTGGTCTTTTGAAAATGAAAGACCATGTTGAAAACCCAAACAACACAAAACTTCATATACCTGTTATCTATTTGATTATCGGTGGAGCAATGTTTGCTTTACCTACGATCTATACAGCCATGGTTGAGCTGATCAATGGTGGTGAAGCTGTTACAGATTTTGGTGCGGATAATGATTCAACAACTTTTGTTGCTGATGTTATAGGCGCAGTGGCTGGTACTTTACCTGTTCAAAGCTTGGGTCAGGTGATGGGCAACATCATTGATTCTGTTAGCGATCTACCTGGCCTTGTTACAGGGATATCTTACCTCTTAGGACTAGTTGCTGGTATAGCAGGTCTTTTGAAAATTAAAGAACATGTCGAAAACCCACAAACACATATTAAAGAAGGACTGATTCGTTTGGTTGTGGGTGGTATGTTATTTGCCTTGCCGACGATATATTCTGCTTCTTTTAACACTATCAATGGCGGTGGTGGTTTTATTGATGGCCTTGGTAAAACTTATATTATAGCCGCAAATGCTGGTCGTCATTATGAAGGTGATGGCGATGCTGCAACTAATCAAATTTCTAATGGTGCGGAAGCGTTAGGAGGTGCTATAGGCGGTAGTGTTGGGGATGCCATTGCTGGTGCAGGAGATACTATTGAGAATGGTGTCGAAGCCCTCGTAGGAACGCAAGGTTGTGGCGCGCCAGGCGATCAAACGTTAGGTAATGTTATTTGTAATGTCTTTTGGTCAACCAGTCCTTTTAGTGGTTTTCTAACCGCTATTGCCTATCTTTTTGGAATTTTTGTTGGGGCATGGGCAATATTTAAATTACAAGATCATGTCTCTGATCCACAACGAACGCCAGTTTGGGATCCTATCTCTAAATTTTTAGTCGCAGGGGGGTTCTTTGCCCTACCTACTGTTGTCATTGTTGCCTTTAATACGGTGGCGGCTATTATTCTACCTCACTCCAACAGCGGCTTTAATAATGAAGGCGCTGGTGGTGAGGATGCTGCAGGCTTAGATGTCATGATTACCAATTTAATGACCAATACATTTGGTCCAATGGTGACGCTTATCGGTTGGTTTGGTGTGATGGCAGGATTTTTATTAATATTCATCGCCATTGGCCGATTAATGAAGTCCGCTCAAGATGGTCCTCGTGGCCCTGGTGGTGTTGGGACTATCATGACATTCATCACGGGTGGTGCGCTATTATCATTCAGCCCGATGGTCTCTTCTTTAACCGCCACGGTTTTAGGTACAACAATCGAAACAGCAACCTTTGGCGAACTTGGTAGTGATATAACGGCAGGTATGGGTGATGTTGCGGAAGGGCGCGCTGAAGCCGTCATTAGTGCCATCATTATGTTTGTGATGCTACTCGGGATGATTAGTATCATGCGTGGTATCTTTATTATGCGTGGTGTTGCTGAAGGAAATTCTCAAGCGTCTTCTATGGCGGGTATCACCCATCTCATTGGTGGGGCTTTGGCCGTTAATTTATGCCCGATGATTAATGCTGTTCAAGCAACATTAGGCATCTCATCTAACTTAGGTTTAACCTTTGGCGATGCTGCAGGGGCTACTGGAACACCAAGTGTACTTGGTGCAGTTACAGGTGCACTGGGACTTTAAAAACCTTTTGAACCCTTATAGGGGTTGACTCTCGTAAAATTTTCTTTTATATCTTTATCATTCTAAAAT
>CAZYHI010000085.1:0-8385 GCA_964647515.1 uncultured Micavibrio sp. | reverse complement strand
TCCGCGCCCAGTTCCCGCCCGTCTTTACATTTAATCCAAGCCTTCACAATCTCACCGCGTTGTTTATCGGGTAATCCCGCGACAATGCATTCTTCCACTGAAGGATGCAGATAAATTGCTTCTTCAACATTACGTGGATAAACATTATAACCATTGGTAATAATCATATCCTTAATACGATCCACGATGAAGAAATAGCCATCCTCATCCATAATCGCAACATCACCTGTATGCAAACGCCCATCTTCTTGCAATGTTTGTTCATTGGCATCATCACGATTCCAATAGCCTTTCATCACTTGAGGGCCACGGGCACACAGCTCCCCCCTATCACCTGCGGCGACATGTTGCCCTGTGTCGGGATCAATAATTTCAACCATCGTTTGGGGTAATGGCAAGCCAATTGAACCAGGCTTATTGAGACCAGCATATAAGTTACAACATAAGACAGGTGAACTTTCGGTTAAGCCATACCCCTCAACAGCAACACAACCTGTTTTCTTTTCAAAATTAGCTTTAACTTCCACTGGTAAAGGTGCGCCACCAGAGATACAACATCTGATTGACGACAAATCATATTTTTCCAATTTCTTATGATTATTGATGGCATTAATAATTGCCGGCACCGTTGGAAAGATGGTTGGTTTTTTCTTATGAATGAGTTTCAGGGTTGCATCTAATTCAAAACGCGGTAAAGCAATAATCTCCATCGCGTTACGGACACTGAAATTCATCACGGCTGTCATTGAAAATACATGAAAGAAGGGCAGAATACCCAACATTTTATCTTCACCTTTTTGGCATCCCAACCACACCGTCGCTTGTTCAACATTGGAAACAACATTCGCATGAGTTAACATCGCCGCTTTGGGGATACCCGTCGTTCCCCCTGTATATTGAAAAAGCGCAACATCTTCCATTGGGTTAATATCAACAGGCTGATAGTCCCCCTCGTTATCAATGAGGTCATGATATTGAAAAATACGCCTGTTTTTGGGAATATCCGCAAGCTCTTTTTTCTTAAGGTATTTGAATAAGTAATTCTTTGGAAATGCTAAAAAATCAACAAAGGGCGCCACAACTATTTTTTCAAGGCGTGTATCATGAAACATAGTCTCAAGCTTTTTATAAAGCATGTCCAAATCATGCGTAATAATAACTTCTGTCTCACTATCTTCGATCATATTGGTTAATTCAGCTTTGGCATATAAAGGGTTATAATTCACCACTGTCGCGCCAATACGCATCAAGGCATAATATGAAATTAAAAAGAACGGGCAGTTCGGTAAGAAGATCCCAACTTTATCCCCTTTACCGACACCGATATCTTGCAACCCTTTGGCAAACTTCAAGGTCAAATTATTGACCTCTCCCCATGTCATTTTTGCCCCTAAAAAATAAAATGCAGGCGCATCAGGATGAGAAGCAGCCGTTTCATCCAACATTTCATAAACGGGCATAGCAGGAAGGTCCTCAGCCCAATCCACACCTTCAGGGTAAGATTTTATCCAAGGATATGGAGTATTTAGGTTCGTATCGTCCATCATATAAGGTCTATCTTTGTAAATTATGATTAAAAACAGTCTAAAAAAGAAAAAACATCACGCTATGCCAACAAAAAAAATAGGATATTCGTGTCGTTTTTGCTATGATTATTTAAAATGATAATATAGACTTATAGTAGAAAAATAAATCTATTATTGATTTAATGCAAAATTTATACGGTAGGGAACGTGAAAACAGAGGCATTCATCAAAGAACAGCATGACCCCAATAATGCTCCGGTTATCTCTCAGATAAAGTGGTTTAACACCACAAAAGGGTTCGGCTTTGCCGTGCCTAATGACGACCCGTGCGACGCTTTTATACATATTACAACGTTACAAGATGCTGGAATATCTGAATTGGGTGAAAATGCCGTCATTTCATGTCATGTGGTCAAAGGCCCAAAAGGCGCACTTGTAACAAAAGTGGATCGCTTAATTGAACTTGGTGATAATCCTGCCCCCATTACATTTCGTGTCGAAATCACAGAAGATGAAGTTTTGGAAACCATGAAGGGCATCGTCAAATGGTATAAGCCTGATAAAGGGTTTGGTTTTATTATTCCTGAAGATGGTGAAAAAGACGTCTTTGTTCACCAAAGTTGCCTCGAAAAAAATGAGATTGATTTACTGATCCCTGGCCAACAAGTAAGCATGACAGTTCGCACTGTCGCCAAGGGTCGTGAAGTTTTGGAATTTGATTTATTAGAAGAAGAACAAGAATAAAATTGTAAAAAATTTCTAATGACGCACCTCACTCCATTTACTTTTCAATTTATCTTTAAACATCTTCACATTCTCACGAAACATCAATGCACTTGGTGTGACAATTAATGTCAATATTGTAGAAAAGCTCAAACCAAAGACAATTGCAGTGGAAAGCTGCACCCACCATTGTGTCGAGGGAGCACCATGAGAAAGGCTACGATTCACAAAATCAATATTGACCTGTAATACCATCGGCATAAGCCCTAAAATCGTCGTCACCGTTGTTAACAGCACAGGACGCAGGCGCTTTGCTCCTGTCAGGATAATCGCATCACGCACCGCCAGCCCACGCTTTAAGTGGGTATCAAAAGTATCAATCAGCACAATATTATTATTAACAACAATTCCCGCCAACGCGATAACCCCAATACCCGACATCACAATACCAAAAGGCTGACCCGTAATCAGCAAGCCCATCATCACCCCAATGGTCGACATGACAACCGCAAATAAAATAAGAAAGGCACTATAGAAGCTGTTAAATTGCGTTACTAAAATAACCGCCATCGCAAATAAAGCGATCACAAAAGCTTTCATCAAAAAATCTTGCGCTTCTTTTTGGTCTTCATCTTCGCCTGTAAAGCTAATCTTTAAACGTGGGTCAAGTTGATCACGACTTTCTTCCATGTATTTTTTTAAACCAACGACCTTTTCGTTAATATTCACGCCTGCCTTCACATTGGCTTTCACGGTCAAGATGCGGTTTTGATTGGCACGGTTAATAACACCAACAGCAGGCTTTGCCACACGGGTTACAAAATTTGATATCGGAACCGATCCTTGATTGGTTTCAATACGAACACGGTCTAGCTGATCCAATGTACGTTGTTCAGCCGAATGACGAATAACAACATCAACATCTTCATCGGTCGCATCAGGTCGAAAATCCGTCACTTTCAAACCATTGGTCACCATACGGACATAATCACCAATCAATGAAATATCAACGTCAAATTTGGATGCTTGCGCACGATCAACTTGCATTTCCCACTCAATACCCGGTAAAGGACGGCTATCTTCAATATCAATAAAGTCATCATCAGATTGTAATAATTCAACAATTTTTTGAACACTCGGTTCTAATATTTCAGGAAAACGACTGCCAAATTCTATTTGAACGGCCTTGCCCGATGGTGGCCCCTCTTTTTGTTTTTGCGCCTCAATACGCAAACCTGCTATACCCGCAGTTCGATCACGAATTTCTTGTAAAATATCATCGGCTTTGTCACGTTTATTCCAACTATCGAATTCAAGCGTCATCTTACCAATGACATCTTCGGCAATATCATCATTACCTTGTTGGTCTTGCTTACCGCTTTCAGTGTAAAAAACCTTAATGCCTTTGACATCTAAAATACGCTCTTCAACTTCCTTCACCAATTTATCTTGCTCATAAACCGATAAATTCCCGCGGGCATGGATTAAAATACTCGCCGCTTTGGGTTCAATATTGGGGAAAAACTCAACGCCCTTCCCCATAGCACCATATAAAAACTGCACGCCAATTAACAAAGCAATCGTGCTCAATAAGATGAATCCTGGAATTTTCAACGCGGCATGAAGCACTCCAATATAAAAACGAACAGGGCCTTTTAAACGACGTAAATCTTCGTATGAGTTTGCTTCACTCAACACCATATCTTGTTTGGTTATAATCGGATTTTTTTTACCAAAAATACTCCCCATAACCGGTATAAAGACCAGCGCCACAACCAATGATGACCCCAATACCGCAATCAATGTAATGGGCATGTATTGCATAAACTGCCCCACAATTCCCGGCCAAAATAGTAAAGGCGTAAAGGCCGCCAATGTTGTCGCCGTTGAGGCCGTAATCGGCCACGCCATCGTCTTGGCCGCCTTACTATAGGCTTGCTTTCGATGCATGCCTTCGCCGATGTTACGGTCGGCAAGCTCAGTCACAACAATCGCACCATCGACCAGCATCCCAACCGATAAAATAAGGCCAAACAGCACAACAACATTCACCGTTAAGCCCATCAGAAAAATAATTAAAACACCCGATAAAAATGCCGCAGGGATTGCCACCCCAACAAGCCCAGCAGCGTGCACGCCCATCGCCGCAATGACAACAATCATCACCAGTAAAACAGCACTAATCATATTATTTTGTAAATCTGATAAGCGTTCGCGGATATCATCAGATTGGTCGAGCGTATAAATAACCTCAACCCCTTCAGGCCAAAATTCTTGTTGCGTAGATACAACAGATTGCACAGCTTCAATCGTTTCAATGATATTTTCACCCGTACGCTTGACAATATTAAGTGCGACAGCGCGCTGACCATTAATACGCGCAAAGTTTTCAGGGTCTTTAAATGTCTGACGAATTTGTGCAACATCGCGCACTTTAATAACAGAATCCTGTGCGGTGCGAAGCGGCATCTCCATAATATCATTAGCGTTTTCAAACAGCCCTGGCACTTTAACCGAAAAACGACCAACCCCTGTATCCAAATCCCCCGCGGCAACTAAGCGGTTAGATCGGGCAAAAAACTGCAAAATATCCGTCCCACGCAGCCCATAACTTTCCAGCAATATCGGATCAACAATAATTTCAACTAACTCTTCACGATCACCTGATATGTCGGCTTCTAAAACAGTACCGATACCCTCAATTTTTTCTTGTAGGCTTTGTGCAATACGAACCAGCGAGCGTTCAGACACCTGCCCCGATAATGTAACAACCAAAACAGGGAATAAGCTGAAATTAACTTCGGTAACTTCGGGGTCACGGTCTATTGTATCGGGCAATTCGCTCTTGGCGCGGTCAACCGCCTTTTGTACGTCTTCAATCGCTTGGTCACTGTCGAAGCCTGCTTGGAATTCTAAGATAACAAATCCACCGCCCGTATAACCCGTTGACTTTAACTTTTTTAAACCCTCAATCGAGCTTAATTCTTGTTCCATAGGGCGCAGCAATAAACGTTCAGAGTCGTTCGGTGATATACCTTCCAAGGCCATCGATACATATAGAATTGGAATATTAATATCTGGAGAAGATTCTTTAGGAATATTTTTATATGCATATGTTCCCGCAATCAAAAGAAAAATAAGAACAGACAACACAGTGCGGCTACGCATTAACGCCGCATCTATTACAGGGGCCATCATAGTAAGTCTTGTCCCTTATTTGTCTCTACCAAAACAGGATCAACACGCTGTCCCGAAATAACAAATTCCTGCCCAACCGTGATAATACGAACATTATGAGGCAAACCTGTAATCCATAAATAATCTGGCGTATCTTTCAACAACTTCACAGACTTAAATTCAACACGATTATTGGCACTGACAATCTTGACCCCAATCGTACCATCATCGGCCAATGACAAAATAGACGGAGAGATTTTATAGGCATTATCTTGTTTAAACGGCACCAAAATCTTAGCCGTCAGTCCCTCTTTAATAGACAGGTCATTATTATCAACGGTCATTTCCATGGCAAAAGTTCTGGTGCTGACATCGGCGGCAGAAGCAATAAAACTCACCTGCCCTTCAACAACGCGGCCATTTAACAAAATCGCATTGGCCAAGTCCCCTGTCTTTAAAGCATCAATTTGTTTTTCCGTTAAAAACCCTGTAATTTTCATGGGTGTTAAATCTACAATTTCGGCGATTTCGTTACCCGAAGAAACATAAGTACCAATTTCCACCATTTTATCATTAATAATCCCATCAAAAGGGGCGGTTATTGTGGTGAGGTTCAATTGTTCTTGCGCTAGTTTTACCTGCGCCCGCGCCGCTTTTAATTCGGCTTCTTTTTCCGCCAAACGTACAGCAGAGTTAAACCCTTTTTCCGCCAATTCTTTCGACGCCTTATATTGAATGTCACGTTGTTTTAACAACTGCCTTGCTTGCTCCAACTGTGCCACGCGGTCACGAACATCAATCATTGCAATAACTTGACCTTTTTGAACAAAATCCCCTTTTTTAATTTTTAAAGATTTGATCCGTCCTTCGGCTTCCGCCCTTAAAACCACTTGGCGTGACGCTTGTGTCCGTCCCGTCACCTCAATATCATCATCCATAAGCTGCGCCGTTAATTGACGAACGCGCACTTGTGGGATTTTTTCTTCTTTTGCTTTATCAGGCCTCTCATCGGGTGGGGTTGCCCCAGATGTATCGGACATGATGATATCTGATGCGCCTTCTTGAGATTTTTGCTCCAAAACGCCACTTAAAATCCATATAACGGCAGCCATAGTCATAACAAAGGCGATTAAAATTGATTTTTTCATAGTGTCCGGCTTTTCAAGCTGTTATTTGAGTATGTTCGATAAAACACTAAAAACAGACAAAAAGCACTAAATATTTAAAGAACTAATAAAATAAAAAACCACCTTTAATATGACATTAAAGGCGGTTTTTCATTAGAGAAGAGACTAGAATTTACAAAAATACACTTATTAATAAGCTTAATTATTTGCAGCAGCTTTAATTTCCAGATCAACTGGCGCACCAGCATCCTCGGTAAAGTCTTTCGCGTTCAATTTACGAGCGCGAGAAGTAACTTGGTAAGCAATCACCGCATGATCCGCACAATATGGCGTACCTTCTACTGTTGTACAGCCACAAAAAGAGAAATCATCCCCTTGCGGATCACCATTGGGCCAACGGCACATTCTATCGCGCAAATCTTCCATTTGCACTTGTTTACCCAAATAAATAGGAACTTTCTTGGTCGGTCTGCGCGGTGGAGCGGCCGCTACCCTAGTATTCGCTTTGATTTTTTTAGCATTTTGCTGAATAGGGGAAACACGGCTTGATAATTTCAAACGATGAGCCTTACCAATAACCGCATTACGCGTCACGCCTTCACCCAGCTCTTTCGCAATTTCTGCAGCAGTTTTACCTTCGCCCCAAAGCTTTCTTAGCAAATCAACGCGATCATCACTCCAACTCATTCAACTAATCCCCTATTTGCCCGTAAAAATGCAAAACGCATTATTCACAGGTGTTTTAAATATTTATCTTGAAAACTGAAAATACCTTAACAACGAAGTGATTCTCTGACTAGAGTCGGGGCAATAAAAAAATCCTTTATCCACAAAAACAAAATAAAACTAACCTTTGCTTTTGCAGACCAATCTTTTCCACAAATTATTTCTGGTTTTTTATTTTTTGTTCCAGCGCCATGCGCTTTCTGTGGATTTCTAAACCAATATTAAAATCTGCTTTTTTAAACACCATATTCATCATTCATCTCCTTAATTCTGTTATTGAAAAAATTAATATCTGGCGTCAATCTCATTCAAAGATTGTATACCTTCAATTCTTAAAACCTCACCAAATAATTGTTTATTACCTGTTCTAGCGTATAAAGCCGCATGACGTATGTCGGGTATTTTATTGTACATAGCTATTCCTCCTGTTTTAGGTTTATAACCTGTTTAGCGTTAAAATATCTCGGAGAAAAAAGGAACTTCGTTACAACATTATATTTTTTCAACTATTTTTAGGGTATCGACTATGCGTTAGGGTTTAAACCCCACAGGTCATAATGATCTTCATCATCCATCCAGCCTTCGCTGACCTTCACGAATAATTTCAAATGAATAGTCGTTTCAAGGATTTGCTCCATTTCGTGGCGTGCCTGACTACCGATTTTTTTAATCATGCTGCCGCCTTTGCCCAAAATAATTTTTTTATGGGCTTCACGGTTAATAAAGATCGTTTGGTCAATTTTGATTGAACCATCATCAAAGCTATTCCATTGCTGCGTTTCAACGGTCAAACCGTAGGGGACTTCTTGGTGGATAAGCTTAAATAGTTTTTCGCGCGTGATTTCTGCCGCCATTAAACGCATCGGCATATCGGTCAAATGATCTTCGGGATAATGCCATATCCCTTGCGGTACATTCTCACCCAAATATTTAACCAGATCATGAACACCATTACCCTTTAACGCCGAGAGCATAAATGTAGCGTCAAAATTATAAGCATCGTTTAACTTTGAGGATATATTCAATAAAGCATCACGCTTAATACGGTCAATTTTATTCAACGCCAAAATAAAGCGTTTTTTGTTATTATCTTCTTGCTTCAAACG
>CAZYHI010000084.1:0-8404 GCA_964647515.1 uncultured Micavibrio sp. | reverse complement strand
ACCAGCCTCATGTCTATTATTCTACAAACAAACGTCATCATCATCACATTAATGGCATGGGTAATATTAAAAGAACATATTGGCTGGCGCACATGGGGCGGTATTTTCATCGCCATTATAGGGGTCATCATTTTAGTGTACAAACCTGGAGATACTGGTAACGCCCAAGGAATAACCCTTGGTTTCATCTCTGCTGCCTTTGTCGCTTTTGCCAATTTTATGATGAAACAAGTTGATAGCGTTCACGCCCCGACTTATATGGTGTTTTTACATTTACCCATTGCACCGCTGATATTACTGGCGAGCTTTTTCATTGAAGGAACAAGCTGGATCAACAATGCGCCAAACTTAAATTGGAAACTCATCGGCTTTGCGATTTTTTATCAAGCGATTATCTTAAGCAGCAGTCATATTTATTGGCAAAAGTTAATGGTCAAACATAAAATCAGTCAGCTCATGCCGCTGACTTTAATGATTCCTGTTTTCACCATGATCATGGCGATTGTGATTTTGGATGAAGAAATCACCACCAACATCATTATTGGTGGTGCATTAACCATCGCAGGTGTCGGTCTCATCACCTTAAGAAAAATCCAAAAAAATCAGATGTAACGATCAACAATATCCGCGCGAATATAATCTAAACGAGGTGAAACAACATGATAAAAAGCTTAATAATGGTAACTGTAGCACTGGGAAGTGCCTTCCTTTTTATAAAATCAGGAAAAACTGAAAACTTAAATCAAACGGACAGCCCTATCGTGCTGGAAATGTTTACATCACAAAGCTGTTCATCTTGCCCCCCTGCCGATAAAGTTTTAGGACAGTTAGAACAAGAAAATAAAAACGTCATCGCACTAAGCTGTAACGTTACCTATTGGAATCATCTGCATTGGGAAGATACCTTATCCAAAGAATTTTGTAGCACCCGTCAAAGACAATATGTACGGACATTACGCTCACGTGGGCCTTACACACCGCAAGTCGTCGTTAATGGTGCACAAACCATGGTGGGGTCACGCGGCGGACAAATCAGAAACGCCATCAATAGTGAAATCACAAACAACCCTGTTAAACTCATAGATCTCGATATTTCAGATGATCAGCTCATTATTAAATTACCTGAAATCGCCAGTGATGACAGTTTCGCTTTAAACCTTGTGCAATATAAACATAGCCAAAGCCAATCCATCCCCAGCGGTGAAAACCGTGGCCGTAACGTCCATTACACCAACCCTGTTGAAAGAGTTGTTTCCTTAGGATCATGGGACGGGACGAGCAAAACCATGGATTATGATATTTCCGAATTGAAAAATGCCAAGGGGCTGGCTCTGCTAGCACAAAAAAATGGTGTCACAGGTAACATCGTTGCGGCTAATAAAATTGAATTTTAATCAATGATATATTCTCTTTAAAGGATTGCCTTAAAATTTATGTTATAAATTCAGGCAATGACAACATTCTGCAGCCACCGTCATCCCGTGGCGTGACCACGCGATCTTACAAAACTAAAAAAGATACCGCGATCAAGTCGCGGTATGACAACATCGTATAAGATATAAATCTTAATTTAAATTACTATAGTCCAAAAAATGAATAGCAAAGGTGCGAAGCCCCAAAGCTTACAGTTTTGTACCGAACGCTTTGCGCTTTGGCGTCTTTGCGTTGGTTCTCCAATTTTAATATTGAAGATATGCCTATCATATTCGCATTTATTTACGGCCAAAAAACTTGACAAAATAGGAATTTTATCATATTATAAAAACCTATAAAGCCACGACCTCGGACAAAACACAGCGACAAACGGACTGAACGAATATCGTTTAATATCAAATACTTAAAATTTTTAAAACGCTGGGATACGAACAGACTAAAGAGATATTTCTTCCTTTTTTCTACGCACCCACGTACTTTGTACCCTTCGTAGCTCAAAAAATTAACCACCAAAACGCCAATAACATTAAACTTTATCAATACCTGCTTCCCCTACGAAAGCAGGGGTCTTATGGCGCAGATAAAAAAATCGAACGCGCATAAAAAAAAGAGCATCAAAACTGACGCCCCTTTTTGAATTTTTATAGACTTAAAAACGTTATGCGTCTTTAACCGCATCCTCAGCAGGCGCCTCTTCGGAAGCAGTTGCCTCAACAGCAGCATCTTCACCTTCTGGCGCAGCTTCTTCCTCAACAGCTTCGGCTTTTTTCGCCGCTTTGGCTTCGGCCTTCGCCGCAGATTTGGCTTCATCTTCAGCCGCTTTTTCAGCAGACTTTGCTTCAGCTTCCTTTTCAGCTTCTAGAGCATCTTCATCCATCAACGCTTCTTTTGCTTTTGTCGCAGCAGCTTCTTTGGCCGCGGCACGTTCTTCTGCTTCGGCTTGATCGTCAGAGATCATCGCTTTACCAGATTTTAATTGTGCTTTGGCTTCATCTTCCGTACGCGCGATATTAACCGTCACATCCACCTTAACTTCTGGATGCAATGTCACAGTCACAGGAAACAAACCAATTTCTTTAAAGTTTTGATTTAGATCAACTGTGTTGCGCTCAATCTTTTCTTTAACATTTTCATTGATCGCTTCGGCAATATCACGGGACGTTACTGATCCATATAATTGACCCGCTTCACCTGCTTGACGAATAAGCGCAACCGTAACACCTTCCAATGTTTTGGCGTGCTTTTCAGCTGCAGATTTTTTCTCATTATTCACTTTTTCAAGTGCAGATTTTTGTGTTTCAAAATAAGCGATGTTGCTGTCTGTTGCACGCAAAGCTTTCTTTTGAGGGAGTAGGTAGTTTCTTGCGTATCCTGGTTTAACATTGACGATTTCGCCCATACCACCCAGCTTTTCAATACGCTCTAATAAAATAACTTGTGTCGCCATTTTCTTAATTCCTTATTTGTAAATTATCTTTGCCAGTTACCGTTGATTGTCAGCTTCGTGACGTACATAAGGCAACATCGCCATGTAACGCGCACGTTTAATTGCTTTTGACAATTCACGTTGTTTCTTCATAGAAACATTCGTGATACGGCTTGGTACCATTTTACCACGCTCAGAAATAAAACGACTTAATGTTCGTGTATCTTTCCAATCAATCGCAGGGGCATTTTCACCTGTGAAAGGGCATGACTTTTTACGACGAAAAAATCCACCTTTTTGTTCTGTTGGTTTTCTATCTTCTTGAGCACTCATTACGCAGCATCCTTTTTCTTATATGGTTTTTTATCATCGCCTGTATCTTTGGATGTTTTATCCATGATGACAGATGGGCCCGTTGAAAGTTCATTTTCACGGATACTCATGTACCGTAAAATATTTTCATTAAGGCGCATTGTACGTTCCATTTCATGGATCGCGGGTGCTTCAACATCACTTTCAATCATCACGTAATGTCCGCGACGGTTTTTATTGATACGGTAAGCAAGATTGCGTAAACCCCAATTTTCAATTTTGTGAATTTTACCTGATGCGTCTTCGATAATCTTAACGTATCCATCGGTAAGTTCTTTTACTTGAGCATCGCTCAAATCCTGCCGTGCAATAAACACGGTTTCATAATAAGGCATGTTCGTCTCCTCTCGGGTTAAATAGCTTGTCCTATAAGCCTTTGTAAGACAAGCGAGGTCAGTATTGATGGGTTTTATAGGGGCTAAAGCACAAAATTGCAAGGGGTAAGGCGTAATTTCAAGAATAAATTATGAAAATTTCTATAGATTATTGAGAACCACCTCGAAATCCTTGCGCAATCACAAAAGTTTCGGAGCTGTCTTTGCGGCTGGATGGCGGTTTAATATGCTTCACCGTCTTAAAATCCTTCTTCATCATCGCCAGTAAGTCACTGCTGGTACCGCCTTGACGGGTTTTGGCCAAAAAAGCCCCCTCTGGCTTCAAAACATCCTTGGCAAAATGATAAGCCAGCTCCACCAGCGCCATAATACGCAAATGATCGGTATTTTTATGCCCAATTGTATTGGGTGCCATATCTGACAAAATAATATCAGCCTTTTCACCATTCATCTGTTCAATCAGGCTATCAGGTGCTTCATCATCACTAAAATCCATTTGTAAAAATGTGACATCAGGAAGCGGATCAATTTCTAATAAATCCAAGCCCACAACTTTACATCCCTTATTGGCGGCGACTTGTGACCACCCCCCTGGTGCCGCGCCCAAATCAACAACCAGCATACCAGATTCTAACAATTTTAATTTATCATCAATTTCAATCAACTTATAAGCCGCCCGCCCGCGATAGCCATCCATCTGCGCCCGTGCAACATAAGGGTCATTCAATTGGCGTTTTAACCATTTGGTCGAAGATGTCTTACGGCCTTTCGCGGTTTTAACACGCTGCGCCTTATCACGTGTGGTTCGTTTTTTCGTCATAACGCCATCACACCCAAAGACACACAAAACGCAACGGTCAGCACCGAAATAGCCGCCGCCATATATATAAATGTATTTGGTTCTTTAGAAATATGTCCTAAAAATAAAAATAGCGCAGTAAACAAGCCATAAACCGCATAACCCCGATATAAAACAGGCGTATCGATAAGAGGTAAGAAACCCGTTTCATAACCTGTGTCAGAGAACAGCTCTAACTGAAACCTCAGTAAAAGCATACAAGCCAGAACAAATAGAACAGCCTTTAATTTCTGGTCTTTTCGTAACAAAAATACCGCCACCAAAAGCCATAAAGCGTCTAACCAATTTAAAAGAAATTCTACCATAATAGCGTCTATTAATTATCTTCTTTATTACTTACATTACACTTAATAAAGACATATTTTCTTGTCTTTATAGTGACAATGAATGAAGCAACGACTATGTGCAAGCCCCTTATGAAACTCAATTGTTTATTTTTAATGTTGATCTGCATTATCATAAGCGTGGCCAAGCCCGCCCACGCACAAAACATTATCCGCGATAGTGAAATTGAAAGCTATCTCAGTGAATGGTTTGCCCCGATATTCAAAGCCAACAATATGGATCCGTCACAGGTCAATATCATCTTGGTACAAAATAATGACGTGAATGCCTTCGTTGCGGGCGGATCGAATATTTTCTTTTACACAGGGCTTATCCAAAAGACCGAAGGCCCTGGGGAGCTGATTGGTGTCATGGCGCATGAGTTAGGCCATATTTCAGGTGGGCATTTAGTACGCGGCCGCGATGCTTTACAACAAGCTTCTTACGAAAGTATTCTCGGCACCATCATTGGCGTGGGCGCGGCCGTGGCCGCAGGCGACTCCCGCGCAGCAACAACAGGATCATTAGCGGGAAGCTCCCTCGCACAAAGACGTTTTTTAGCCAAAACAAGAACCTTTGAATCTAGTGCCGATCAAGCCGCCATTACCTCTATGAAACGTGCAGGTATGAACACCGAAGGGTTACTCTCTTTCATGCAAAAGTTAGAAGGGCAAGAGTTGCTGCCTGCGAGCCAGCAAAGCGAATATATCCGCTCCCACCCCTTAACACGCAACAGAATTCAATCCATCGAAACGAAAGTCAAAGAATCAAACAACCAAGGCAAAGAATTTTCTGCTACTTGGATGGATCAACATGCGCGTATGAAAGCTAAGCTCATGGGGTATATTCAGCCCGAAAAGGTTCAATGGTTTTATGATGACACAGACCTTTCTATCCCTGCACAATATGCGCGCGCGCTCGCCGATTATCGTGAAAATCGTATTGATTCCGCTTTATCGACCATCAATGCCTTGATTCAAAAAGAGCCAAATAATCCCTATTTTTATGAATTAAAGGGTCAAATGTTGGTTGATTTTGGGCGGGTACAGCAAGCCCTCACCCCTTTGCAAAAAGCCGTCCAATTACGCGCCAATGATGGATTATTCAGAACTGCCCTTGCCCATGCGCAAATTGAAACCGCCACGCAAGATAAAACGGTGTTGACCCAAGCCATTAGCAACTTAAAGATTGCCTCAACAGCCGAACCACGCTCAACCCGTGTTCATCGCCTGCTGGCGACAGCGTACGGTCGGCAAGATAATGATGCGTACGCTCGCTTACATCTGGCCGAAGAGGCTCTCCTACAAAACAAACGGCCTTATGCAAAACAACAGGCAGAGAAAGCGTTGAAAAACTTACCTCAAAACAGCAGCGCCGCCCAGCGGGCAAAAGATATAATTTTTGCCTCAACAAAAAGAAAATAATATCAACTTTGCTCTATGCGTGGGGATTGCGTTACAATATATTAAACAAGATATTACATTTTAATCAATTTTAAATCTAAGGAGATTTTCCGTGGCTCGTTTTCTAACTTTACTGACATTAACTATATTCTTTTTACCATTTACACATATGGCACAGGCACAAGATTTTACCGCCGCACAAAAAGAACAAATTAATGAAATAATTAAAAATTACATTTTAGATAATGGTGAAACCATCATCAATAGTGTTGAAAACTTTCAAACCAAAGAAGAAGAAAAAGCCGCAGCCGAAGCCAATAACAAAGCCAAAGAATTTACGGCGACGTTGGGAAAGTCCGACCGTCCAAGAGCAGGAAACCCAAAAGGAGATATCACTTTAATTGAGTTTTTTGATTATAATTGTGGTTATTGTCGCAAAGCCTTAGAAGAGCTGGTTGTAGTTTTAGAAAAAGATAAAAACGTCAATGTTATTTTCTTTGACATGCCCATCTTAGGCCCAGCATCCATGGAAGCCTCTCAGTGGTCTTTAGCCGCACATAAGCAAGGCAAGTATTTTGAATACCATCAAGCTTTGTTAGAGCATAACGGCCAAAAAGATAAGAAGACTTTGGAAAAAATCGCCAAAGCGCAAGGTCTTGATATTGATAAACTGAAAAAAGATAAAGACAGCAAAGAAGTTACTGAAACATTAATCAAGAATTTATCTCAGGCTCAAGAAATGAATATTCGTGGAACACCAGGCTTTATCATTGATGGTAAAATCTATCCTGGATATATGCCTGCGGATCGTATCCTTGACATCATTAAAAAACAGCGCAAAGGGTAAAGTTTATTTTCCCAAAAAACTTACACGGAAACTTGCAAGAAAAATTACCATGAAATATTTTTACTTCCTTCTTGTTGGCCTTGTTGCTCTGGCGGGTTTATATACATTAACTGGGATTACTATTGTGAAATGGTCGCAATATGAAGTAACCCATCCACAAGGAAAATTTCAAATTACCAAAGGCGAAAACAGTAAAATCACGATTGTTGATTTTACCAGCTACCGCTGTGGCTATTGTAAATCCATGCATAAAACAATCAATGAAGCATTAGAATTACACAAAGATGTTACTTATATTACGCGACCAATCTTATTAGGACAGCCTCCTAAAAAAGATCAAGAAGATCAAGAAGAACAAAATGAAAAACCGCAACAACAGCCTGCATCATTAGAAAAACTTGCCATTGCCGCAGGGTTGCAGGGCAAGTTCAAAGAAATACACGGCCTATTTATGGAGTACCCACAACGTATTGTGCCCGAAGAATTAATCAAAGAAAGTGCTGAGCTTTATGGTGTTGATTACGACCTGATGGTCAAAGACAGTGAAAGTGAAAAGGTCAAAGAAATATTAGATAATAATATAGACGATATGATCAATTATGGTGTTAAAACCATACCCAGCTATATCGTCGGTAATAAAATTTATGCCATTGGCAAAGACCTGCCCGACTTACAAAAGTTTTTAGCCATCATTGACCAAGAAAAAAATTGAGCATGAACAAAAAAATTATTCTTATTGGTTTAGTCGTCTTCATTGCAATCGGCTTAAAAATGTTTTTGTTTCAAGAACCCAAAAGCAAAATCCCCTCTATAGAGGACGTGCCCCTTATAAATGCCGCCGCCTTAACCGTTAAAAATGCTTATGCTTTTGCGACTGTACCGACATCCAAAACAGGTGCCGCCTTTATGGTGATTGAAAATAATAACGGATACGATGACCTACTTACCCATGTCAAAAGCGATATTGCCGAGCACGTTGAAATCCATCAAAACACCATAGATCCCGATGACGGCATGATGATGATGCGCAAAATAAAAGGATTGGATATTCCAGCTAAAGATAACGTATCTCTTGATCCAAAAGGATACCATGTTATGTTTTTAGGATTAAACAAAGCCTTAAAAATAAATGAGACATTTCCTATCACGCTTGTTTTTGAAAAAGCAGGGGAGCAAGTCGTCAATGTTAATATTGTGACCCCTGGTAGCAGCGTACCGCATAACCATTAGAAAAATATAAGAACAAAAACAAATGCCAACAATTTTCATTTTAACAGGCCCAAATTTAAACTTACTCGGTACAAGAGAACCTGAGATATATGGGCATGACACCTTACAAGACGTAGAAAACCTCTGCGCCGAAACGGCAAAAGAACATGGTTTAGAAGTTGATTGCAGGCAATC
>CAZYHI010000083.1:0-8465 GCA_964647515.1 uncultured Micavibrio sp. | reverse complement strand
CCGTTTCGGGGCAGGGTCGACTTCCACGATAGAGCCGTTACGAAATTCCAAGACTGATAGTGCTCGCTCAACCAATCCATTTTTTTGAAATCTAAAGACACCATCGGTGCCAGAAAATCCATTCGGGTTGGTGAGGGCGTTATAAGTATAGTCGGGCTGTCCATTTCTATCATAACCATTTTTGGCCAAAATAGCGGCGAGTGCCGTTGCATCATGGGCAAGGGTGGCCAAACGAAGCGGTTTCTCACCATAGGCGGTGGTATATTTTGTTTCAAAACCGTGGCGGCTGGCGGGGGAGGGCGCGGCAAACCATGCCCCTTCCATATTGGGTTGGCGGGCAATGCGTGGGTCATCCCACAGACCTGTTCCCAAACGGCGTACTTGAGAAGGGAGTAGGTTGTTATAGCTTAAAGAGCTGGCGATTAAATCAATTTGGCTGCCACTGACGGGCATAAAGACAGCGTTTAAATCTGACGGTTGTCCTTCGGTAGGCTTTAATGTTTCAAGTTGATTAATGAGACTATTATCCCCTGGGGTATAGCGAATAGATTTGGATAACGTTCCGCCATTTTTTAAAATCAGCTCGCTAAATTGTCCAGAAACGGCATTGCCATATTTGTCTTGCGGTGCGACCAAACCATAATTTGTATGACCTTTTGATAAAGCATAACGTGCAACACGGTTGACTTGTGAAAAGGGCATGAAGCCCATCAGAAATGTATTGTTATCAGCCAGCGTCCAATCGGTTGAAAAGGCTATGACATTTACGTTATTGGCTTTGGCGATAGGTTTAACGGCGCGGACTGAATCGGCAAAAAGTGGCCCTAAGATCAGTTGTGCGCCATCATTGACGGCTGATGTCGCGGCGGCACTGGCACCGCTTCGTGTGCCACCTGTATCGCGTGGCATTAGATTGAAGTTTGTGTAACCCATATCAAATAAAGAAAGTTGTGCCCCTTGTAGCATTGATTGCCCTAGTACCGCTTTTGATCCGCTTAAAGGGAGTAAAATCGCAACATTGACCGCTGGTAATTTGTTGAAAGGATTAACCGCGACAGGTCTTGGCGCTGGTTTGTTTGGCGTGACGGGGTTTACTGGATCTGTTGGTGCAGGTTCTACAGGTGGGGGATCCATTGGTGTCGGCTCAGTCGTTGTTGTTTGTCCCCATGGGTTTGGTAGGTTGGTTGAGCCTAGTGGCGCACAGGCTGTAAATAAAAAAGCTGTAAAAAGGCAGGTGATAAGCGGCGTAAATTTTATGTTTGTCATGGTATTCTTTTCTAAAGCTGATATTTTTAATAAACTATGTCTGATTTCTCTCGCGACACTACACAAAAAAATAATATTGCGCCACAGAACTTTTCGCAAAATTTACTTAAAGGCAAGCCGATGGCTCAAAAACCAGATAAAGAACAAGCTAAACCCAGTCATCCTGTGGCTCAATCCGTACCGATGAAGCCTGGTTTTTACTTGGTGGCGACGCCTATTGGTAATTTGCGTGATATTACGTTTCGTGCGCTGGATGTTTTAAGCTCGGTTGATCTGATTATCTGTGAAGATACCCGTGTGACGGGTAAGTTAATGAATGCCTATGGTTTTAAGAAAAAAATGCAAGTTTATAATGACCACAGCACGGATAAGCAGCGTGACCATCTTATTCAATTGGCGAACGAAGGGCAATCTGTTGCGGTGTTAAGCGATGCGGGAACGCCGCTTGTCTCTGATCCGGGGTATAAATTGGTGCGCGGTGCGATAGAAGCGGATTTATATGTGACCTCTATACCGGGGCCTAATGCGGCGTTGCCTGCTTTACAATTATCGGGCTTGCCGACAGATCAGTTTTCATTCTTGGGTTTTCTACCGCCCAAAACGACAGCGCGCCAAAAGACATTGAAGAAATGGGAAGCTGCACCGGGCAGTTTGATTATTTATGAAACAGGCCCGCGTTTATTGGACAGTTTGCAAGACATGCGAGTGGCTTTGGGGGATCGTCAAGCCGCAGTGATGCGTGAGCTGACAAAAATGTATGAAGAGGTTAAGCGCGGCACGTTGTCAGATTTAATTGTTCATTATACAAAGGTGGGTGCGCCAAAAGGGGAGATTGTTGTGACCTTGGGGCAGGCGGTGGTGGAAGTTGTTTCAACGGAGAGTATTGAAAAGCAACTTATAAGCGCGCTGGATAAAATGTCAGTTCGTGATGCGGCTGAAATGGTCGCCCAAGCAACAGGCAAGCCAAAGAAAACGATTTATACGCTGGCCTTAAAACTGGCGAGCGATAGAAAATAAAATGATAGCAAAAGAGTGACAGCTCAAAAGAAAAAAACTTACGATAAAGGTCTTAAAGCTGAAAAAGCTGCGGCGTCTTGGTTGCGTTTAAAAGGTTATAGGATTTTACAAAACCGTTATAAAACACAATATGGCGAGATAGACCTGATTATTCAAAAGAAAAATATGATTGCCTTTGTTGAGGTTAAAGCACGCAAGACAAAAGCAGAAACATTGGAAAGCGTTACACCAAGGGCGCAACAGCGTATTACCAGAGCCGCTTTGCATTATATTAGTGAAAATAACCTTGAAAATAACGATTTTCGTTTTGATGTGGTGAGTGTTTTTCCGTCAATTCTTGGGATTGCTACAATTGAACATCTGGACAATGCATGGGAAGCAAGCGCATAATAATGATTATGATTCGAAAAATTTATCTTACCGTTTTTGTTTTATCTTCTCTCGCGTTAAGTGGCTGTACAGGTATTGGCCTTGTTACAGGGGCGGCGGCGGTCACGGGTGTCGCTGCGGCACAAGAAGGTGGTATTAACCGCGCTGTGAGTGATACAAAGATTAAATTAAAAATCAATGAGGCTTGGTTTCAATATAATGTGAACATTTTTCGTAAGCTAGGTACAACCGTCAATCAAGGGCGTGTTTTGGTGACAGGTGTCGTTCAAGACCCCCAACATCGTGTCGAGGCCATTCGTTTGGCGTGGCAGGTTGAAGGCGTGAAGCAAGTGATTAACGAAATTCGTATTGCCGACAGTAAAGGCATTACAGGGTATGTCAAAGATAAATGGATTAAGTCACGCCTTCGTGGGGCGTTGACCTTTGATCGGTCTGTGCAGTCGATTAATTATTCCATTGATACGGTGCAAGGCGTTGTTTATTTGATGGGTGTGGCGCAAAATCAAGCGGAGCTTAACCGTGTGATTGAGACAGCGCGGACTATTTCTGGGGTTAAGCAAGTGGTGAGCTACGTTAAGTTAGCCGGTGAGCCTTTGGCAGGTCAGCAAAATGCGACAGCCGTGCAAGAAACCAATGTGACGGCACAGCCTGTTCAACCTTCTTATCAAACGAACCAGCAGGTGAACCAAAGCATCCAACAACCGCAAGATATCCATACAGATAATAATGATGATGCCTATTATCAAACACCGTTAGATGTCCCGCAGACGACCAATCAGCCTTCTATTGCGGACCAATACTATAGATAGTATTATTTAAGTATGCCGCCATCCGTTTTAGAGACCGCTTTAGATACAATTAAAGCCTTCGGAACGCACCCCGATCATGAGATTAATTTAGCCAAATGTGCATTGGCGATTGCCGCGATTGATAGTCCTAATATTTCATTAGGGCGTTTTGAACATCATATACAAACACTCATTGATGAGGTGGCGCTGGAATATACAGCCTTATTGGATGCAGGCGCGGATGATGATGCCGCCACTCAATTGGCGGCGTTAAAGCGGATTATTTGTGATAGGCATGAATATGAAGGCGATGAAACATCCTATGATGACTTACAAAATGTTAATTTGATGCGGGTGATTGAACGGCGTAAGGGGATGCCTGTGACGTTATCACTTTTGTATATTCATGTGGGACTGGAACAGGGATGGAAAGTTGAAGCATTAAGCTTTCCCGCCCATGTTGTTTGCCGTATTGAAAAAGACGGGGAACGTATTTTGTTTGATCCTTTTAATGGTTGTAAAGTTTTACAAGCGCCAGATTTACGACATTTGTTAAAAACATTGGTGGGGCCGCAAGCTGAATTATCCAGTGATTATTACGACCCTGCGACCAAGCGTGAATTACTGATTCGAATGCAAAATAATGCGAAATTACGTCAGGTAGAGGGTGAGGATTATTTGGGCGCTTTAAAGACGGTTGAGGTCATGCGCCTTCTTGATCCTGATGAATATCGTTTGTTGTTTGATGCAGGTGTTTTATATGCGCGAACCAATCAAGTCATGGCCGCGGTTGAAGCATTGGAAAGTTATATCGATCTTGCGCCCCAGCAGGAAGATTGTCATGACGCTTTGGTGCTGTTACGACAAATAAAAGAAAGCTTAAACTAGGGTCTATCCTAAATCCATTCTCAATTGCGGCATAATGTTGAAAAAAAGGGGGTAATGTGATGATGCCCCTTGTCACCATGGAAGCAAAGGAGTAGATTTTGATTTAAATATTTTTATGACGCTTATTTTAAAGGAGCTATCTTCATGCGCACACGTCAAGGTTTAATGAAATTTTTAATAATCGCAATCATACCGCTTGTTTTGTCAGCGTGTTCGTCTAAGAAAAAGGATTTAGGTGATTCTGATGGCGTGATAATTGGTGCGCCGGCGGACTTAAACCAAGGCACAATTATTGATGATGGTGCGGGCAATATAGATCAATATGGTACGTCTTCTGTTGGTGCCGTGGATAGTGCACATGTTCCTGGATCACAAGCAGATTTAGCCGCGCAAGCAGGCAGTGATATCATTTACTTTGAAACAAATCAGCACACGTTAAATTCACAATCACGTAGTATCGTTGAAGGACAGGCGCGTTGGCTCAATAATTATCCAAACTTAAGTGTAACAGTTGAAGGTCATGCCGATGAGCGTGGAACACGTGAATATAACTTGGCGTTGGGTGATCGTCGTGCCAATGCGGTTAAAAATTACATGATTGCTGTTGGTGTTGACCCAAGACGTATTAACACAATCAGCTACGGTAAAGAACAGCCATTGGTTGTTGGTGCTGATGGTACATCTTGGTCACAAAACAGGAGAGCACGCACTCGTGTTGAATAATTCTGATTTAATGGTAAAAATTTTAAAGGCACGGAAAAAAACTTTTCTGTGCCTTTGCTCTATGATGGTCATGGGGTTTGTTGGGGTTTCATTATCCCCTCATATTTCTTACGCGCAACAATCGCCTGTTTATGCGACAGGTGGTGGTAGTGCGGCGCAAACAGAAATTCGTTTGCAACAAATGGAAACGCAAGTGCGTGAGTTGACAGGAAAAGTCGAAGAGCAACTTTATCAAATCAATTCGTTAAAACAAAAAATCAATAGGTTGGAAAGATTTGATCAAGAATCAAACGCAACACAGGCTGTTCCATCAGGGCGTCTTGGTACAAGGCAGAATGTGACACAAGGTTTACCTCAACAACAACGTGGTGGTAGTAATCCTTTAAATCTTAATCCTTTAGCAGGGGCGATTGCGGCGCAACAACCGCAAGGAATACAAACAAAAACTGTTATTGGTGGCGGTAATCATGATGCGACTGCGCAGTATGAAAAAGCATATGCGGCGTTGAAAACAAAAGATTTTGATGGTGCTGAACAGGGCTTTGACCAATTTTTAACAAATCATGGTGATCATGTTTTGGCAGCCAATGCCAAGTATTGGTTGGGTGAAACACATTATGTTCGTGGTGATTATAAAACCGCGGCGCGTAATTTTGCTGAAGGGTTTCAAAATTATCCAGACAGTGCAAAATCACCCGATATTTTATTAAAGCTTGGTATGTCTCTAAAAGGTTTAGGAAAAGATAAAGATGCTTGTGTGGCCTTGGGTCAAGTGGCTGTTAAATTTCCAAACGGGCATGATGATGTTGTTAAACGGGCGCAGCAAGAGCGTAATAATTTATCCTGTGGCGGCTAACATGTATGGGGTAGCGTGCCATGCGTAACCATGAGAGCATTAATATTCCTCATTCATTTTCCCTTGTTGATTGTCTAGATCATTTTTTTGAAAAATTTTCTGCGATAAAAGAAAAAAATTCTTTCGCGGTGGCTGTCTCTGGTGGACCAGACAGTATGGCCTTGCTCCATGCGTTAAGTGTTTATGCGCACGCCGACAATAAAAAGATATGTTGCATCACGGTTGACCATGGCTTGCGTGACGCGGCAAAGAAAGAGGCCGAAGATGTCGCGCAATGGGTCGCCGCACAAGGTAATAATTTACTAAACCATGTGATTTTAAAATGGGAAGGTGAAAAACAAGATGCCGCCTTAATGGAGGCGGCGCGTCATGCGCGTTATCAATTAATGGCTGAGTATTGCGCTGAACATAATATCCAAAATATTTTTGTAGCGCATCATCAAGATGACCAAGCTGAAACATTTTTAATCCGTTTATCCAAGGGCAGTGGCCTTGACGGTCTGGCCTGTATGGATGTTGTACATCCTTATAACGATACTATAAACATTATTCGTCCGTTTTTGAACGTACCAAAAAAAGACTTAGTTTCTTATTGTCAGGAACATGATGTGCCATTTGTCCAAGACCCTAGTAATGAAAATGAAAAATACTTAAGGCCGCGCTTGCGCGGTTCCATGGAAATTTTGGCGCAAGAAGGCTTAAGTGCAAAGCGTTTAACAACCTTAACAAGGCGCTTACGCCGTGGGAGACAGGCGTTATCTGATATCACGGACCAAGAATATAAAGATGTCGTGATGAGTGCGGATGAGAAGGCGGTTTTGTTGGATTTTAATCAATTAAAACAACTTCCCGAAGAAATTTCTTTGCGTATTATTCAAAAATCAGTGAGAGGGTTTCGAGGGGGTACAGCTTATGATGTGCGGATGGATCGTCTTGAAGATTTGTTTGAATCTTTATGGTTTGATACGGATAATTTTAAACCTAGAACCTTGGGCGGTTTAATTTTTGCATTACAGGATAAAAATAGCGCATTATATATAAGTAAGGAGTTATAATTTTTTCATGGTTTTTCGTTTTTTTATAGTGATGTTGTTTTTGTCCGCGCTTGCGCCGTTACAAGTGTATGCAGCAGAAAAGCTAACTTACGCTGATGATGAAGAAATATTAGACGAAGCGCATGTTCGTGGTTTTATATGGGGCTTACCGCCTGAAATTATTAAGGAAGAAGAAGACGCAATTTTTGTTGAAAAAGATGGTGATACTCTTTTTTATGTTGACCAAATTCGTGGCATAAGATCATCGGTCAATTATGAATTTGATAATGATAAATTATACCGCGTTCGTATTTTCTCAGAAAAAAAATATACTGTGCCACAAAATCGATTTGAAGATTTGGTGAAGATCAAACGTGATTTAGTAAAACGTTTTGGTGAACCGTTGGAAGAAAATTTTGAATGGAAAGATGAGCAAAGTAAAAAATATCCCAATGAATGGGGTTGGGCGGTTTACCGTGGGCAGTTAATTGTCACGATAAAATGGCAAGATGCAGAGACAGATGTGACCCTTTATTTGGGAGCAAAAAAACCAGCAAACCCTGTTCTTTTTGTAACTTATGAAGACGCAAAAGCGAAAAAGCAAAAAATACAGCAAAGAAATGATAAAGCGTTGAACGTGTTACGGTGAGAATGCTGCCATAAAACAGCCGTGAATAGGCATGGCTAAATCTTGGAAATGCTTGCTTTTTGGCCTAAAATACTTACATTATAACTTCATATAAAATAAGGACTTTCGCTCATTATGAATAATCTTGGAAAAAATGTCGTTTTCTGGCTGGCCATCGGCTTAATGCTGGCTGTTTTGCTCAATGCTTTTCAAACAGGCAAGATGGGTGGTATCAGCCAAAGTGATGAAATTGCCTATAGTGATTTTATGTCTGAAAGTAAAAGCGGGCGCATCGGTGATGTCCTTATTCAAGGACAGGATTTGACAGGGCATTATACCGAAGGTGGCCGAACTTTTAAGGTGACGATTCCTGTTGGTGAAAATGTCGTGGAGCGTCTTGAGGGAACAGGTGTTCGTATTCAGGCAAAAGAGAGTGATCCCAATCAGATTAGTATTTTTTCAATTCTATTGTCTTGGTTTCCGATGTTGTTACTTATTGGGGTGTGGATTTTCTTCATGCGCCAAATGCAAGGTAAAGGTGGCGGTGGCGCGATGGGCTTTGGTCGTTCACGTGCAAAACTTCTCACTGAAAAACATGGCCGTGTCACTTTTGATGATGTCGCAGGTATTGATGAGGCAAAAATTGAACTTCAAGAAGTGGTTGAGTTTCTAAAAGATCCGCAAAAATTTCAACGTCTTGGCGGTAAAATTCCAAAAGGCGCGTTGCTTGTTGGGCCGCCAGGAACAGGTAAAACCTTAACCGCGCGCGCCGTGGCGGGTGAAGCCGAAGTGCCTTTCTTCACAATTTCTGGTTCTGACTTTGTGGAAATGTTTGTTGGGGTTGGGGCGTCACGTGTGCGTGATATGTTTGAACA
>CAZYHI010000082.1:0-8556 GCA_964647515.1 uncultured Micavibrio sp. | reverse complement strand
CCCCTCACCTGTGATAAAAACACGGCTGTTTGTTGGGGCAATTTTATCAATCTGACTTTTGAGCTGCGCGATAGCGGAAGGCTTTCCAATCAGTTCATGATCTTGCTTATGACTTTGCGCTTTTAAGGTTTGATTTTCTTTGCGCAGCTCCGCCGTTTCAAGCGCGCGCGCCATCATCAACAATAGACGATCAGACTTAAATGGTTTTTCAATAAAGTCATACGCCCCTTGTTTAATAGCCGTCACGGCAGTTTCGATTGTGCCATGGCCACTAATCATCAAGACAGGAAGCAAGGGATTGTCTTTTTTGATTTGTGTTAAAACCTCCAACCCATCCGTATCACTTTCTTGCAACCAAATATCTAAAATCACAAGGTCAGGCGTCTTATCTTCAAATGCGGCAATCGCTTGGGCAGGATTTTGGGCTTCACGAACATGATAACCTTCATCCTCCAAAATCGCCTTAATCAGCGTGCGGATATCATCTTCATCATCAACGATTAATATATCTTTTGTCATTTATGCTGACTTCTTCAATTCAATTTGTTGTTCAATATCGGTTTTATCACTTTCACCAACAGGCAAGATAAGAGTAACACTTGCCCCACCTAAATCATTCCATTGGTCAATATTTGTAAGGCGCGTATTGTTTCCTATCATTAAGACACCATTATGGTCACTCATAATTTTCTTTACAATAGCCAACCCCAAACCTGTTCCTTTATCACGATGGGTGACATAAGGATCGCTCAATTTTGCAGGATCTTCATTTTTAGGTAAACCGACGCCGTTATCAGACAAACAAATTACAATCTGTGCTTTGTCTGTATCATGATGAAACAACACATTAAGCGCGCCCCTATATTCTTCATTTTGCGCTATTTTAGAATCGATGGAATCAATCGCATTTTGTAATAGATTAGTAAAAGCTTGACGAATTTGTTGGATATCACAACAAGATTCAAATTTACGCTTTTTCGATAAATTACCAATGAGATTGAATTTAATATGTGTGTGCGCGGCCTTTTGAAAAACAACGATATTCTTTAATTCTTGAATAATATTATGCTGTTCTAATTGCGCGACAGGCATACGCGCAAAATCAGAAAATTCATTCACCATACGTCCAATATCTTCAACATGGCGCATGATGGTATCCGTACAGGCAGTAAAGGTTTCTGGATCTTCTGTGATCTGCGTCAAATATTTACGTTTTAACCGTTCGGCCGATAACTGTATCGGGGTCAACGGATTCTTAATTTCATGTGCGACACGACGCGCCACGTCTGCCCATGCGGCTTTGCGTTGGGCTGCTTGAAGCTCTGTAATGTCATCAAATGTCAGCACCGCGCCACGCTCTTCCTCGCCAATAAGTTCAATCGCGATACGGACAATCAAAGTCAGTTTACTACCATTTTCCGACATAAAGGGAATTTCAGATTGTATAATCTTATTGGGCTTATCATGCGCTTGCTCTAACAGCTCTTCCAACTCGGGCAGGATATCAATAATTTGTTGACCAATTAAATTTTGACTTTCTATATCAAATAAACCCGCCGCCATTGCATTGGCCAGCGTGACTTTCCCCGTGCCATCAACCCCAACAACCCCTGCCGACACACCTGTTAAAACAGTTTCGGTCAAACGGCGGCGTTGATCCAGTTGACGGTTCGTCGTAATCAGCTCATCACGTTGCTGCTGAATTTGCTCGGTCATACGATTGAAAGATTGCGCCAGATAATCAAACTCTTCAACTTGCTTTTGTTTCGGAACGCGGGCGGTTAAATCCCCTGCCCTAACCCTATCAGAGGCGGATATCAATGTACTAATCGGGGCGACAAGCTGACGTGCCAAGACAATCCCTGTCCACATCGCCGCCAATAATAACAATAACGCCACAACAACAAAAATCATCGTAACGGTAATTTGTAAACCTGAATATTGCCCTTCTAACTGCGCATAACGTTGAGTGGCATCACGGGTGGCAGCCACATGAGATAGAACCGCCGCATCAACACGCCGCCCGACAAACAGATAACTGTCATTACGACTATTCAGGCGGACAAGCGCACGCACCCTATCATCACTATCACTGGTAAGAACAACAACTTCACCATCCTCGGCTTGCTCCAATAAATAATCAGAGACTTTTTCAAAGGTCAGCGTAAAGGTTAAGCCAGAACGCGCCAAAATTTTGCCCGAACGGTCAAAAATCATCGCTTCAGATAAATTTCTAAAAAGACTTTGCGTATCAAGCGCAGTCTCATAAGCGGCTTGAGAATCCATCATTAAAATAGACTGACGATCAATATCGTTCGCCATCGCCAGAATGTCAGCTTTAATAATTTGTTGATGTTCTTCTAGGTAGGCTTCGGCAACCGCTTGAGATTCAACAATGGCAGTACGGACATTTTCACTAAACCATGTCTGAACACCAAAATGAAAAAAGAAAGCCGAAAAAACCGCCATGATAATAGCAGGCGCGGCGGCCATAATACTGAAGATAGCGACAAGGCGCACATGTAAATGAGAGCCCGCAATGTTACGCTTTCGCCCACTCCATATCGTGATAATCCGCCTTCCAATCAAAATCACAAGCGTCAGCAGAATAATGAGGTCAATATTTAACAGCCAGATCACTGTTTTAGGGTTATCACCAAATGGCGGTGTATCGGTTAAGGCCGCATAAGTGGCAAAACCACTCACAATCGCCGCCGCAATCAAAAGAAAGGAGAGCTTCGTACTCCAACTTCTGGCATTGAAACGACGACGAAAACCGCTTAAACGGCTTCTTGGCCCCCAAAGCGCATCAACAAAACCATGCCAAAAGCCATAGCTGTTTGTTACGGCATCGGTCGCGCTGTTATCGGTTTTGGAATGACGTGCCATTAATTTTTAATGTTATCCATTTTGTAAATTTATGGTTATTGTATAATCATATGATTGATTGACCTGATGATTATTTAAGACTATCAACAATTTAACGACAAAAGGCAAGTTAATAAATATGTCAAAAACGACAGCCAGTAACGATTTACCAAATTTTCACTTGCTTATCCCTGCGGCAGGAACGGCAAGCCGCATGGCGCTTGAAACCCCTAAACCCTATTTAAAGATCAATGGGCGTTCTGTTCTCACTCATACTATCAATAAATTTATAAATATCAGTAGCTTAAAATCTATTGTTGTGATTATAAATGAAGAACATTCTGCTTTGTTTGATAATGCCACAAAGAACATTGATAATTGCCAATATGTGTTTGGATCAAACGCAAGAAAAAATAGTGTTTACAATGGTTTGAAAAGTTTTTCTAATGTAAAAAATGATGATGTGATTTTAATTCATGATGCGGCGCGACCAATGGTTCAACGCACCGATGTTGAAGCATTATTACGTGTCATGAAAACCGCCGATGCGGCGACTCTTGCGACCCCTGTTGTCGATACTTTAATTAAAGATAGCAAACCTTTAGATCGCGAAAATGTCTGGGGTATTCAAACACCTCAAGCTTTTAAATATGGCGCGTTAATAGCGGCGCATGAGAAGTTCAAAGACGATGACAGCTTTACCGACGATACAGGCTTGATACGTGCTATGGGGCATAAAGTAGAAACTGTAGCTTCTTCTCGTGAAAACATTAAAATTACAACACAGGATGATTTAGCCATGGTGCAAAAAATGATGATGAGTGAGATGGAAACCAGAACAGCTTCTGGCTATGATGTTCACGCTTTTGAGGCCGCACCAAGTGATCGCAAGCTGATGATGGGCGGCATTGAAATTCCGCATGATTTGGCATTAACGGGTCATTCTGATGCCGACGTGGTGCTTCACGCCATTACAGATGCGCTGCTCGGCAGCGTCAATGAAGGCGATATCGGCACGCACTTTCCCCCTTCTGACCCACAATGGAAAGACGCAAATAGCGCGCTTTTCTTAAAAGAGGCTGTTTCAATGATAAACGCGCGCAGTGGCGATATTCAATTTATTGATATCACAATCATGGCCGAAACGCCAAAAATTGGGCAGTATCGTAAAGCTATGCAAGAACGTATTGCCGAAATTATAGGCATTCCCCCTTCTCGTATTAGTATAAAAGCCACCACGACAGAAAAGCTCGGCTTTACAGGACGCAAAGAAGGCATTGCTTGCCAAGCCCTTACCACTGTTCAGTTACCAGCTGCAAGAGAATCGTGAGATAATACCCGTATGATTAAAATACGTCATCACGATACGCTGCGCCGTTTAGATTTCAAACATCCCGCCACATGGGTCGCGACGTGGTTTGGAACGGGGCTCATGCAACCTGGCCCTGGCACATGGGGAACAATCGGCGCATTACCGTTTGGGATATTCCTTATGATAGTGGGCGGTATTCCCGCGCTTCTTATTGCTTGCGCCATTTGCTTCCCTTTGGGGCTGTGGGCGGCGAAACATTTTGAGCGCATGGTACGTGAAAAAGATTCAGGCATGATTGTCATTGATGAAGCTGTCGGACTTTGGGTTGCGATGATCCCTGCTCTCCTAACGCCCTATTCGATTGGCGCGGCTTTTGTGTTGTTTCGCCTGTTCGATATCTTTAAACCCTTCCCTATTGGTTGGTTGGATAAACGTGTGGATGGGGCTTTCGGTGTCATGATTGATGACGTTTTGGCCGGTATCTATGCGGCTATTTGCTTGATATTGCTCCGCCATTTTGGAGCGATGTAATGGATCTCGCCGATCAATTGCTCACCAAGCTAAAAACCAAAAAATGGAAGCTGGTCACTGCCGAAAGCTGTACAGGCGGGATGATCTCAACAGCCATCACCGATAAGGCAGGGTCTTCGGCTGTGTTCGAGCGTGGCTTTGTCACCTATTCCAACCAAGCCAAAATCGATTGCCTCGGCGTCTCCGCCACAACATTGGAAAAACATGGTGCGGTCAGTATGCAAACCGCCGAAGAAATGGCCAAAGGCGCGCTTGATAATTCGCAAGCAAAAATATCGATTGCCGTCACAGGTATCGCAGGGCCAGATGGCGGTGCACCGCAAAAACCTGTTGGGTTGGTTTATATCGGTTACGGCATTAAAGGTGGAATTGTCCAAGCCAAAGCCTTTAATTTTACCAATATGAACCGTGAAGATGTCCGCCTTAACACCACAAAAGAAGCCTTTAAGATATTGCTCTCATTGTTGTAAAAGCCCTCTCAGGCATTTGTATAGTCTGTTCGTATCTGGGCGTTTTAAAAAAATTAAGCCATTGATTTTAAACAATATCTCTTTAGTTCGTTTGTCATTAAAATCTTGTGTAAATCAATGATTTCCCTGCGTGGGTAAGAATGACAACAGTTTTTTATTTCATATTATTTCCTCCTTCTTATTTTTTAGATTAAATTAAAATAGGAATATTATCATATATTAAGGCAAAAATAAAGAAAAATTTACCACAGATAATATTCTCTGTTTTACGCGGAGAATCAGAGTTTTGGAGCTTTCTTATAAATCCCCCTCCGCTTCTTTGAAACTCCGCGTATATCAAGGTTTATAAAGAAATATATCTATAATTATCTTGTCTAAACTTTGTTCTCCTTTGTGCTTAAAAAAATTGAATGACCCAGATGAATCTCCCAATTGAATCGCGAAGCCGCAAAGCTTACAATTTTGTACCGAATGCTTTGTGCTTTAGCGTCTTTGCGTTGGTTATGTGATTTTAAATATTAAAAACGAATACAGCACACGAAATAGCCCTAAAGGGAGGAAGGATACGCAGGAAAAGCAAAAAGAGAATAAACCCTGTTCCATTTTTTAATGGCATAATTCATTAAATACGCTAAACATATTGATATGGGTACTATTTCACCACGATTTATGGAGGAGCTGCGTTCTCGGTTGACACTGTCTGACATTGTCGGGCGTAAAGTGCGTTTATCACGCGCAGGGCGTGAATTTAAGGGTTGTTGCCCGTTTCATAATGAAAAGACCCCCTCTTTCTATGTCAATGATGATAAGCAATTTTATCATTGCTTTGGTTGTGGCGCGCATGGTGACGCCATTGGCTTTGCGATGCAACATGACAATAAGTCCTTTATTGAAGCGATAGAGGAGCTGGCCACCGAAGCCAATATGGAAGTACCAAAGCAATCCCCTCAAGATGTTAAAAAAGCCAAAGAGGAAAAAAGCCTTTATGCCTTGATGGAGGATGCGACCAAATGGATGGAGGCACAGCTTCGCGACCCTTCAAACAAAGAGGCTTATCGTTATGTCTCTGACCGTGGGATGAGCGAGCAAGAGCTGAATAATTTTCGTATTGGTTATGCCCCTGCCGACCGTCAAGCGGTACGCAAAGCCATGCAAGCCTTAGATTACACCGATAGCCAAATGATTGAAGTTGGTATTTTACGCGCAGGAAAACAAGGGCGTGAACCTTATGCCTTTTTTCGTGAACGTATCATGTTTCCCGTCCCTGACCGCCGTGGCCGTGTTGTCGCCTTTGGGGGGCGCATATTGCCTGAGCATTTAAGACCGTCAGATCAGGGAGATTATACTCCTGCTAAATATATGAACTCGTCCGAAACGCCATTGTTTCATAAAGGATCACAGCTTTATGGTGAACCACGCGCAAGGCAAGCCGCCATTGATGAACAAGACTTAATCGTTGTCGAAGGTTATGTCGATGTGATGGCTTGTGTGAAAGCGGGATACTCTGGCGCGATGGCACCTATGGGAACCGCGCTGACCGAAGACCAAATTATGGTGCTGTGGAAGATGATCCCGCAAAGCCGTAAAATTCCAATCCTTTGTTTTGATGGTGATAATGCTGGTCGGCGCGCCGCCGCACGCGCTTGCGAGCGTATATTACCTCTATTAAAGCCCGACCATAGTGCAAAATTCGCCTTTCTTCCTGATGGGCAAGACCCTGACAGCCTTGTTAACGCACAAGGCAAGAAAGCGTTGGAAAACGTTATTGAAAGTGCAATCCCCCTCGTTGATTTTATCTGGATGTATCATACAACAGGGCAAAAATTTGAAACCCCTGAAGCCCGCGCAGGGTTGTCCAAAACATTAGAAAGTGAAGTTCTGCGTATAGCAGACAGGGAAATTCAACATTATTACCGCCAAGCTTTTCGGGAAAAGGTCAATAAGGCTTTTGCTCAAAATTATCAGAAAAATCAGCGTGGAGGTCAACGTGGGGCTAAATTCATTCCTTATAAAAAGCGTGTAGAACAGCCTGTGGCGCAAATGAAACGCCCCTCTTTTTCAAAACAACGCTTAATCGCGCAAATACTGATCGCCAGTATCCTAAACCACCCCAGCTTGTTTGACCGTGTGGAGGAAGATTTGGGGCGACTTGATGTGCAAGAACCACGGCTTAACGCCCTCAGACAAGCGGCGCTTGGTCATTTATGCGATACCCCAGAGATCAGTCGCGATGATTTGGTACGGCAATTGATGAATGATGGCTTTGAAAGTGAAATGCGGGGCATATTGTGTGAAGCCGTTTATACACATGCGGGGTTTGTCCGGCAAAGCAGTGAAATTGAGGATGTTCACCAAGGATGGCAACAGGCTTTAGACGTGTTTCATCAGGCCTAAAAAAGCTTATCTTCAGCCCCCTTGAATATGCAAATCCTTTTGTTTATAAAGGGTTTTCGCTTATGAAAGCGAATCAGGTATAACCAATTGGTTATATTTAAAAATTGTAACAAATGCTTCTCGATAATGAAGCCGTAATAATAACAAATTTGAGAACGAATTTTGGCACTAGCAAAAAAATCAACCACGAAGAAAAAACCGGCTAAAAAGACAGCCGCGAAGAAGGTTACTAAAAAGAAAGTGGCCAAAAAGCCTCTTGCTAAAAAACCGGCTAAAAAAGCCGTTAAAAAAACTGTTAAAAAAACAGTTTCCAAAGCGACCAAAAAAGCTGTAAAGAAGACAGCCGTTAAGAAAAAATCAAAATCAACACCTAAGAAAAAAGTAGTAAAAAAAGACGTGACCCAAACTGTTAAAAAAACTGCGGCTAAAAAAGCCGCCGCCAAAAAAACTCCTGCGAAAAAAACACCAGCAAAGAAAGCGGCCGTCAAAAAGACTCCTGCTAAGAAGGCTGCGGTTAAGAAGACAACCCCTAAAAAAACTGTAAAATCTGCCCCTAAAAAAGTGACGGCAAAGAAAAAAGCCGCCAATAAAAATACAAAAAGTGATGAAGCAGAAGAAGAAACACCGAAAAAAGCCGTCAAAGGTACTCTGGCTCAGATTGTAAAAAAACTGGTTAAGCAAGGAAAAGAAAAAGGCTACATCACTTACGATAAATTGAACAAAGCTTTGCCTGCGGAAGAGTTCTCGTCAGAGCAAATTGAAGACGCGATGAAGACTTTGTCTGATGTCGGCATTCAAATGACAGAAGGTGATGACGAGGAAGAAGAAAAATACGAGTCAGGCGGTAACATTGCTTCCGATGATACGGGACGTACCGATGATCCTGTGCGTATGTATCTACGTGAGATGGGAACGGTTGAGCTTCTCTCTCGCGAAGGTGAGATTGCGATTGCCAAACGTATTGAAGCGGGTCGTGAAATG
>CAZYHI010000081.1:0-8762 GCA_964647515.1 uncultured Micavibrio sp. | reverse complement strand
CCCAATGTGAAAAGGAACAATAGCATAAGTATTGGTAATTAATATTTCTGCGCCCGCATCAACAAAAGCTAGGTGCGCTTGCATGACGGTTTCGGGGGCTTCTATCAAAGCCAGAGCAGACCATTCTGGTTTTTTAAACGGCGCGCCCATGGCTTTTAATTCACCACCCATGCCGCCATCCATAATTGTAATTTTACCCATTATATATACCTTTTGCTAATATTTTGTACATATGATTATAAATATATTTATTTGGTCTTTTTCACAAGGTTTTATAGTTATCATTTTTGCTTCTTCAAAACTTGATTACCGCATTATAAATTCAAAGATGACAAAGAAGAAAATTACTATAGAATAGGCGTAATTCTCAATCATTATATGGATATAAAATGTCGAAAAAAATAATTTGGATTATCGTTGCCGTTTTGCTTATTTTAGGGGCGGGGTATCTCTATCAAACCGTGCCGAATGAAAGTCAAATAAAAATGGTTGATATGTTGAATAATAAAGGGGAGAGCATGGGAACTGTCGCCTTAAGTTCAACTAAAGCTGGCGTGTTGCTCAATCTTGATTTAAACGGGCTAACGCCTGATGGTGACCATGCGATGCATATTCATGCGGTGGGGGATTGCACACCATTAGAGACATTTAAAAATGCAGGTGGACATTATAACCCGCATGGTAAGGCACATGGAATGAAGCATCCAGAAGGGCAACATGCAGGCGATATGCCGAACTTAAAGCCTGATAGTAAAGGCGCGATTAAGGTCGCTTTTGTGAACTTGCATGTAACGCTTGATAGTGGTGTGGCAGGTTTGTTTGATGCTGATGGTTCTGCCATTGTTATCCATGCCAGTGCCGATGACCATATGAGCCAGCCTTCTGGCGCGGCAGGTCCACGTATTGCGTGTGGGGTTATTAATTAAGGTTTTCATCATTATTAATTTTCTTGTAGCTTTAATTGCCTGTTTTCCTTTATAAAACCCTATGTTAAAGACAATCTCAGTACGCGGGGCGCGTGAACATAACCTAAAGAATATCGATGTGGATATGCCACGGGATAAGCTTATCGTTGTGACAGGCTTATCGGGGTCGGGTAAATCTTCGCTAGCGTTTGACACCATCTATGCCGAGGGGCAACGCCGTTATGTGGAGAGCCTGTCCGCCTATGCGCGTCAGTTTTTGGAGATGATGCAAAAGCCTGATGTCGACAGCATCGAGGGGCTATCCCCCGCCATTTCTATCGAGCAAAAAACCACCAGCCGTAATCCCCGTTCCACCGTCGGGACGGTCACTGAAATTCATGATTATATGCGGCTTCTTTGGGCGCGTGTTGGCGTGCCATATTCTCCTGCGACAGGTAAACCGATTGAAAGCCAAACGGTGTCGCAAATTGTCGATCAAATTATGGCGATGGGTGATGGAATAAAATTATATGTCCTTGCGCCTATCGTCCGTGGTCGAAAAGGCGAATACAAAAAAGAATTTAAAGAACTTCAAGCCAAGGGCTTTCAACGGGTGAAAGTGGATGGTGAGCTGTATGATATTGAGGACGTTCCCGCCCTGAATAAAAAACTCAAACATGACATCGAGGTGGTGGTTGACCGTGTTGTTGTGCGTGATGATATTGCGACGCGTTTGGCGGACAGTGTCGAAACGGCGTTGAAATTGGCCGATGGTTTATGCATTGCCGAAGATGCCAAAACGGGCGCGCAGAAAATATTTAGTGAGAAATTCGCTTGCCCTGTATCGGGCTTTACCATTGCAGAAATTGAACCGCGTTTATTTTCGTTTAACTCCCCGCATGGCGCGTGCCCAACCTGTGATGGTTTGGGGCAAAAAATGCTCATGGATGAAAACTTAATCGTCCCAGACAAAACCAAGTCCATCAAAGAAGGCGCGGTAGAGCCTTGGTCAAAAAACTTTGCGCCCTATTATATGCAAGCGATGGAAGCGGTTGCCAAGCATTACAAATTTAAAGTCACCACGCCGTGGAACAAGCTAAAAAAATCTGAACGTGATGTTATTTTTCATGGCTCTGGTGACACGGTGATTCCTATCACCTATGAAAGTAAAAGCGAAAGCACGTGGAAAAGTAACAAACCGTTTGAAGGGGTTATTCCATCTTTAGCGCGCCGTCTCATTGAAACAGATAGCAATCGCGCGCGGGATGATTTAGCGCGTTATCAAACCAGTTCTCCTTGTGAAACTTGTGATGGTAATCGTTTAAAGCCCGAATCCCTCGCGGTAAAAATTGATGGTAAGCACATCGGTGAAATTTCTGCCTTGTCGATTGAAGATGCTGATGCGTGGTTTAAAAAAGTTGATAAAAAACTTACCAAACAGCAAGCGCAAATCGCCGATAAAATTTTAAAAGAAATTAATGAACGTCTGACATTTTTGATGAATGTTGGCTTAGATTATTTATCGCTCTCGCGTTCTTCTGCGACCTTGTCGGGCGGAGAAAGCCAACGTATTCGCCTTGCTTCGCAAATTGGCTCTGGCTTGACGGGTGTCCTTTATGTTTTGGATGAACCATCGATAGGCTTGCACCAACGCGATAATAATCGCTTGTTAGAAACGTTGCGCCATTTGCGCGATCTCGGTAATACGGTGTTGGTTGTTGAGCATGATGAAGATGCGATTTTATCCGCCGATCATCTCATCGACATTGGCCCTGGGGCGGGTGTGCATGGCGGTAACATCATCGCCAGCGGTACGCCAAAGCAAGTGATGAAAGCCAAAAATTCTGTCACCGCCGATTATCTGACAGGTAAGCGTGAAGTGGTTATTCCTAAAGCGCGCCGTAAAGGTAAAAAAGGCCAAAGCTTAAAATTAATCGGTGCATCTGGTAACAACCTTCAAAATGTCACAGGTGAAATTCCGCTCGGGACGATGAGTTGCGTGACTGGTGTTTCTGGTTCAGGTAAATCGACTTTTACCATTGATACGCTCTACCGCGCCGCGTCACAAAAATTAATGAAGTCGCGCGAAATACCTCTGCCTTATAAAGAGATCAAAGGGTTAGAGTTCCTCGATAAAGTGATCGACATTAATCAATCACCGATTGGACGTACGCCGCGCTCCAACCCTGCCACTTATACGGGGGCGTTTACACCAATCCGTGAATGGTTCGCAGGGTTACCCGAAGCCAAAGTCCGTGGGTATGGCGCAGGACGTTTTAGCTTTAACGTCAAAGGCGGACGGTGTGAAGCTTGTGCCGGTGATGGCTTGATTAAAATCGAGATGCACTTTCTGCCTGATGTTTATGTGACCTGTGAAACATGTGAGGGCAAGCGTTATAACCGTGAAACGCTCGACATTAAATTTAAAGGTAAAAACATCGCCGATATACTCGCCATGACGATTGAAGATGCCGCCGAATTTTTTAAAGCCGTGCCGAGCATTCGTGACAAGATGGAAACGCTTAAACAAGTCGGGCTTGATTATATTAAAGTTGGTCAACCGGCCAATACTTTGTCGGGTGGTGAGGCGCAACGTGTGAAGTTGTCTAAGGAGCTGTCAAAACGCTCAACCGGTAAAACGCTTTATATTTTGGATGAGCCAACAACGGGTTTGCACTTTGAAGATGTGCGTAAGCTCCTCGAAGTTTTACAAAGTCTTGTTGAACAGGGCAATACTGTGGTGGTGATTGAGCATAATTTGGAAGTGATTAAGACCGCCGATTACATTATAGATATCGGCCCCGAAGGTGGGCATAAGGGCGGTAAAATTCTCGCCACAGGCACACCTGAAGACATCGCCAAAGTTAAAGGCAGTTACACAGGACAGTATCTAAAACCCATTTTGGATAAAACCAAAGGCGCAAAGCCTAAAGGTAAAAAAGCGGTTTAAGAACTTGTATTAAAGTTTTCAAGTTTATCTATCAAAGCTAATTCCTCTGGTTTTGCTTTTTTATCTGCGTTCATAACGTCATTAGCAGCAATAATCAGTTTATCTAGATTTTTTTCTTTTAGTGCAAGCTTGCAAGCCTGTTCAAAAACAACAGAGTTATATTTTATGCCAGAGATATGATTTTCTATTCCTGATTTATATTCCGCTAATTCAGGGCAAGTTTTAATGGCATAGTCTAGAATAACAGCTTTTTCTTTTGCAACCATTCTGTTGTCAACTCTTGCCAAACTTGTAAGAATGGTTAAATCTTTTTCGACACTAGATAGGGCTTCGTAATACTCTTTGTTTTGGTCTTTTATTTCAGCAAAGAGTTCTTTAAAACTACTGAAAATTTGTCCTGTTTCACAATCTAGGAGATCAATAACACCGCTTTCTTTGAAAGTTCTATGGCTGTGTCTTAAATGACAGTGAGCAGAGATGTCATAGCTTGCGTCAACTCTAGATATTGAATAAATATTGATATGTCTTTTAGTTATATTGCCTTTTACATCTCGATATTTCAGAGAATAAGTTTTACTATTGGGAACGTTGATAGTTTCATAATCTCTATCGAATGAGTGATCTGCATCATCCATAATTTCTGTAAAAATTTGTACAGAATTTATGTTTTCTTTTCTTTCTTTATCTTGAATAGATTTTTGAACGATTAAGCCAATAATGAACCCGATCAATGAATAGACAAACCACATAGGTTCTACTCCGCTGCGACAAACTCATGGCGGGGGAAGAATTTATCTTTCACCGCCACAATCATCAGCCACGCGCATGGAACAACCAATAGACCGTAAATAGTCAACTGACCGAATAGAGTCTTAGAGCTAACCCATGGTTTCATCGCTTGATGCACGGCATCATTAAAGAAGACTGAGCCTTCAACTTCGGTGAGCTCGTAAATGCCATATAAAAATAAATGCACGGCGAAGAGGAACAAGAAAATTCCTGTCACTTGCATAAAGGCTTTTAAGTTGATTTTATGGCTTTGTGTTGCCCAAAGATAACCGATAAAGGCGGTTAGACCTAAGCCAAACATCGCGCCCATCATCATTTGACCGCCTTCCGTTTTGTGGCTAATCGCGCTGAGCATCAGGGCGGTTTCCATGCCTTCACGGGCAATCATCACAACTGTAAAAATGAACATCCCTATAATTGCACCCTTGCCTGCTTTTGCGGCATGCTTATCAACCGCATTACCAATATGGGTCTTAATCTTATGCGCCGATGTCATCATGTAATAGGTGAGGGAGGCAACCAGAATACCCGCAATAATCGCCAGCCAACCTTCCATCAATGGCGTATCGGCCATTTCGGCAATGTGCCAGCCTGTCGTTGCGCTGACCAATAAAGCCACGGCAATCCCCGCATAAACAGGTTTTTTCAAGTCTTTACGCCCTGTTTTGGTGAGGTAGGCCAATGTAATGGCGACAATTAAAAAAGCCTCTAAGCCTTCGCGGAAAGTGATGAGTAATGTTTCTAGCATGTTGTACCTCTATAGTTTTTTAAAGTTAGTTGAGAATGACTTTCATTTACTACTACCCACAAAAATAAAAAGCAACCCCAAAAAATAACTTTTTTGCCAGTTATTCTTCCTGTTATTCTCATTTAGCTTCTTTTATAGTAGAAAACAGCTATGACAAAATTAAACCATTACACACAAAACCCAAAATCTGGCGGCAAACCCAAGCAAATCATTGCTTTACTGCATGGCTATGGCTCTAACGGACGAGATTTAATCTCTCTTGCGCCCTATTGGCAAGAGGCCGCGCCTGATGCGTTGTTTATTTCTCCTGATGCGCCTTTCTCCTGTGAAATGGGAGAAGGGGCCAATGAAAATATGAGGCAATGGTTTTCGTTAATGGAACGCACACCAGAAAAATATCTGGAAGGGGTTAATCAAGCCCGCCCCATATTAGATACCTATTTAGATGAGGCGCTGGACGCGCATGGCTTAACCGATAGAGAGCTTATTTTGGTGGGGTTTTCTCAAGGAACAATGATGAGCCTTTATACTGGCCTTCGCCGTAAAGGCAAAATTGCCGGTATATTGGGTTATTCTGGGTCGCTTATCGGTGCGGAGGAATTGAACGAGGACGGCATAAATAAGCCGCCCATTCGTCTTATTCATGGCGAATCAGATGACGTTGTGACTATTGATAAATACCATCATGCGGTTAAAAATTTGACTGAAAATGGCTTTGATGTCAGCGGACATACCACCCCAAATCTTACCCATTCCATTGATGGAGCGGGGGTTGAAAGTGGCTCAAAATTCATTTCAAAAATAGTTAATGATATCAAATAGATATAATTTTTTATTAATTTCTTGAAATAATATTTCGCGACGACGCATATTCACGAAATTTTTTTCATAAAACTTAATGTAGTTTATTAGCTTCTGGCGAATATTCTAAATCCCGCCAATCCCTTGGGTTAGCGACGATTCCGTGATATAATTAAGGAAGTAAAGGAGGTTTATATGACTATAAACTCACTTACCATAGGAGGGAATACTCACAAAAACCTTCCGTTAGAGAATTGCCCAGCTTTAATCCTCAATGCGGATTTTAGACCCCTTAGTTATTTTCCTTTATCTGTCTGGCCGTGGCAAGAAGCGGTGAAAGCGATCTTTCGTGATACAGTGACTATTGTCTCTGAATATGACCGTTTAATTCATTCACCAACAGAAGAATTTAAATTACCAAGTGTGATTGCGCTTAAGGAATATGTGCCAACATCACATAGTCCGGCTTTCACCCGATATAATGTGTTTTTGCGCGATGCGTGGCATTGCCAATATTGTGGTGACATCTATAAAACACAACACTTAACATTTGACCATGTGATCCCGCGATCACGTGGTGGAAAGACATCCTGGGATAATATTGTCTCGGCTTGCAAACCCTGCAACACAAGAAAAGGAAGTAAAATGCCGCATGAATGCGACATGCATCCGATTGCAGAGCCACGTGAGCCAAGTATATATGAACTTCAGGAAACGGGACGAAGGTTCCCACCAAACTTCTTACATAAGAGTTGGGGGGATTTTCTGTACTGGGATAGTGAATTGGATGCTTATTAAATAGCCGTCATGCGGGCAAGCCCGAGGACGCTTATTAAAAAGCAAAAATAAGTCTGACGCTAAACCAGTTTTTTTAAACGCAAACTTAACAGTAACGGGAGGTTACATTATGCTAGATAAAATATTAGACGTAGGTCACGTAAGATCAACAACAGGAGCTTTTTGGTTCTATGTATTGTCCGTCGTTTTGTTGGTCGGTATTTCGACAACATTACTTCATTTCTTAGGATTAATTGGTATCGTTGATGGCGTAGGAACATCGTTCTTCGCTGGATCTGTCTTACATACATTGGTTGGATCGGTCTTTACATTATTTGTGTCAGGCTTGCTTTTGACACATCGTAAATTGACCAGCGACATTTTTGCTGTGTTGTTAACAGTTGTTGCGGTGTATTTATCATACACAACAGATGTTATGTTGGGTCTTATCCCAGTGGCAATCTTAACAACGATTAAGAAGTAGATTTTAAAGCCTCAGGCGGCGCGCCCTCCCGTTTACGGGCATGGCGCATAAAACAAGCGCGCTACGGCTACTTCAATAACAATTCATGAAGCCCGTGGTTCATTCCGCGGGCTTCTTTTATGTGAATTTAAAGGGTAAATCTATATTATTGGCCTTTCCAAAGTCAGTTTCTGTGCGTTTGTACTGCCTATCAAGAACAAACATGTCACCAACGATAATTCCATCGTCACCCAAAAGTCGTGTTAGGTTTTTTTCTGCTTGGGATGTATTATCTTGAAAACCATCATTCTCCCGATTTGCAAAATCTGTTTCTGTTGTTAAAAATCTAAATATATTACTGACATATAACAGACTGATTTTTTCTTCTAAACAATCTGCCAATTGATCTCCTGCTTTATTGTCACAAATATCAAAAGTCATAGTGCCAATAGCACCAGCTTTGGCCATCTCATGTAAATGAGAATAATAATTTTTCCATTGTGTATCTGCCTTGTCAGAAACACTCTTTTGCATCCAATCTAAAAACTCTTTTTCAGATTTGAAATCTCTCAATTTTGTTGCGTTCTGTTTGCGAATCTCTCTCGAAGAACAAGTGCCTAAATTTTTCCTTTCCTGAGCAAGGCGCGTAAACCTACCTACCGTCTCTAGGTCTTCACAAACTTCCAGAGTGTTGATTTTAAACATCACATTTTTCAGTGTTGATGGCATTGTAGATTGAAACTTCTCAAGAGATGGTGACTCTGCAATTACGTTTAACAACTCGTCCCAAAATATTTTCTGATGAGCGTTAAAGTCATACAAAATGCCAGCTGAAGACTGGGCGGCCCCCATATAACTTAAGTTTACAAAGCCTGCCGCTCCTGCAAATATCCCCCCTTTTAACGAAGCATCTTTTGAAGCCGCTTGAATTCGATTTTTATGTTCTTCCATAATAGATTGAATATGAATTTCATCACCATAATAGCTGTCTGTGCTATCGTAAAGATAAGCTCTTCCATACCCGTGAGGCAAAAGAACTTGAGAAGACGAAACCGTTTCAAGATTTAACTTATCTATGGACTCTCTAAACCCTTCTATTAAACGCATCTGCAACTCCTAAGCTGGAGGGATATTAAACAAAACATATTATTATGTCAATAATATGTTTTCAAGCTCAATGTCCGCCCACTTGTGGGAATGACGTATTAATGCCAGAAGTGCCGCATGTCTGTGTAAACCATGGCGAGGCCGCGTTCATCGGCGGCGGCGATCACTTCTTCATCACGGATAGAGCCACCTGGTTGAATAACGGCCGTAACGCCCGCTTCT
>CAZYHI010000080.1:0-8919 GCA_964647515.1 uncultured Micavibrio sp. | reverse complement strand
TGCAATGGCCCGGCTCGCACAAGATTTCAACGTCCGTTATCCGTTGGTCGATGGGCAGGGCAACTTTGGTAACATTGATGGCGATAATGCCGCCGCGATGAGATATACCGAGGCGCGGCTGACTCGCGTGGCGCAATTGATGCTGGAAGGTATCGGTGAAAACGCGGTTGATTTTCGTGCGACCTATGATGGGTCAGAAAATGAGCCTGTCGTTCTTCCTGGTGCGTTCCCCAATATTTTGGCCAATGGGTCGAGCGGTATTGCCGTGGGTATGGCGACAAATATTCCACCTTTTAATGTGGCGGAGCTGTGTGAAGCTTGCTTGGCGATGTTGGAAGAAGATTTAAGTTATAAAAAATTGGCGAGCATTATTAAAGGCCCAGATTTTCCCACGGGTGGTACGCTGATTGAACCCAAAGCCAATATTGTGAAGGCGTATGAAACGGGCAAGGGCGCGTTTCGGGTGCGGGCAAAATGGGCGCGTGAAGATTTAAAACGCGGGACGTATCAAATTATTGTGACGGAGATTCCGTATCAGGTTCAAAAATCAAAATTGATTGAGAAGATTGCGGAGCTTATTAACGCTAAGAAAATTCCTTTGTTGGATGATGTGTCAGACGAAAGCGCGGAGGATATCCGTATTGTTTTGACGCCGCGTAGTGGTCAAGTTGATGAAGAGCTGTTGATGGAGGCGTTGTTCCGCTCTACTGATTTAGAAACACGTTTTAATATGAACATGAACGTGCTGGAAAATGGTATAAGCCCACGCGTGATGCCGTTGAAAGAAGTCTTACAAGCGTGGCTGGATCATCAACAAGAAGTGCTGGTGCGTCGTTCGTCTTTCCGTCTTGAAAAAGTGCTGCATCGTTTGGAAGTGTTGGAAGGTTTTCTCACTGTTTTCTTGAACATTGATAAAGTCATTAAAATTATCCGTACCGCGGATAAACCAAAAGATGAGCTGATGAAGGCGTTTAAGCTTTCCGAAGTTCAGGCCGAGGCGATCCTTAATATGCGCTTGCGGGCGTTGAACAAGTTGCAAGAAATTGAGCTTCAAGGTGAGCATGATGAATTGTCAAAAGAGCGTGATGAATTACAAAAGCTTATCAAATCCGAAGCGCGGCAATGGACAAGAATTAAAAAACAAATCAAAGAATTGCACGAAGAATTTGGTGCGAAGACAGAGCTCGGTAAACGCCGTACAAAAATTGGTAAAGCGTTGGAGCCTGTTGACCTTGAGCAGCTTGAAGAAGCGATGATTGAAAAAGAGCCTATTACCGTGATTTGTTCCAAAAAAGGATGGATCAAAGCGATGAAAGGACATGAGCTGGACGTGAAAGCCATCAAATATAAAGATGGTGACCGTGCGGGTTTTATCATGGAGTGTATGACAACGGATAAAGTCCTTATCTTTGGCTCGAACGGGCGGTTTTATACGCTTGGTGGTGACCAACTGCCATCAGGGCGGGGGTTTGGTGAACCTGTCCGCCTTATGGTTGGTTTACCCAATGATGCGGACATTATTGATATGGAGATTTACGAGGCGGGCGTGAAGATGCTGGTCGCCGCCGATGATGGGCGTGGCTTTGTCGTGAAGATGGATGATGTTTTGGCGCAAACCAAAAACGGAAAACAGATTCTCAATGTCTCGGGTAAAGTTGAGGCAAAACTTTGTAAACCCATTAATGAAGGTGATGATCATATCGCCGTTATGGGTAAAAACCGTAAGATGATTGTGTTTGCCCTCGATCAAATTCCTGAAATGGCAAAGGGTAAGGGCGTTATCCTGCAACGTTATAAAGACGGTGGTTTGTCGGATTTAAAAACCTTCAAATGGGATGATGGCTTGACCTATAAATATGGATCGGGTGAAACATTGGTTGAAGACCTTAATCCATGGCTCGGCGAACGCGCACAAGCGGGACGTTTGCCACCTAATGGCTTTTCAAAGTCAAATAAGTTTGGTTAGAGGAAATTGTTAGAGGGGCTTGGGTGTTAAACCAGCAAGTGTCTCCATTCACTGCAATAGAAAAATTTGCTGTAAGTATCATAGATTTTGTTTGTAATACATATGTATTAAAATCTTGAGCAGATATTGTATTATTAGTAATAACTGTATTAGGTATTTCAAGCGGCAAGAAGCCCATTTTTTTTGCGCTCTCAGGTATGTAACTGTGAATGGTGAGTGTAAACTTACCCCCTTTATTTTGAAACTCGGTTATTGTTTTTTTTGGGTCTGAAGCATAGTCATTAAGTATGTCTTTTTTTATTGGAGCACATATTTTTGATTGTTCTATCCAATCTGTATTGTGATCTGGTGCTTTGATGATCCATAGTAAAGCTGTAATAGTAGAAACAGATGCTACACTAGCTATGATAGGCGTTCTTTTTTTTGAAGTGGTACTCATTTTATAACATTTCATTTTTATTAATAGTAAGCAACTTACATAAGTTACCTTAAACATTATGTCAAATTGTTTTTCAAAAAACTAACCTTACTCTCAGTCTTGCGGTAGAGTTCTTTCAAAACCTAATAAGTTTGGTTAGCTACCATTGTCAAATTGTCGATTACTTTTAACGGTGAGTTTTGCCATTTGTAGGCTGGATTTATAGAGTGTCATTTCTATTTTTAAGTTATCGTTTACATGAGGTAATTCAGTTTCATCCAAAGGTGATGTTTGGCTTAGTGCTCTGTTAGTCAGGGAAACTAATTTCTCACGTACATCATTCAGTAAATATTGAGAGTTTGGACTCTGTTGTAATTGATCGTGAATGCCTTTTGTTCTTCTTAGGTATTTTTGAACTTTTTTGGCTTTGTTTTGAAGTTCGGGCAATGTGATATTTTCTTGTTGGTGACAAAAGGCGGTTGATAATCCGTTGCCATTTGGATCGAATGTCGTTGTCGCTTGTTCGCAAGCGACCCCTGTATCTCTTTCAAAAAAAATACGATCTGCAAAAAAGGAAACTGTGGTGGCATCTTCAGCGGTGAGCTTTACTTTCAATGCCCCGTATTCATTTCTTTCTTGTGCCATATTATTATATTACCGTTTTTTTAAGCCTCTAGGGGGGGTAATATCTACTATTTTTTATATTATGTCAATAAAAAAGCAGTGTTTATAGCGTTTTTAAGGAAACGTAACCTTACCTTCGGTCTTCCTATATAGCTCTTTTTTAACTTTTTGCTCGGCCTGCGTAGCGCGGGTTGATTTGTTCGCGCCTTCTTCCGTCGTTAATCTTTGATGAAGCAAGATGATACTAATCCGTCTGTTGCGACCATCGCGTGGGTTATTGGCAATAAAGTGATCGGTATCGGCCTTACCAACAACGTTATTAATACGGGCAGGGGGCAGGCCACCTTTCAATAGCTGACGGCGGGCGGCGTTGGCGCGATCTGCCGATAATTCCCAGTTGGTATAGTTATTATTGGGGCCGTAAGGAACACTGTCTGTGTGTCCACGAACGGAAATGTCATTGGGTAATTTTTGAATAACACCCGATACTTTTTTAAGAAGTTGCTTGGTATGCGGCAATAAATTGGCACTACCGCTGGTAAAAAGTGGTTTGGTTTTTTTGTCTGATATTTGAATACGTAACCCTTCGGAGGTCAGGTCAACTTTTAAAGCACTGGAAATTTCTGCCAATTCGGGTGTGGCGTTGATGGCACGTTTAAGGGCGTTCTTGGCGGCGTTAAAGTTTTCTTTTTCACGCTTTTTACGCTCTTGTTCAAAACGCTTGTCGGAAACACTTTGTGTTGATGTCATCGCGGGGTCTTGTGTGGCTTGACGTTCGACCAATGGTTTGATTTTGGATGTCATCGCCCCTTCAGTTTCAATTGTTGTGCCGCCAAGGACGCCGCCCGATCCGCTCTCGCTACGGGTGATGGCAGGGTTGGAGGTGAAGTAATCTGCGATCCCTTCTTTTTGAACATCTGTCGTGATGCTGAGCAGCCAGAGCAATAAAAAGAACGCCATCATCGCTGTCACAAAATCAGCATAGGCCACTTTCCATGCGCCACCATGATGACCATGACCAGCCTTTTTGACTTTCTTTATGATAATCGGTCTGAGTTCGTCTTGCTTATCTGACATCTATCTAAAGCTTCTTTTGTTTTATGACGTTGGTGTCGGTAAGTCGTTTAGTTTTTCTTCTAACTCAAGGAAGCTTGGTTGTACATCATGGGGGAGTAGTTTTCGAGAAAACTCAACCGCAACTTGTGGCGCCGCACCGTTCAAAAAGGCGATGATGCCCGCTTTCATACATTTGTAATACATGATCTCTGTGTTGGCGCGTGAGAGCATAGCATTGGCAAAAGGGCCAACAAAACCATAAGATAACCAAACCCCAAGAAAGGTACCAACCAAAGCCGCACCAATAAGCTTCCCTAGAATTTCAGGTGGTTGGTTAATCGAGGCCATTGTTTTAATCACACCTAAAACCGCGGCGACAATACCAAGGGCGGGTAAGCCATCGGCCATGGTTTGCATGGCGTGTCCGGGATGTTCTTCGTGATGAGAAATAGTTTCAATTTCTTCATCCATAAGGGCTTCAATTTCATGGGGCGAGTCATTGCCTAGTGAAATAATACGTAAGTAGTCACACAAGAAGACAAGGGCGTGATGATTGCCCGCCACTTTAGGAAATTGTTGGAATAGCGTACTTTCATCTGGTTGGTCGATATGTTGCTCTAAAGACAGCCAGCCTTTTGTTCTGGCAAGTTTGAAAAGCGTAAACAGCAAAGTGAGTAGGTCAATATAGCTTTCTTTATCATGCGCGGCGGGTTGTTTTAAACAACGGAAATATCCCAATGTTTCTTTAACGACATTCCATGGATTGGAAATAATAAAAGCGGCAACACCAACGCCGAAAATGATCATCATTTCGGCAGGCATGGCAGGTAGAATTGCACCCGTAATCAAGGCCATTCCAGGACCAATCCCTGCCGCAACCAAAAGGCCACCAAAGGTTAGAATAAATACCATTGCGATAGCGATAAACTTCATGGCGTTAAGAAATCCTTTCCTTAGGATAAAATGGTACCTAAGATTTTTAGTACAAAAGGGGTTAATTCACGTAAAGAGAATACGTTTATTGATAAAGATTATCTCTTGTTTTCAAGAGTTTGGCAAGGATTTGCCGTGAAGTTTTTAATTTATTGTGTATTGGAAAGAAGAAGGGAGGTTAAGATTTGGACAACCACTTTGCTACATCACAAGCCGAGTATGTCAGAATCATGTCTGCGCCTGCGCGTTTAAAGGCAAGCAAGCTTTCCATCATTGCGCTTTGATAGTCGAGCACGCCCGCTTCGGCGGCCAATCTTATCATCGCATATTCACCACTGATTTGATAAACGGCGAGGGGCAGTTTGCTTTTTTGATTTAATGTGGACAGAATATCAAGATAGGGCATTCCTGGTTTAACCATTAAAATATCCGCACCTTCTTGTTCATCCATCAACGCATCACGAATCGCTTGGTTGCCATTGGCGGGGTCAAGTTGATATCCTTTGCGATCGGCGGGGACGCTGGCGTCATGCCCTAAAGAGCATCCCGCCGCATCGCGAAAAGGGCCATAAAAAACGCTCGCGAACTTTGCGGCATAGGCCATGATCGGTACATGGGTAAAACCTGTGACATCCAACGCATGTCTGATGGCAGAAATCTGCCCATCCATCATACCAGAAGGGGCAATCATATCTGCACCTGCTTCGGCGGCGATGACGGCTTGCATCGCAATGTTTTCAACGGTTTTGTCGTTATCAACATCGCCTTGCGCGCCAATAGGGCCGCAATGTCCGTGGTCGGTATACTCACAAAAACAAGCATCCGCGATAATCATCACATCGGGCGCGGCTTCCTTGGCGGTTCTAATCATGCGTGCCATAAGGCCGTTGGGATCCATAGAATCACTACCGTTATGGTCTTTGTGATGGGAAACACCAAATAACATCACGGCACGAATACCTAACTCTTGTGCTTCTTTCATGCGGGTAATCAGTGTTTTTTCTGTCTCACGAACGACGCCCGGCATGGAAGCAATCGCAACAGGGGCTTCAATATCTTCTTCTACAAAAATAGGGTAGATAAGGTCGGATACTTGTATTTGGTTTTCGCGTACCATATCGCGCATGGCTTCTGACCCACGCAAACGGCGCATCCGCACATGGGGGAAGGCGTTTTCTGTCAAACGCTTGTGACGCATCAGTTCAGCATGGCTTTTTGGTTCTGTGATCCCTTCAGGGAGTAGGGACTTTAGCTTGCTATCAATTTCTTTTGGCATAACACTATCTGTGACTTTATTTATACATTAGGTCTTAGTCTTTATTATATTGCGTAGGCATTGTAAATCATCTTCTTGTCTGACATCATAATATAGTGAATTTTAAGGGGATTTAACCATGACATCAAAATATTATGAATCTATTCAAATGATTGAACGCCTCCATCGGTATTTTCTGGATGTGGTGAAGATAGAGATCGACCGTAAAGGTATCGAAGATATCAATAACGTGCAGGCGATGATTTTGTACAATATTGGTCATGAAAATATGACTGTGGGGGAATTAACTTTGCGCGGTTATTACCTTGGCTCAAACGTATCGTATAACGTCAAGAAAATGAGTGAAAACGGGTATATAGAACAAGAACGTTCCGTCCATGATAAACGCTCTATCAAAGTGAGTTTGTCTGATAAAGGGAAGACGCTTTATGAAGTTTTAAATACAATGTTTGAACGTCATGAAAGTAAGTTGGAAGGGACGAAGCTTAGCCCCGAAGCTTTGGCGGAGACAATCGATACTCTACAAAATATTGAACGTTTCTGGAACGCGCAAACGCAAGCATCCGCGATGGAAGATTAAAGTTGACATTATAGTTTTTGGAAACTACAAAACATTATGTCAAGAGAATTTATATCACAATGGGCTGATGCAGCTTACCCATTAATAGTTGATAAAGATCGTCCTGTTCCTCAAGAATACTCTCGTAGAATAGTAAAAAACTTTATTAATAGTATGCTTAACGGCGGTAAGGTACGAGGGGGGCATAATATTGATGACAGCAATTTATCAGAACATACCGATGCCATAGTAGAAGCTCTTGAGTCTGATATTGCTTCAGATTCTGCTGTTATTAGCTTTTTTGCTCGATCTTTTAGAGAGACATTGCCCGATATAGTTTCAAAAACGCAACCGTCCCCTATTCAAAAGCGGCAATATCTGTCTGGGCGCGACCTAGGATAAGCGCATGAATGTCATGCGTTCCCTCATAAGTATTCACGGCTTCTAAGTTCATCATGTGACGGATGACATGATATTCGTCTGAGATACCATTACCGCCCAACATGTCACGACATTGTCGTGCAATATCAAGGGCTTTGCCGCAATTGTTACGTTTTAACATTGAGATGGCTTCGGGTGGCGCGCGCCCTTCATCTTTCAATGTACCCAAACGTGCGGCGGCACACAAGCCAAGCGTAATTTCGGTTTGTATATCGGCGAGTTTCTTTTGTACCAATTGATGCCCTGCGAGGGGCTTGCCGTAAATAACACGGTCTTTTGTGTATTCTAACGCGGTATGCCAGCAGGCTTCTGCCGCACCCATCACGCCCCAACTAATCCCGTATCTGGCAGAGTTGAGACACATAAAAGGAGCTTTTAAACTTGTGGCTTTGGGCAGGCGGTTTTCTTCAGGAACAAAAACTTCGTCCATCATAATACCGCCTGTGATAGAGGCACGAAGGGAGAATTTTCCTTCAATCTTGGGGCCGTCCAATCCTTCCATATTTTTTTCAAGGAGGAAACCTCCAACTTTGCCATCATCATCTTTTGCCCAAACAACAAATACATCGGCAATAGGGGAATTGGTAATCCATTGTTTGGCACCGCTGACTTTGTATCCGCCTTTAACGGATTTGGCGCGCGTGATCATGGTGGATGGATCTGATCCGCCATCGGGTTCGGTCAAGCCAAAGCAGCCTATTAATTCACCAGAGGCCAAACCTGGTAACCATTTTTCCTTTTGTGCTTCTGAACCAAAAGTGTGGATGGGGTACATGACCAGAGAGGATTGCACAGAAAGCGCAGAGCGATAGCCACTATCGACGCGCTCCATCTCACGGGCGATTAAGCCATAGGCAGTGTAGGAGACATTGGGGCAGTCATAGCCTTCTAATGTGGCGCCGAGTAAGCCCATCGCGCCCATCTTTTTCATGACGGCTGGATCGAATTTTTCGTGACGATTGGCTTCAATAATACCAGGCATAAGCTCGCCTTGCGCGAAGTCATGTGCGCTGTCGCGGATCATGCGGTCTTCATCACTTAAAATTTCATTGAGGAGGAGGGGATCTTTCCAGTCGAATTCTGCTCTTTTCATGGTTAATTATATCATGAAAAGGGTGAAGAAAAAATAAAAGTTACACTTTAGGTTAAGGAGTGCAAGCTTGTTGTTTAATGGTTTCAATATCTTCTGGTCTATAAGTTTCTGGACTTAGAGCAAAAGCAGTTGTTTCAGTACTTCCGATATCAAGATTGCCAAATACGATAATAGCTTTTTGACCTGTCTGAGGGTTTGTTCCAACAAATGCTTCGCTTAATGCGGCGGCGGTAACAAAGATATCTGTTCCGGGTGAATTTTTTACTGTATAGGCTGCTGTTTCACGGCTTACAATGTGAGCTGGAATTCCCCAAGTCATTTTATGAGATTGTTTTGTTTTAGACATGATTTTCTCCGTTTCTTGTTTTTTAATTATGTATATGCATGTGTGGCGATTTTGTCAATAAATAGTTAATTTTTGAATGTTTTTATTATGGTTCTCATGTTAAAAAGTGAACATGAATATTCCTAAGTAGCATGAAAATATAATAATCGTATATATTGAACCGCTACGTGCGCCACGGGCGCGGCGTTTTGATAATAATTTTCGTGG
>CAZYHI010000079.1:0-8938 GCA_964647515.1 uncultured Micavibrio sp. | reverse complement strand
TTTTATTCAACGCCAAAATAAAGCGTTTTTTGTTATTATCTTCTTGCTTCAAACGTTCCAATATAAGGTGCGTTGAATGACCAATTTTTTTAGATACATCGACAAGTAAAATTACAATTTCGGCATCGGCTATCCCCTCCCACGCCGACGCCACAATAGCGCGCTCCATCTTATTTTTTTTACTCGCTTCGAATATCCCTGGTGTATCTACAAAAACAATCTGGGATGATCCTTCAATCGCCACACCCAAAACGCGGGTGCGCGTTGTTTGCGCCTTTGGCGACACAATCGATATTTTTGTTCCCATGATGTTATTAAGTAAGGTTGATTTACCCGCATTGGGTTCACCAATGAGCGCAACAAAGCCAAATCTGTTTTGTGATTGGTCGTCACTCATTTAATTTGCTTCAACATTAGTTGCGCGGCATTTTTTTCACCTTGGCGGCGTGACGTTCCCAATGCTTCAAGGGGATCATACCCTTCAATCGTTAAACGTATCGTAAATTCAGGCGCATGATCTGGCCCTTCTTTGGCGATCACTTCATATTGTGGTAGACCATATCCACGTGCCTGCACCCATTCTTGCAATTCTGTTTTAGAATCTTGAGGGGCTTCTTCCAATGTTTTAACAGTATCGCCCCATAAAGCCAAAACGACTTTTTGTGCAATATCATAGCCACCATCAATATAAACCGCGCCCAATAAAGCCTCGACCACATCGGCGATAATATTTTCGTTTAAATGCCCGCCTGCTTCACGCTCAGATTCAGAGAACACGATATAATCACCAATCTTATGCTCCCGCCCAACCACAGCGCAAGTATGCCCTTGAACCAGCGCAGTGTGACGTTTAGCAAGGCCACCTTCATTTTCACCACGAAACTCGGTAAATAACGCCCCTGCCATGACCAGCCCTAAAACACGATCACCCAGAAACTCTAAACGTTGATAATTATAATCATCATTGGTGCTGGAATGGGTTAGCGCACGTTCTAATAAATGGCGATCTTGAAATTTATAACCAATAATTTTTTCTATTTTTTCAAAAGACTGGCTATTCATGTCTTTATAATTCTTCTTCATTTGGGCGGACAGGCCCAATTAAATTTAGGATACGATCAAACCGAATATTTTTAGGCCACGTCAATGGATTAAATATCTGCGCCTCTTCTTTCGCAGAAAAGAACAAAATATCGGCGCGCCCAACCAAATTATCAAATGGCACAAACCCGACTAACGATTGCACACGGCTATCTTGAGAGTTATCACGGTTATCACCCATCAAAAAATAATGGTTATCGGGTACGGTAAACTTTTGCGTGTTATCTAAATCCTCATTATCGCTTTCTTCATATATTGTATGAATGATACCGCCAGGTAAGGTTTCAATATACTCCATAATAGGGCGTTTAATATGTTCAGAATTTTTATCATTAAGAACCAGACCAACAGGACTGCGCTCTACTTGCTCGCCATCGATATAAAGACGGCCATTAATCACCTGAACCGTTTCACCGGGCATCGCCACAATACGTTTAATATAGTCAATAGACGGATTGGTCGGTAATTTAAAAACCGCAACATCACCGCGTTTCGGCTTATCTCCAAACTTACGCCCTTCAAAGTTAGCCAACCCAAAAGGAAATGAGCTCTTGCTATATCCATAAGACATTTTACTCACGAATAAATAATCCCCGACCTTTAAGGTCGGCAACATTGAGCCAGAGGGAATATTAAATGGCTCATATAAAAATGTACGGATGAGCAAAGCCAGAAAAACTGCAATAATGGCCGTTTTGGCAAATTCACCAATCTCGCCTTTTTCAACCAAAGGGGCAGGCGTTCCCGCCGCTTCGGGTTTACGGGCAGGATTGGCGCTCAATTTTTTCTCTGGTGAAGGGTCATTTTGTATCATATCAATAGCTTTATCGTAAGTTTAGACTAAAAACCAGTGGGAATTAGGGGTTAAATCAGCTCTATCAACACTTGCGCTTGTGCATAAGGTGGCTCATCGCTCATAGATAGGTGAATAACAGGCTGTTTACCTTCACCACCAGCCACGCTAGAAACCATCGCCATCATTCTATCAAGTGCGCCACCCGATAAAGTTAACATGGGCTTGCCCAACGGATCATTGGTGATCGCCATCGCTTTCATCGTCACACCATCTTGAATGCCAGTGCCCAATGCCTTCGCACAAGCTTCTTTTGCCGTAAAACGTTTAGCCAGACTTAACGCTTGCAGATCTATGTCCTCATATTGTTGAACATGAGCAGCTTCATGCGCGGTGAAGTATTTTTCAATAAAACGCGTCGGATGCTGCCCCATTAATTTTTTAATGCGGCGGCTATCAACCAAATCTATGCCTATGCCTAAAATCATTTTATATGTTTCTTTTCTTCTTTTCTTTCATGACGATGTTCGATAATCGTATGCACTTTTTGTCGAACCGCTTTACGTGATACCCGCCCTGCCCGTATCATATATAACAATGAGTAATAAAATAAAGGAAAAGTCAAAGCCGCCATGATATAACCGCCAACAAATGTTGGAATATATTTTTGTACAATCACACCATCTTGCTGAAATAATTCAGTCTCACCAGTGAAAAACAGTAAAGCTTCATCCAGCCCTGTGACACCAAGAAAAAAATTTCCAACATTGTAAGATACAATAAATAACAAAGGAAATGTCCACGGATTACCAAACATTGTTCCCAATAATGCCGCAGGGAAATTAGCGCGTGCAATCTTACAAAAAATATAGCATTGCAAAATATGAAAAGGGAAAGTTGGCGTCCATGATACCACACACCCCGCCGCGATACCCATGGCAATATCACGCGCACTATGGGGTAATCTTAAAATACGATATTTATAATATTGAATAGTACGCCACCATCCCATTTGCGGCCAGATGATGTTATATATCTTTGAAATAAAAGATTGTTTTTGCTGTCTCTTAAAAATCATAAAGCTCTATCGCCCTTTTGTACGTTCGATAGAGGTAATCTCAGGTGTGGCACGCAACGCGGCAATTACATTGTTCAAATGTTTTGTATCTTTCACATAGACATCAACCAAAATATCCCAAAAATCTACACTACGATTGGTGATTTTCAAATTCACAATATTACCACCATTTTTACCAATCACGGTTGAGACAGTCCCTAAACCACCAGGCTGATTCATAAAGGTTACACTTAAACGTCCGACATGGGATTCTGGACTATCTGGCCCATCTCCCCATGAGACATCAATCCACCGCTCTGGCGTATCAGCAAAGGTTTCCAGCGTGTCACAATCAATCGTATGAATAGTCACCCCCTTACCTGTTGTCACAATCCCAACAATACGGTCCCCCGGTAAAGGATGGCAACATCGGGCAAAATGAACTGCCATACCTGGGATCAACCCTTTAATTGGCATCGGTTTGTCTGATCCTTGATGACGCGCTATCGCATAATCTTTTGGATCATCTTTGGGGGTAGGTACCGTTTGCGTTTTATGGGCAGGGAATATCTTTTTAAACACATCACGTGCGTTAAAATGTCCTGACCCAATATTAGCATAAATATCATCGGCATCATCAACACGCATTTGCTTCACAACACCATTGACTGCTTTTTCAGTAAATTCATATTCTTCGATTTGAAATATTTTCTTTAACATCGCCTTGCCCAAGGCAACATATTCAGAACGCTGTTGTAAACGAATGAAGCGCTTAATATGTGATCGCGCTTTACCCGTGACAACAAAACGTTCCCACGCGGGTGATGGTGTTTGCGTTTTCGATGTAATGATATCCACTTGATCACCATTAATAAGCTTTGTATTCAGCGGCGCAATACGGCCATTAACTTTTGATCCCACACATTTATCACCCACACCTGAATGCACTGCATAGGCAAAATCAACAGGTGTTGCGCCATTGGGAAGCTCAATCAAATCGCCCTTTGGTGAAAAAACAAAAACTTTATCTTGAAACAGCTCTAGCTTGGTGTTTTCTAAAAAATCTTCGGGGCGCTGTTCTTGTTCCAAAATATCGAGCAATTCGCGTAACCAACGATATTGCTTCAGATCTTTAATATCAGCTTTTTTACCGCCTTGCTTATACGCCCAATGTGCCGCGACCCCAAGGTCAGCTTCACGATGCATATCATGGGTACGAATTTGAATTTCAATACGTTGATTTTCAGGGCCCAAAACCGTTGTATGGATAGAGCGGTAACCATTGGGTTTAGGCGTTGAAATAAAATCTTTAAACCGCCCAGGAACCGTTGGATAGCTTGAATGTAGCACCCCTAATGTATGATAACATTCGGCAACATCACCAACCACAATACGAAAGGCCATAATATCCGAAAGCTGTTCAAACGTGACGTTCTTGCGCTGCATTTTACGCCATATCGAATATCTGGTTTTTTCACGCCCCGAAACTTCACCGTTAATACCTTCTTTTGTTATTAAATTTTCCAAATGCTTAATAATCTTATCAACAACATCAACGCCTTCTTTACGCAAAAAAGAAAGCCGCTTGGTAATCGATTCTTGTGCTTCAGGGTTCAGATAACTAAAGGAAAGATCAGCGAGCTCTTCTTTAATTTGATGGATACCAATACGTTCGGCCAATGGCGCATAAATATCTAATGTTTCACGCGAAATACGCGCCGTTTTATCAGGACGATCTTTAAAATGATAGAGAGTACGCATATTATGAAGACGGTCAGCGAGTTTCACTAACAAAACCCGAATATCTTCAGACATCGCCAATAAAAGCTTCCTAAAATTTTCGGCCTGCTTACCCTCAAAAGTTTGACTCTCAATTTTTGTTAACTTACTGACCCCGTTTACAAGATCGGCAACTTCTTCGCTAAATTTTTCTTTCACCTCATCATAAGTGGCGGAGGTATCTTCCAACGTATCATGCAAAATGGCAGTCACAATCGTGGCCGTATCCATCTTCATGTCACTTAAGATTGAAGCAACCTCAACAGGATGCGTATAATATGGCTCACCCGATACACGGGTTTGCCCTTCATGCTTTTCTTTGGCATATTCATAGGCCAATATCACCCGATCTTCATCAAAATCAGGTATATAGCCTTTCATCTTTGTAATAAGATTATGAAATTCGGTATCAGTCGCCAAAATAATATCCTACAGAAGAAGGTTAACTAAGGTCATAAAATATCACGATTGAACATGAAAAGCCAAACAAGTTAAAGCCAGACCCTATAAAAAGATAAAGTCTGGCTTCATAAATTATTTCAAACTTATAAAAGTTTATTAGGCGGCTTTTTTCGTTGTCGAATCAGGACCACCCAATGGGTCAGGATCACTTGGTGTAAAGGCGACATCCGCAAACACATCTTCCCACGCCCCTTCTGTTGAGGCACGTGAATATTCAGTTGAGCGATTTTCAAAGAAGTTTGTGTGCTCTGCTCCATTTAACATTTCATCCATCCATGGCAGAGGATTTTTCTCTACACCGTAAACAGGATCAAGGTTTAATTGTTGCAAACGACGGTCACCAATATAACGGATATATTGTTTTACATCTTCTGGTGTCATACCTTCGATTGGGCCCATATTAAAACAAAGATCAATAAAAGCATCTTCATGCTCAACAGTAATTTTACAACAATCTGTAATCTCCTGTTTTAATTCATCATCCCAAATATCTTGGTTTTCGTTGATGAATGAATTGAACAATTTAATCATAGATAAACAGTGAAGTGTTTCATCACGCACCGACCAAGTTACAATTTGCCCCATACCTTTCATCTTATTAAAACGTGGGAAGTTCATTAAAATAGCGAAAGAGGCGAACAGCGCCAAACCTTCTGTGAACGCGCCGAACATTGCCATTGTCTTGGCAATTTCACGACGAGAAGACACATCAACATCTTGCAAGAAGTCAAACTTGTCTTTCATTTCTTGGTATTCCAAAAATGCAGAATATTCAACTTCTGGCATCCCGATTGTATCTAGTAGATGCGAGTAAGCGGCAATATGAACTGTTTCAATATTTGAAAAAGCAGAAAGCATCATCTGCACCTCAACAGGGCCAAAAATCTGACTGTAATATTTCATGTAAGCATTATTGACTTCAATATCACTTTGCGTGAAAAAACGAAAAATTTGAGTCATCAAATTAATTTCTGATTCGTTCAAGTTTTTCTTCCAGTCACGCACATCTTCAGCCAACGGCACCTCTTCTGGCAACCAGTGTAGGCGCTGCTGTGTTAACCATGCCTCATGACACCATGGATAGAGGAATGGTTTATAAATATGACGTTCTTGTAAAAGGGGTGAATTGGCGATTTCTTCTGGGCTGAGGGTGGCAGTCATGACTTTCTCCTGTAAAAAGTTTTTCTAGTTATTTTGTAATTCTTTGATATGCGTTTAATTATAAGATTAGATTTTGTGAATCCGAGTCAATGAATCGATTCGCCCACAGCTTTCCAATAACACAAAAAACCATGCTTTTGATGAAAAAGCATGATTCGAATATATAGTATGTTTTTATATTTTAAAACACTATATATTGTGTTTTTATACAGATATGTACGATTTTAATCAAACACCTTCCAACAACCTCTTTCGTTTTGCGAATTTTATTAGAATTTTTCTTATCGTCCCCTTGACAGAAGAGAAGAAATCCTTCTTTTATATGCGTGATTTAATCGCAATATAAACACCGTTTCTTAATATTATTACGAACGTGGAGGGATGGTCGAGTGGTTAATGGCAGCGGACTGTAACTCCGCCTCTTCGGATACGTAGGTTCGAATCCTACTCCCTCCACCATTAAGTCTGCCGTTTCCCGCACTCAGAGAATTTAAGCCTATCAGCCCCGCCGTTCGCGGGGTTTTGTGTATGTGGTTTGTGAAACGCACTCGGAGAATCCCATTTTTGACCTTAAAACGCTCTAAATTCTCTAACGGACTTTTTCGAGTGCGTTTGGGCATCGAATTCCCTGTTAAACAGGGAATTAACAGGGAAATTTTTTATTTTTTAAGACGTAATATTGAAGAAACTGAGAGAAACTCTACCTTTACTATGACCAGTTGTAAAAATAACAGGGAACTTTACAGGGACATCAGGGTATCGAAGCTACCCATAATGATTTTGCGTACACCAGATTTAGAAAGGTTTTCGCGCCTGGCGATGGCAACAAGTGACTGGCCTGCGAAGTGTTCATCTCGCCATACAACGCCACGAATGAGATTTTTTAATTGGGCCGGCGGTAAATCCGAAATGCTGGATTCATCATTATCTGGTTTTAGAATAATAGTACCTTTATGGGCGCGCCGTATTGAAAAAGGAACCATTAAAGTATGGCTTAAAGTTTCTGATCGTTTTGGAATGTTGAGCTCTAATTGCCCCTTTAAAGTGCTCCTTAAATTAAGTGTATTTATTTCAACTTCGAGATTACCATCACTGACCTCAACTTTGTTTACACAGTTTTTAACCAACTCTTCTAAACTCAAGGTGCTGCTATTAATATAGTCAATAATTTTATTGTCTTTGATGGCATCTAATTTCAACGTGTCTATTAGGTTCTGATTAATCGTATTACAAACGGTTTTCTCAATCTCTGGCGCGGGTATACGCGACATTATACCCTTTGGATGATCACGATATTGGATAAGGTTTTAACTTGTATAGTAACGGTATATTTGACCGTTTTTCTTCTTAGTATAATCAGGGCTATAAGGAGTTCCTTCGCAATCAAATAAGAGGCCTTTCAATAAATTAGTTTCTCTTGATTTTTTATGCCCTTCTTTTGCTACAGCCTGCGCATTTAATTTTTTCTGAACAGCTTTCCAGACATTATCGTCAATAACGCCTTCATGCAGTCCTTCATAAATTTTATCTTTATGCTTTATCTTGCCAATATAAATTGGATTTTTGAGCATAGCATGTAAGGCACCTCTACTATATGGTTTGCCGCCCATCTCTTTTCCACGTTGAGATAAACGCTTTTGAGTGATAATGCCATCTTCATCTAATTTTCTCTTAAGTTTGGCGACACAACCTAATTCTAGATATTGTTTAAATAAGTATTTAACCGTCTTTTCTCCTTCTTCATTTATAAGAAGCTGACGGTCTTGAACCTCATATCCGACTGGAGGAACACCGCCCATCCACATCCCTTTCTTTTTACTGGCTGCGAACTTATCGCGAATTCTTTCGGCACAAACTTCTCGTTCAAATTGAGCGAAGGATAAAAGAACATTGAGTGTTAAACGATCAATTTTATAAACAACAACAATATCAATTTTTCTATCTTTAATATCGGTGAGCAATTGTTGTAGACCTGGTCTCTCCATATTTCCACCTGAAAATCCTCCATCTTCATATTGTGTTTTAACGGTTTTCCAGCCTTCAGCCTTTTGGCTACTAATATAGGCCTCACAAGATTCACGTTGTGCATCAAGGCTATTGAAATCCATATCAAGACCTTCTTCAGAAGATTTGCGGCAATATATAGCGCAGTTTTTTATTTCTTGTTTCATGATGTTTTCTTAATCCCAAAGAAAAGATAACCGTTCCATTTTGATCCAGTGATGTCATTGGCAATTTTTGAAAGACTTGGGTAAGTACAATCCTGATATTCAAATCCATCAGATTTAACAGTTACACTGTGTTGTTTACCTTTCCAGTTTCGAACAAGCTTTGTACCTGGTTTGAGAACGTAGTTTTCATCAAAACACTTTGGATTGCGTTTATATTGTTTCACTAATTGTCTTAATTCAGCTTCATGAGCGGGTGTTAAGGCATGCTCTTTATAAGCAAGGCTTTTTTCTAACATAGTGCGCCCGATGCGTACATACGACTGTATACTCCATGCAGCGGCCCACCTTTGACGTAGTTCATTTTGTAGGACGTCAGGGCTTATGGCACAGATATAGTGCTGTGCTAAGAGAGGG
>CAZYHI010000078.1:4164-8950 GCA_964647515.1 uncultured Micavibrio sp. | reverse complement strand
TGTATCGTGGCGGGATTGCCAGATAAACAGCGTGGTGAAATTGTCAAAGCATGGATTAGATGTAAAGAGGGGCGCAGTTTGACTGTAGAAGATCTTAAAAAATTCTTGGAAGATAAAATATCACCAATGGAAACGCCTAAACGTGTAGAATTCAGAACCGAAGATTTGCCTAAAACCATGATTGGTAAGCTCAGTCGTAAAGATGTTGTGGCGCAAGAATTAGAAAATGGTGACGGAGATGATGTTGATGATAATATCGATATGGAGCAAAAGGCTAAGGAAATGGCAGCAATTGAGCCTTCTTAAGCAATAAATAGGTGTATTTTTACGTTGTTAACTTCTCATTAACTATTTTTATGTAAAACATAAGCAGCTATTCCGTATAATAGCAAAGCAGAAGTCGAAGATCACCTGGTGGGGGAGAAATGATCTTCGGCTTTTGTTATTTCTGGCTTCGGATTTTACGCCATTGACGGACATTTTCATTATGTTCCGCCAATGTTTTACCAAAGGCATGACCGCCAGTCCCATCGGCGACAAAGAAAATATAATCATGTGTTTCAGGGTTGAGGGCGGCTTCTATTGCTGCGCGCCCTGGGTTAGCAATAGGTCCAGGTGGAAGGCCAACATTTTGATAGGTGTTATAGGGAGAGTTTATCTTTAAATCTTTGCGTAATAAACGCCGTCCTAATGGTCCTTTGCCTTCTTCTTGAATTTTACCTTTGGTGAGGGCGTAAATAACGGTTGGGTCTGTTTGAAGTAACATGTTTTTGCGTAACCGATTTATAAAAACACCAGCTACTTTTTTACGTTCTGCGCCGACACCTGTTTCTTTTTCAATGATGGAGGCGAGAATAATCGCTTCTTTTTTTGTTCTTATAGGTAAGTCGTCGCTACGCTTTTCCCACAGCTCATCAATTGTTTTTGTCATCGCGGCTTGCATTTGTGTCAGTTTATCTTGGCGCGTCTCACCCATTGAAAACTGATATGTATCGGGTAATAAACTGCCTTCAGCGGGAATAGAATTTATAGTTCCTTTTAAATCTTTATGTGCCTTTAAACGTTTTACAATTTGATAGCTTGTGAGCCCTTCGATGATTGTAATTTTACGGCCAAAGACATCACCATCTGATATTTTTTTTAAGGCTTGCGCCATGGAGATACCTGCTTCGAATTCATACTCACCTGCTTTTAAACTGTCTGAAAACTTTGCGGCGATTTTAAATAGTAGTGGATTATCTATGATATTTTCACGTTGTAATTGAGTAGCGATGGCACCCACTCCATTACCGCGTTCTATCAGCATATATTTTTTTTCATTGAGTGGGCCTTTATTTAAATATTGAACCACCCCCCATGTTCCTAAAGCGGCGCAGGCGGCAAGGCTTAATAATAAGAAAGAAAATAAAGAGAGGAGTAGATGTTTCATAATTTCAGGATTATAACCTGAAAATTATACTTTGCGCATTATTAATGAAGCATTTGTCCCACCAAATCCAAATGAGTTGGATAGGGCAATATTGACATCTTTTTCTTTTGCGACTTTGGGGACTAAATCAATACCTTTGCAAGGCTCGGACACATCATTCAAATTTAATGTTGGCGGTAATGTATTGGTCTGTATGGCTTTGATGGAGTAGATGGCTTCTACAGATCCTGCTGCGCCCAATAAGTGACCGATGGCTGATTTTGTTGAGGACATAGAAATTTTATCCAACGCAGGTTCAAATAAACGTTTCACAGCTGTACATTCAATACCATCACCAACAGGCGTTGATGTGCCGTGGGCATTGATATAATCAACATCTTCGGGGTTGATTTCTGCCCGTTTTAACGCGGCGCGCATCGCGCGGAAACCACCATCGCCATCTTCGGCAGGGGTGGTAATGTGGTAAGCATCACCAGAAAGGCCATAACCAATAATTTCGGCATATATATTTGCGCCACGCGCTTTGGCGTGTTCATATTCTTCTAAGACGACAATGCCTGCCCCTTCGGCAATAACGAAGCCATCACGGCCTTCATCAAAAGGACGAGAACCCGCAGTTGGGTCATCATTATAGCTTGTAGATAGTGCGCGTGCGGCGGCAAAGCCACCCACGCCTAATGGCGTTACGGCGGCTTCTGCACCACCGGCGACCATGACATCGGCATCACCTAAGGCGATAAGACGCGCAGAATCTCCAATGGCATGCGCCCCTGTTGAGCAGGCGGTGACAACGGAATGATTTGGGCCTTTAAAACCATGTTTAATAGAAATATGACCTGATGCTAGATTAACCAGCATGGCAGGAATACAAAAGGGAGAGATGCGGCGTGGACCACGCTCAGCCAATGTTCGCGCGCTTTCATACATTGTTGAAATGCCACCAATACCAGAGCCAACAAGAACACCTGTGCGCTCCCGCTGGTCATCTGTTTCGGGATTCCAACCAGAATCTGCAATGGCCTCATCCGCTGCCGCCATACCGTACACAATAAAAGGATCCATCTTACGTTGATCTTTTGGCGGAACGAAAAGATCCGCGTTGAAATCACCATTAGATGGATTTTCATCTTTTGTTTTGGGAACAACGCCTGCAATCTTTGAGGCAAAGTCATCGATGTTATAAGGCTCTGGGAAGTGTGTAATATTGCTTAGCCCACTTTTGCTTTCCAAAAGCGAAGACCAATTACGCTCAACCCCTAAACCTAGGGGAGAAACGATACCCATGCCTGTTACAACAACTCTTTTCATCGTGATTTACTTTCCTTCGGATGAAGGAAAAAAAGATAATGCCGCTTATTCAGCAGCATTTTCCTTGATAAAGCTGACGGCATCGCCAACTGTTTGGATGTTTTCAGCAGCATCATCAGGAATTTCAACTTTGAATTCTTCTTCAAATGCCATGACTAGCTCAACTGTATCTAGTGAGTCTGCGCCAAGATCATCAATGAAGCTTGCGCCTTCATTTACTTTATCTTCGTCAACACCAAGGTGCTCAACAACAATTTTCTTTACGCGGTCTGCAATATCGCTCATAGGATTTACCTTATCTTTTTAGTTAGTATTAATTTATTTCAGCCTTGTCTAAAGCTTGGCGGACTTTACCAAGCCGCGGCTCGATTGCAAGTCCTTTTGTAAATATAGCAGTAATATGATAAATTATATAATATTTTCAAAGTTTTAGCCTTTCTTCCATGTGGATAAAATCATTAAAAACATGGGTGGCACCTGCTTGTTTAAGGTGTGATTCGGCATGTTTTTTATCGTGCGCAACGCCCGTAAAACCCCATACTTCCATTCCTGCGGCGACGCCTGCTGTAACACCTGTGGAACTATCTTCAATCACTAAACAACGTGACGGTTCTACGTCCATTTTTTCAGCCGCCAGTAAAAATAAATCTGGTGCTGGTTTGGGTGTTGCCATTTCATGACCTGCTACAATTTTATCTTCTTCAAAGAATTGATCCAATTTTAGGGCTTGCAAAGAACGGATTACAATAGATTTGTTGGCATTAGAAACAACGGTTATAGAGTAGTGTTGTTGTATCTTTTCTAGCATATCAAAAACGCCCATGACTTCTTGTACCATGGCAGGAATTTTTTGAAACGCTAACTCAATGCATCGTTCTGTGGCCGTTTCTTCGGGAATTTCTATCCCATGTTTTTGGGCAATAATTTTGAAAAATTTGTTATAGGCAACACCAAGGTATTCTTGTTCAACGAGCTCCATCGTATAGCCTAAATCACCGTACTCATTCGCAACCTGAGCCATAATAGAATGATTCATGTCATGACTACTGACCAGCGTTCCATCACAATCAAAAATAATCAGGTCATATTGGTCCGTTGCCATTATTTTTGCCACGATACCAAGCTAAATGAAAAAGTAAGATATATGACACCACAAAAACCGTTCAAAATTTTAATTCCTAATGTATTTTTTGAATAATTTTCAGACTTTTTAATTTTACGTCCGACGAAAACAAAAAACACCGTATATAAACCATATATAGTTTGACCAACAAGCGTTGCTGACAGACCAAGAATGAGTAATTGCAACGAAATAAATCCATTATCTATATTTACAAATTGTGGTAATAAAGCTGTAAAAAATAAGATAGTTTTTGGGTTAAAAAGAGTAATCAAAAACCCTTTTGCAAAAACACTTCTTAATGCATTGTTATTTTGTTTTTCTATGTTTAATTGCTTTGTATCTAAGAAAGCAGACTTTAAAAACATCATGCCTAAATATGCCAAATAAAAAATGCCAAACCATTTTACTACATCAAACATGATAGGTGCTTGTTGAAATAAAACGGATAGTCCTAAAGCTGTTGCAAAAACATACATTACTGTTGCTGTCATCACGCCCATCCATGCCATAGTGCCTTTCTTCCAATTTCCAGAAAGAGAGTTAGAAGCAATATATAAAACATCTGGTCCAGGAGAGCCCGCTGTAAAGATAGTCATTGAACTTAAAAATAATATTGTGGCAATTTCAACGGGCATAAAAATTACACCATCGCCATGCCGCCATTGACATGGATGGTTGCACCTGTGACATAGGCCGCTTCGTCGGAAGCGAGGTAAGCCACAGCCGAAGCAATCTCATTTGGCGCACCCATGCGTCCCATTGGGATGGTGGCATTGATGCCAGATTTTTGATCATCGGTCAGTGCGTCTGTCATGGCGGTTTGGATAAATCCTGGGGCGACACAATTGACGGTAATACCGCGAGAGGCAATTTCCATACCCATGGCTTTTGTCCAACCAGACATCCCCGCTTTTGAGGCGACATAG
>CAZYHI010000078.1:0-4154 GCA_964647515.1 uncultured Micavibrio sp. | reverse complement strand
ACATAGTTACATTGACCGGGGTTACCCGTTGTACCAACAACGGAAGAGATATTAATGATACGGCCAAAGCGACGTTTCATCATGCCGCGTTGGCATGTTTTCGCCAGCATAAAGGGCGCGGTTAGATTGACATCGAGCACGTCTTGCCATTCTTCTTCTTTCATGCGCATGGATAGATTGTCACGGGTAAGGCCAGCATTATTGACCAAAATATCAATCTGCCCCATGGCTTCTTCGGCGTCTTTGATAAGCGCGGTGATGCCTTCATTGTTTGATAAGTCAGCGACGATAGTATGAACGTTTGAGCCAAGCTCACCCGCCAGCTCTTTTAACTTGGCTTCGTTACGACCAGAAAGGGCAACCGTTGCGCCTTGTGCATGTAAGGCCTTGGCAATTTCGCCACCAATACCGCCTGTCGCGCCTGTGATGAGTGCCATTTTACCGCTTAAATCAAACATGATTATATTTCCTTTGTGTTTAGAATTGCATTGGTAGGGTAAGCAAAAACATATGAAATGAAAACCATTAATTTTGCGTCCTTTCGTATTGTTATGTTAATTTTTAAGGATAGATAGATTTATTGATTTTTAGAGGATTTACGCTATAGTTTGATGATGTTTTTAGACAATACACCACACCGACCCTCAAAAGAAACAATAACAATAACCATAACCAGCGATGATTCTGGATCATCAGATCATGGTGCAGATGGGGATTATAATGAACAAGAGGAAAAAGACACAGGGCTTTTGCTGAAACCACGGCCAAAGACCAAAAAACCTTCGATGTATAAAGTCTTGCTATTGAATGATGATTATACGCCAATGGAATTTGTTGTACATATTTTGGAACGGTTTTTTGCCAAAAACAGACAAGAAGCCACCGATGTTATGTTACATGTGCATCGTCGTGGTGTTGGTTTGTGCGGTGTTTTCACCTATGAAGTGGCTGAAACCAAGGTCGCCCAAGTGATGGATTATGCCCGCCAAAATGAACAACCGCTTCAATGTACGATGGAGAAGGAATAAATAATGACAAATGTAGTTTTTGAACAAGTACCAATTCAAGAAAATTATGACCCTATGGTGAATATGGCAGAATATCCTTTTGTGATTGCACCTATGTACCATGAGTGGAACTTATCTGATTCAAAAGAGCTGTGGGTACGGAAAGCTGTTGCAGATCAATTGGTAGAAATTCAAGAAAAACATTTAGAGCCCATGGGGCGTAAATTTAAAATTTGGGATCCATGGCGTTCGCGTGTTGTGCAAAATAATGTCTACGAAAAATATTGGAATGAGTTAAAAGAAGAACATCCAGATTGGGATGATGAAAAGTTAGCTTTCCAAGTTGGTATATTTGTAACGCACGCAAAGGACCCTAAGCGAATTCCTCCTCATGCAACAGGTGGTGCTATTGATTTGACAGTGATCGATGCGGAGGGCAATGAGTTAGATTTCGGTACTACTTTTGATTGGTTTGGGCCAGAGGCTAAAATTGATTACTTTGAAAAAAATCCAGGAAAGAATGACGTTGCAAGAGATAATCGAAGGTGGCTTCATGGGCTTATTAAACAATATGGGTTTAATGATATGGAAGATGAATGGTGGCATATTGATAAAGGTACTCAATTATCTGCTGTAGAGCAGGGCTTAGAGTTTGCAGTTTACGGAGAAGTCACAGACCCTATAGAGTTTAATAAAGAAATTTCTTTTAAAAGAATCTAGGAAAAGATAAAACATGCTCTCACGGAATTTAGAAAAAACATTACACAAAGCCTTAGAAGAAGCGACAACGCGTACTCATGAATATGCGACGTTGGAGCATTTGTTATTGGCCTTGACTGTTGATCAAGATGCGATGGCGGTGTTGCGCTCTTGCGGTATTAATTTGGATGATCTTCGTGAAGAGTTGAACCGTTATTTAGATCAAGAGTTGATGTATTTAAAATCTGAAGAACCTGATGAAGCCAAGCCGACAACGGCGTTTCAACGCGTGTTACAACGTGCGGCGATCCATGTGCAAAGCTCTGGTCGTGAAGAAGTCACAGGTGCAAATGTTTTGGTGGCATTATTTAGTGAGCGTGAAAGTCACGCGGTTTATTATTTACAAGAAAAAGAAATGACGCGTTTTGATGCGGTGAATTATATCTCGCACGGTATCGCCAAAGTACCGGGAGTTGAGCCATCGAAAACGGTTGGCCCAAAGGGGGCAGGCGAAGGTGAAAGCGAAGAAGAAAAATCGGGCGCAAAAACGGGGCGCGAAGCGTTAAATGCCTATACCAAAAACCTGAATGAAAAGGCGCAAGAAGGTAAAATTGATACGCTGATTGGTCGTGAAAAAGAAGTTGATAGAACAATACAAATTTTATGCCGTCGGTCAAAAAATAACCCGCTTTATGTGGGTGATCCTGGGGTTGGTAAAACCGCCATTGCCGAAGGCTTAGCCAAGAAAATCAATGATGGTGACGTGCCAGAGGTGTTACAAGACTGCACAATCTTTGCGCTGGATATGGGCGCTTTGCTGGCAGGAACGCGTTACAGAGGGGACTTTGAAGAACGCATTAAAGCGGTTTTGGAAGAACTAGAAAAAATTGATAATACCGTTTTGTTCATTGATGAAATCCATACGGTGATTGGTGCAGGCGCAACCAGCGGCGGGGCGATGGATGCGTCCAATTTATTAAAGCCAAGCCTATCCAATGGTACGCTTCGCTGTGTGGGGTCAACGACGTATAAAGAATATCGTAACCATTTTGAAAAAGATCGGGCGCTGGTGCGCCGTTTTCAAAAAATTGATGTGGTTGAACCCACGATTGATGAAACCATTGCTATTTTACAAGGACTTAAAAAATATTATCAAGAACATCATAAGGTTGAATATACCGATGAGGCGTTAAAAGCCGCGGTAGAGCTATCGGCAAAATATATCGGTGATCGTAAATTGCCCGATAAGGCGATTGATATTATTGACGAGGTTGGGGCGGCGCAGATGTTGGTGCCTGAAGATAAACGTAAAAAAATTATCGACCTGTCGGACATTGAAGATGTCGTCGCGGTGATTGCGCGCATTCCATCAAAATCCTTGACCAAAGATGATAAGAGCGCGCTGAAAAATATGGAACGTGATTTAAAAACGCTCGTCTTTGACCAAGATAATGCGATTGATACATTGTGTGATGCGATTAAGTTGTCACGCGCGGGTCTGCGTGATGCGGATAAGCCTATTGGTTGTTATTTATTTAGTGGTCCTACGGGGGTTGGTAAAACCGAAGTGGCGAAACAACTGTCAATCTCAATGGGGATTGAGCTGGCGCGGTTTGATATGTCTGAATATATGGAACGTCACGCCGTGGCGCGCCTCATCGGCTCACCGCCTGGCTATGTGGGCTATGAACAAGGCGGCTTGCTGACTGATAAAATTGATCAAATGCCGCATTGTGTTTTGTTGCTGGATGAGATCGAAAAAGCGCATCCTGATATTTATAATATTTTGTTGCAGGTCATGGATTACGGCAAGCTAACCGATAATAATGGTAAAGTGATTGATTTTAGAAATGTGATTATGATTATGACGACCAATGCGGGTGCGGCGGAACTTGCACGCGCGCCCGTTGGGTTTGAACGTGAAATGCGTGTTGATGAAGATAAAGAGGCGATAACAAAAATGTTTACGCCAGAATTTAGAAACCGCCTTGATGCGATTGTGCCGTTTAAGGCGTTGAAACAAGAAACGGTCAGCAAGGTTGTCGATAAATTTATGGCACAATTGGAAGCGCAATTGACCGAGAAAAACGTGACGATTGTACTCAGCGATAAGGCGCGGGATTATTTGGCGAAAGAGGGCTATGACCCTGCCATGGGCGCGCGACCTTTGGGTCGGGTGATTCAAGAGCAGATCAAGAAACCTCTGGCCGAAGAATTATTATTCGGCAAATTGGTTGATGGCGGCGTGGTAAAAATTGATGTGAAAAAGGATGAGCTGTCTTTCAAAATTGAAGCTGAAAAAAGTACACCGAAAAAGAAAAAAGAAACGGTAGAATAAATCTCCGTGGCCTCTGTGTTCTCCGTGTTAGAATTTTTTGAACCACCAAGACACAAAGAGCACTAAGTTTTTTTATCGGGCGATGAGGATTTGAGTATATATGTATTCGG
>CAZYHI010000077.1:0-8974 GCA_964647515.1 uncultured Micavibrio sp. | reverse complement strand
AAACCACAAAAAAAGGTCAAAGCTTTTACACTTTGACCTTTTCCTTGGGAAGGGGAACTCTTCTTTTATTTAAGCGGTGTTGACGCCCAAAGTTTACTATATTGTTCACAGTGAAGAACAAGGCTTGAATAATCACCTAAGTTAATATTCGCAGGGATTTTATATTCCTGTCCGCCTTTTGCAGATTTTAATTTAGAAACCAAAACCGCACCATCTGTCGCATTTTTACCATTAATGGAGCTAAAGCCTTTTTTCGATACAAAAAACTTCAAATCAGGGGCATTTTTCGTTTTAAAGGCATCATCCAAGATAAGGTAGTTACCATCGGCACGTTGCTCAATACTCCATGCCCCTTTAACTTTAAATTCTTGGTTTTTCCATCCACTTGTTTGACCCGCAAAAGCAAGTGAATAGGACATTCCCAAAACAACCAATGTTGTTAGAAAAAAACTAAATATATTTTTATAGTTCAATGTTGATGCAGATGACTTGTTCATAACTTACTCCTTTATGCTGATGTAATTTTATATCTATTCGCTCCCACTCCCCTGCGCGTTACATTAAAAAATCTTAAACAATTATGAAAAATATATTGCTTAACTCATATTTATCTGCTAAACAACATCAATGACTGGAAACCATATTAAACTCAAGTTTAACGTCTGCTGTGATTTTCAACCTATTTACAGCATTCAAAACGGTGAATTAACCCTCTCCGGATTTGAGGCTTTGGCACGAGAAATAGACTACTCCGACAACTCTGTACAATTGCTCTTACCACAGAACTTAATAGACGAACTCTCTTCTCAACATCGTCTGTCAGAGTTAGACCTGAAGTCCTTAGATGATACTTGCCGTTTTATAGCACATCAAAAGCAACAACATCCTGATTGGGATATCCCTATTAATGTAAACCTATCTGCTCAAACCTTATCTCAAAAACACTGCGTCTCAACTGTTCACGATATATTGAATAAATATAATATTAGCCCAGAAAACATTGGTATTGAAATTGTAGAGGATTCATTTGATGGTAATGAAAAACAAATATTAGATAATATTTACGAATTTACCCTTATTGGTCACCCCATTGCAATTGATGACTTTGGCACAGGGGATTCCGATTTAAACCGTATCAAAAAAGTACAACAAAAAATATTCGACACAGAGCAAAGATTAATCGTAAAAATAGACAGATCGCTCACTGAAAGAACAGTAAAAAATGGCGACTTTAATTCACTGAACGATAGTGCATTTCAAAACGTAAATTTAGTTTTTGAAGGAGCGACCGGCCGTTTTTTTCAAAAACTTAAATCCAGTAAATTTTACGAAGAGTTCAAAGGGGAAATAAAACTACAAGGAAACAAACTAGGTAAACCACGCGATCATGTCAGAACCAATACAACTATTCACAGCCATCGCGGTCGAGAAAAACAGCAAGTGTTAGCCTATGCTTAAAGCTATAATGACCTATATATTTTTAAGCGGTTTTTAGACCCGCCTCTTCTATCAAGGCCAGATCTTCAGATGTGTCGTTATTATCTGTCGTCAATAATTTATCACCATAAAAGATAGAGTTCGCCCCAGCCATCAGGCAAAGGATCTGCGTTTCTTTTGAAAAGCTTGTCCGTCCAGCAGACAACCTAACGCGTGTTTTCGGCATAATGATACGTGTTGTCGCCATCATCCGAACCATCTCAATCGGATCAACAAGCGCGCGATCACCCATTGGCGTTCCTGCCACAGGGACAAGCGCATTAATCGGCACACTTTCTGGGTGTGGGTCTAAATTCGCCAAAATTTGAAGCATACGGGCGCGGTCAAACGTCGTTTCCCCCATACCGATAATACCGCCACTACAGATGGTAATCCCTGCCTCACGAACACAATCAAGCGTATCAAGGCGCTCTTGATATGTTCTTGTCGTGATGATTTCTTCATAAAATTCAGGTGAGGTATCAAGATTGTGGTTATAAGCTTTAAGCCCCGCATCCTTCAAACGATTGGCTTGGTCTTGGTTAATCATGCCTAAGGTAACGCAAGCCTCCATCCCCAAGGCCGTTACACCTTCAACCATTTCAATCACATTATCGAATTGAGGGCCGTCCTTAACATGACGCCACGCCGCGCCCATACAAAAACGCGATGCGCCATGATCTTTGGCCTTTTGTGCTTTTTCAAGCACTTCGGCAACGGGCAACAGAGGCTCCTTCTTCAAACCTGTTTTCTTGGCATAATGCGCGCTTTGTGGACAATATTTACAATCTTCAGGGCAAGCGCCTGTTTTAATACTTAATAAGCTCGCTAATTGAACCGTGTTATCCTCGTGATAGGTGCGGTGCATTGTTTGTGCCTTATACAGTAAGTCCATCAACGGCAGATCATGAATGGCCAAAACCTCCTCAGCTGTCCAATCATACCTAAAATCTTGGTTATTAACTTCTTTTATTTGTGTCACAGTCATGTCTATATTGTCCTCATTAAAATAATATGTAGAACATAGAACAGAATGCACCCTATTTACAATGCCATTTCGGACTTCATGAAAGACCGTTCAGAAAAAAATCTGACGCGGCATATCAGTGCATTAACCCCGACAAATGCCAGAGAAGTGATTTTTGACGGTGATACATATGTCAATTTTTCAGGAAATGATTATTTGGGACTTCGCTTTCACCCTGACTTAATCAATGCCTCGCAAGAATGGGCGCAAAAATATGGCACAGGCAGTGGCGCGTCGCGCCTTGTTACGGGAAGTTTTGATCTTTATGACACCGTCGAACGTAAAATTGCCCAATGGAAGAACCATGAATCCTGCCTCATTATGAATTCAGGGTTTCAATGCAATGCCAGTGTCTTGCCTTCTTTATTTGATAAAAAAACACTGGGGGCAGAACCGCTTGTTTTTACCGATAAGCTTATCCATGCCAGTATGCATCAAGGGTGCAAGTCCGCAGGTACCAAACAAATTCGTTTTCAACATAATGATACCACGCATCTTTCAACATTAATGGATCAATATAAAGATAATCCTCGCCCTAAATTTATTCTCGTTGAAAGCGTCTACAGCATGGATGGCGACATCGCACCTTTGGCCGCGCTTTATAAACTACGCGATCAACATAATGCTTTTCTTATTGTTGACGAAGCGCACGCTTGCGGTGTTTTGGGAGACAGCGGCAAAGGCATCGCCAATAAGGCCGACCTTATCATTGGCACATGTGGTAAAGCCTTAGGTAGTTTTGGTGCCTATGTTGTCTGTAAGCAAACCGTCAAAGATTATCTGATTAATCATTGTGGTGGGTTAATTTATTCCACCGCGCTCCCTCCTTCCACTATTGGAGCCATTAATGCCGCGATTGATTTAATGCCTTCGTTAGACAACGCGCGTGAACATGTTCTCGCCCTCGCCAAGAGCTTCAAATCAGAACTAACAAATATGGGTTTTGATTGCGGGCAATCTGAAACACAAATCGTACCGTTAATATTAGGCGATGCGGATAAAACCCTGCAAATGGCAAGCACCTTAAAAGAAAGCAATTTATGGGCGTCTGCCATTCGTCCACCGACCGTGCCGCAAGGGTCTAGCCGCATTCGCTTTGCCTTTTCCGCCGCACACACGCAAGAGGATGTAACACGCCTTTTAGATATCATATCCACCAACACAAACCAAAAGGTCGCAGCATGACAAAATTAGTTTTCGTGCATGGCTGGGGCTCTGGCCCTTTCGTTTGGCAAAATATAATTGAACATTTTAATAAAGACTATGATTGCCACGTTGTTAATCTGGGGTTTCTTGGTGAAGAAAACACAAATATCCCTGATGAGCTTTTTATTGGAGTTGGGCATTCTTTAGGCGGTCTTTGGTTATTAAAAAACCATCCCGATAAAATGATTGGTTTTATTTCTATCGCCAGCTTCAACTGTTTTTACAAACACACTGCCGCGCAAATTTTAAGCAAGATGGAAAAGAATGTTGTGAAAAACACCGCGACGCAAATCAAAGACTTTTGGAATCATGCGGGTATGAAACAACCTAAAAACATCATCAATCTAAAACCGTTAAAATTATTAGATGGTTTAAAAAACCTATCCCAATGGAACGCCGCCATTCCTGATGCTTTACCCATAACTATTTTAGCCAGCCATGATGACCATATCGTTCCAAAAAAAATGACCCAAGACATTTGGAAAAACCATGATATAAACTGGGTTGAAAATGGCGGACACATGCTTCCTTTGACACAAAGCCAATGGTGCATCGATCATATAGAAAAACATATTAAACAGTCTTTAAAAAATGCAACCTAATAGAAATCAACATATTGCGACAAGCTTTGGGCAGAGATGCGAAACCTATGACCGTGATGCAAATTTGCAAAAACAGGTCGCTAAAGATCTAGCTACACACTTACCCGATTTAACCGCGCCAAACATCTTAGAAATTGGTTGTGGTACAGGATTTCTTACCCGTGAAATCTTAAAAAAATATCCTGATGGTATATTCGACATCACCGACCTGTCACAAGATATGGTCAATAAATGCCAAGAAAACAACAATCACGACAATATCAATGCGCGTTTTTATACGCTTGATGGTGAAACATCAGAACTCGCAAAAAAACATGACTTAATCGTCAGCTCCATGACCTTTCAATGGTTCAATGCCCCAGTGAAGACAGCACAAAAACTATCTGCTCATGCACCTGTCTATTACGCAAGCTTAGGAGGTAATAATTTCCCTGAATGGAAAAAAACACTAAAACAACATAGTATTTCTGATGGTACTTTACCGTCGACAAACTGGCCAAACATCATGACCGAAGAATTTATCAAAGAAAGCCATGAAAGCGGCCGTGCTTTTTTCAAACATTTAAAATCTATCGGCGCGGCAAAATCAAAAGATCAATATTCACCAGAAAAATATGCCCGTATTAAAAAGGCCTTCAATGATTTTGACGGCAACATCACATGGCATATCGTTTACGGACATGAACCATTAAGCCGCTAGATTTTCTTTACGTGCCATCATCGCGCTTAACCCATCAACAATCCCTTGATAGGCACGATCCAATTGCTCATCCGTGATACAATAGGGCGGCATTAAATAGACAGCATCACCAATGGGGCGAATATTTAAACCATAGCTCAAGAACCATTCACGCAAAAACTCGCTATCATCTGTTTTATAACCAATCTCATCAGAGGGCGTTAAATTAAACGCAAACACCGACCCCATCACGCGAGCTTTAAAAACATGAGGGTAACCGCTTAATTTTTCAAGAAACTCTTTGTGGCGCGTTTCAATATGGGCAATCTTATCTAATATTTTATTCTCTTCAAACATCTCCAAAGATTTAAGCGCAACGGCGCAGGCCAATGGATTGGCCGCAAAAGTATGTCCATGTAAAAAGGCCTTACCAAAACCTTCATCCAAGAATTCGTCAAAAACATGATCTGTTGCAACCGTAACCGCCATCGGCATATAACCTGCCGTTAAACCTTTAGAAAGACAAATAAAATCTGGGGTGACACCAATTTTTTCACACGCAAAAAGCGTTCCCGTGCGTCCAAAACCAACCGCCACCTCATCATAAATAACCAACAAGCCATTTTCACGAGCAAGCTCTGTAACTGCTTTCATAAATTCAGGACGGCTAAGGCGGATACCACCCGCCCCTTGCATCAATGGCTCAACAATAAGCGCAGCAACCTCATGTTTATGTGCGTTAATTATTTTTTTAATTTCAGCCAAAGCGGCTTTTTCTTTTTCTTCAACATCCGCATCACCATCCCATGTCGGCACATAAGGTATCGTTTCAACTTGAAACAAAAGATCGTTATAGGTTTTAAAAAAACCACAGCCTTTTCCGACAGACATCGCCCCGACAGTATCCCCGTGATATGCACCATCAAAGGCTAAAAACTTATTACGTTTTTTATCCCCTTTATTAACCCAATATTGATAGGATAATTTCAACGCCACCTCGACAGCCGTTGAGCCATTATCGGAATAAAACACACGGTTCAAATCACCTGGTAAGCGTTGTGCCAATTTTTCTGCCAAATTAATTGCAGATGGGTGAGAGAACCCCGCAAACATAATATGTTCCATCGTCGCCGCTTGGTCTGATAAGGCTTGATTAATTTCATCATTGGCATGACCGTGAACACAGCTCCACCAAGATGAAATCATATCTAACATTTCACTGCCATCTTCCAAATATAAACAGCTGCCTTTGGCTGATGTGGCTACAACAGGGTCACGTTCCGTTAAATGCTGCGTAAAAGGATGCCAAATATAACGCTTATCTTTTTCTACTAAATTCATATTAATTCCTTTAAATCTATCTCTGGTTTAATGGCTAATAAATTTTGCGCATTCAACGTTTCTAACGCATCAATCTCGGCAATAATCGGCACACCGCCGCCATATTGTTCCAAGGCATGACGGTTATGGGGGGATTTTTTACCATTCATAATAATACCTGAGATTTTAATGTTGCGCTTTCTCATCGCCTCTAAAGATAATAATGTGTGGTTAATCGTGCCAAGGCCACTGCGTGATACCAATATTGCTGGCAAATCAAACTGTACAATTAAATCAATCACCAACGCCTCATCATTTAACGGCACCATAAGCCCCCCTGCCCCTTCGACAATTAAAGACCGTTCGGTTTTAGGCAGCTCAAATTTATTCATATCTATCGTGATATTTTCACGACGCGCTGATTCATGCGGTGATAAAGGTTGCTCCAACTCATACGTGCAAGGATGGAAACGATCATCATCTAACGCGGTGATGTCCTTCACCGTTTGACGGTCTGTTTCTTCCAGCCCTGCCTGCACAGGCTTGTAATAATCCGCACCCAGATGCAGCATCAGCCACGCCGAAGCCACCGTCTTCCCAACATCAGTATCTGTTCCTGTAACAAAAAATGACATGAGGGTTTTATAGGGCGAGAAGCCTATATTGGCAAATGTAAATAATTATTGACATAGAATATTATTTTGCATAAAAATACCTTATGTCAAACACAATAACGAGTGATATTTCCCCTGAGTACATAGACACAATGAATCAGATACTGCGTCTTTACAAAGAATCAGCAGATGGCAATAACCCAAAAATTGAAATACCAGTCCTAGCACAAGCAAGATCAATCCAAGATTGGCTAGAAGACCCAATCTCACAAAAAAATGACTTCACTATATTTGCTCGAATGTTCGAGCTTGTATTAGAAGGGCATTTTACAAAAATCAGTAAAAGTTCCACTTTTCAAGGAATGTTACTACAATGCCCCGAGGTACTAGAAACCCCAATTCACTTTTTACCTTTCGAAAAAGAGGATACCACAGGAGGGTTCTATTGCTTTACATCCAAATCCATCGGGATCAAGTTTAACATTGAATCTTTCCATCAAGATAGCAAGTATTCAGGTTTATTTGAACCCGTCACATATCAACACGGTATTTTTATGATTCATGAATTAAGACATGCTTTTCATGATAAAAATAAACATATAGAAACGAAGGTTGGAACCTCTAACGCTGAAGACACCTTGGCTTTAGAATTCATCAAAGAAGCTGAGGTATTTGCATTTCAAGCCACTATTTGTTGGGAGTTAAAAGAACTAGGTGATAACGAATATTGGCAAGAATTTTCGCTTAACGCTCATAAAATTGCCAAAGCCTTTGAAAATTCAATAACACAAGACCCTGATGCGCTTCAATCTGGAGCAGCACAAACGGCTGCCTTTAACGCCTTTTTTCACGACATCTCAAAAATAAATTTCTATACTGATAAAATTATCAAAGACTACACAGAAGGTCAACGCTTACCAACACTACAAAAGCGAGAAGAAAAACCACCTAAAGACTGGCACTTCTCTCCACCTTTTTTAGAAACAGACAATCAAGATAGTATTAAACCTGACGAAATAAACTCAGAACAACGCAACACTGAAAACACCTCTTCACCTCTCCAACAAGACTGGGGCGACTCAACTTTAGAAGAACCTATATATGGATTAATGCCATTTTTAGGAAAAGACAGTTCATTAGAAATAAGGCCTGATTATTTGAAAACACAAGATATTCCAAGCTCAACAAACTACTATATTCAAAATGTTAAAGGTCAAGACTTACTAAGACTGCGTAATGCTGTAGTAGATTCTATAATCAAAAGTGAAACACAACAAAACACTTATGATTCTCCCTATAGGCACAAACCTTAACCCGCCAGCTTAACCTTAACTGCGCCGCCGGCTTTGGCCATATCCAGCTGACCGGCATATTTAGTTTTCAGCTCCGCCATCACTTTACCCATATCTTTGATGCTTGCCGCACCCGTTTGCGTAATAATGGCATCAATCGCCGCGCCAGTTTCTTCCTCACTCATTTGTTGAGGTAAGAAACGCTCAATCACTTTAATTTCTTCTTCTTCACGTTCCGCCAATTCAGAACGCCCTGCCTCTTTATAGGTGTTGGAACTTTCATGGCGCTGCTTAATCATCGATTGCATCAAGGATAAAATCTCCGCATCGGCAATGCCATCATCATTGCCTTTGCCGCGTGCGGCAATATCACGATCTTTCATCGCGGCGGTAATTAAACGTATTGTGGACATGGCCACTTGATCCTTATTTTTAAGGGCTTCTTTTAAAGCTGTGGTCAACTCTTCTCTTTTACTCACTTTTTACTTCCCATCTTGTTCAATTTAATCTATTACAATGTTTTCCAGTGATACCAATTTTATTGACGACAACTGGAAAAATCTCAATGCCCGATAATACCGCTTCAAACCAACAAAAACAACCCACATCTAAGCCCCCTATCGATGCCACTGCGGTCATCATTTTCGCTGATGGAACAGCTATTTACGGGCGCGGGTTGGGCGCAGAGACCACCGCGGTTGGTGAGATTTGCTTCAATACTTCCCTCACAGGATATCAGGAAATTCTGACCGATCCGT
>CAZYHI010000076.1:0-9083 GCA_964647515.1 uncultured Micavibrio sp. | reverse complement strand
TGAGCGTCATGACCAAGCGATGTTTGGGAAGTTCTTGGCAGGTTTCTTTGCGGTGTGTTGTATCGGCGGAGCAATAGGGGCAGGAAACATGTTCCAAGCCAACCAAGCCTTTCAACAAGTCGTCAATGTCACAGGCGGCGGTGAAGGCTTTATGGCCGATAAAGGCTGGCTGTTTGGTTTGTTATTGGCCGTTCTGGTTGGTGTGGTTATCATTGGTGGTTTAAAGAAGATCGCTGCTGTGGCCTCGCGTATTGTTCCTTTTATGGGTGGCCTCTATTTGGTGGCGGGATTGCTCGTGATTTTGATTAATTTCCAAAATATTCCATCAGGTTTGGCAACGATCATTCAAATGGCTTTAACACCAGAGGCGGGCTTTGGCGCGGTTATCGGTGCGCTTCTTATTGGCGTGCAACGCGCGGCCTTTTCGAATGAAGCAGGGATAGGCTCTGCCGCTATTGTCCATTCAACGGCAAAAGTCAAAGATCCTGTCTCTCAAGGTTTCGTGGGTATGTTGGGGCCATTCATTGATACGATTGTGATTTGTATGGTGACGGCATTGGTGATTGTGATGACGGGTGCCTATGAAGGGGCGGAAGGCATGGAAGGGGTTAGCCTCACCAGCCGCGCTTTTGAAACGGCACTACCGAACTTTTCTTACATACTTGCTATAATCGTATTATTATTTGCGTATTCAACTATGATTGCGTGGTTTTATTACGGGCTGAAAGCCTTAACTTATTTAACGGGAGAAAAACCAACAATTGAAATGACTTACAAGGTTATCTTCTGCCTGTTTGTTATTGTTGGTTCGGCGTCATCATTGGATAATATTATCAGATTTTCTGATTCCATTCTTTTTGCCATGGCCATTCCAAACATCATTGGGCTTTATTTGTTGGCACCAGAGTTAAAGCAAGACATTAAGAAATATTTACTCAAAATTGATAATAAATAACCATAAACTTATATGATTATTTTAAATTTGCTTCATTCGCATTTTTGAGTGTGAATAACTGTGAATAGCTCCACCTTTTTTTTATTTGGTTATTGCACGCATCAGATCAACCTGTCTTGATAAGACCTTCACAAATATAAAAAATTATAGGGTCTTGAACAAATGAGCGATATTCCTGCGCGTAAAAAACCTGTTATCACACCACGCATTACGGTTGAACCAGATGCGGAATCTAAAAACCTAGATAAAACGAAAAGCAAATACACGGCGGCAAAGCACACAGCGCGTATTTCTGTAGGAACAAAGCCACTTTCCGAGAGTTCAAAAAGTGAATTTGCGATTAAAGAAGGATCGTCATTAAAGAAACTCCGCATTTCGGCAGAACCACAAAAAAGCAAGGCGCCGAAAAAGGCAGCGACACAAACTGAACGTGCTCAAACAGAGCGGGCATTGAAGCCAGATACATTTTCATCAAAATCATCTTCTGGCTTGAACATTTCAGCTAAAAAACGTGAAGAAGGTAAGTTTGATGCGCTACCTGACCTAGAGCCAATACGCGCTCCAAAACGTAAAAAAGCAGTGATTAACGAAACAGCAAAACCTCAACCAACGCTTCAAGAAGAAACTACCAAAGCCGCACCAGCGATAACTCCCATATCATTCGGCGCGACAGATTCAGAAAAATTGGTTGAAGCCCTTCCAGATTTAGATACCTATCACCGCAGTACAGTTATCGGCGCGGCCTTAACAGGTGCTTGGTTTATTGTGGCCGCCACTTACGCTCATTTTTATATGGGATTAGGGACTTTATTCTCTCAACCACCCCATATTATAGGTGGTTTTTTGGCGGGCATTTTGGCACCCGTGGCAATGCTATGGATGATTATCTCCCATATTCAACGTGGTGATGAAATCCGTAACGTTGCCGTGGCTCTTAAGGATGAGCTTAAAACGATTGGCTTGCCTAACCTTAGCAACGTTAAACAAGACGGTAACTTAAGCAAAGATGCACATATTATTAGCAATTTAATTGATAAAACCCGTCGCAGTTTGCGCCAAGATATTAAAAATCTACATCATGTTTCTGAAAAAACATCACAGCAAGTGGAAAAGCTTAATAACAATTTAAGTGATCGTGCGGCGAAATTTTTGGATGTAACCCAAGAAATTAATCAACGCACCAGCAAGCTTGAAAAAATAGCGACAGAAAAATTAACGGCGAACCCTGTGATTGCTCCTACGTCCGCGGCGTTGATATCAAAAGTGGATTCTATTCAATCGACGTCATTGGCCAAATCAGCTTTGAAAAACACCGATCACTTATCTAATGAAATTGACGCACGCATTAAATCGCTTAACGACATTCTTGGTAAAATGGAAGGTACATTGGGCGATATTGAAAATAAAACCGATGGTACGGCGGATAAGTTAAATAAAGCTGTTCAGGCCAGCTCAACCAATGTGAATGCCTTGGAAAATATTATTTCGGGGTCAATAAACAAACTTAATAAAGCAACGACACAGGCCAAAACGCAAACAGAGGACTTAATGAAGCAATCCTCTGACAAAGTGTTAGAGCTGAATAAAACAGGCGAACAAACATCACAGAAGATAACTTCTGTTTTAGGGATGATTGATGACAGCCGTAAGAAAATTGAAAAAACATCACATGATGTCAGCGAACAAACGCAAAAAACGATATTAAGTGTTGAAAAACAATCTGGTGATGTGGGTAAAGCGCAAGAAGCGATGAATAAGCGTCTTGATGATATGCAGGTTAAAATTTCAGAGCCATTGGCGGCTGTGAATAGAGCCGTGGACAAGGCTGTTGATAAACATGGGGCGTTGGAGCAAGCCCTTGATAAGCGTATTGAATCTCTCAATACCGCATCAGATAAGGCGGTGGATAAAACGAATGTTATTCGCGATGGATTGCGCGATCAAACCAAAGAAATGTCAACATTGATGGGGCAAATTGCAGGCCATTCACGCAGTGTTAAATCAATGTTAAAAGATGAAAATGATAATTTAAGTGATGCTGTTAAAACAGCTTTGGAAAAAGTAAGCACGGTTGGGGAAACCTTGCGTAGCGAGTCTGATAAAATAATTGGTATCACATCGAACGCTGAAGAGCGTATTGAAAAAATTGGCAATAGTCTGTCTGAACAATGTCTAAGTGTTGTGAAAAACACAGGTAACGTCATCAGTGATATGAAGGGCATTGAGGCCATCGTGAATGAAAATGTGAAGTCATTGCTTTCAAAATCTATTGAGGCGAAAACCGCGATGAGTGATGTGTCCGATCAAATCGACAAATCTGCGAAAACCGTTGAACCGATCTATCAAAAAGCGACGGAGCAAATCAGTCAGACACAAGATAAATTTGATAAAATAGCAACTAACTTCGAAGGTAAAACGACGGACAACATTGATAAACTCAAAATATTTGAAAGTATCTTTGATGAAAGAATACAAACTCTTAGCAGTAGCGCCGAAGACGCTTCTCGTATCCTTGAAAAATCGAGCAACAACCTTGGTCAGCGTGTTGACGATATTGATACCGCCAGCTTAAACGCACAAGAAAAACTACAAAATATTGACACCTTGTTTAAAAACCATGTGTCGGATATTCACTTAACGACAGATCAAGCCTTGATAAAAATTGATAATATTCAAGATGCGATGAATTTACATTTTCAAGATTTGTCCGCCAGTGTCGCTGAAAGCTTGACCCAAATGAAAGAGGTTGGCGTGCAATTTGTGAAGCAATCTGAAGACGTACAAAAACTATCATCTAGCACTGTTAAAGGTCTTGATAATGCGGGCAACAAAGCCAATGAGAAAATCAAAGCACTTAATAAACTGACCAAGACAACTTCTGAACAAATGCAAAAAATGTTGCAAAAAGTTCAGAGCGAAACAGAGAATTTACTGAAAAGCTCAACGCAGACACTAGACACGATGAAAAAAACGGGCGAAGATTTTGCCAGCCGTGCCAAGCAAGTTGAAAAACAAATCGCGAGTTCTGTTTCAAGTACGAAGAAATACAGCGAAGACCTTGATAAACAAGCTATTAAGGTTTCTAAAACATCGGTCAGCACGTCTGATGAAATTGAAAAAGCGATGGCGAAGCTTGCGGCTCAACTTCTTGATGTTAAGGATGTGTCCAAAAACGTGACCAAAGAAGTGTTGAGCAATCGCGATCAACTCTCAACCGAGACGGAGCATTTGGCCGACGTGTCATTAAAAGCGTCCCGTGTTGTTGAACAAGCAGCCTCTTCTTATGTTCAGCAATCAGGCATGCTGTCGAAAGCCACCAAGGATGCTGAACATCACATCAAAAAGGTGAGAGAAGGGGACTGGCGCATTCAACGTGATACATTCTTGAATGCGACACGTTTTGTCTTAGAAAGCCTGCATTCACTGTCTGTCGATATCACACGCATGGTCAATGGTGATATTCAGGAAAAAGTTTGGAAGGCTTACCAAAAAGGCGATATTGCCGCCTTTACACGTAACCTCATCGATAATCGTTCCAAATTACCGATGGATAAGATGAAGGCCAAATACGCCAGTGATAATGAATTTAGAACCTATTCAAACCGTTTTATCCGTCAATTTGAGGATTTATACGAACAAGCCTCTAACAATGATTATGGTGAATTGATTTCTTCAACCTTCGCCTCCAGTGATGTGGGTGGGCTATATGACATTCTTTGTGATGTGGCAGGGCGTAAGAGCATGACCAAGCAATTGGGTCGCCGCGCGGCTTAATAATTGACGAAATAGTTACGGTTGAAATCATATTTTCTGCTTTTCCTGCGTAGGCAGGAATCTTTTCATATGAAAGTTATGAGACCCCTGCATTCGCAGGGGAAGCAGAGGCGGTAACACAAATATGAAACCTCTGTATCTCCGCTCCTCCGTGTTTAAAATTTTCAAACCGCAAATGAACACGAATATTTAAAGCTGTACTCGTTGCGCCTTGGCGATTATATCCTAAACGTAAGTACATATTTATCTTATTGATTGATTGGTGCTTTATCGGCATAATGTAACTGCTTTAAAGGGGCGATGTCACATCGTCTCTTTTTCGTCGTTTACGTATTAATTCTTTAAGGATCGCCAAGATCATGGCAAAAACAAAGTTCTGTGCTGGTTTATCTGATATCTCCGATAGTTATATGGGATGTATCATTGATGATTGGGGCGTGCTTCACGATGGTGAAGACGCTTTTGAAGGCACTGTTGATTGCTTGAAGGAGCTGAAACAACGTAAAAAAGAAATCATCATCCTGACCAATGACCGTAAAACGGCGGTTGAGAAAAAGGCGGAGCTGAAGAAAATGGGCATCGGGCCTAGTCTTTATGGTCAGATTGTTACCCCGACACAAATCATTCGTGATGCCTTTGAAAAGCCTGATGACGCTCTGTTTGATGGGCTGGGCGAACGCGCCTATGTGATTACTCGTCAAAATGACCTGTCGATCTTGGATGACACAAACATAGAAGCTGTTGATGATATTGAAAAGGCTGACTTCGTTCTGCTATTGGGTATGGATTATCCGATGAAAACGTTGGAGCATTATGATGCGACAATCCGCCGTGCGATACAGCGCCGTTTAAAGGCCGTTTGCGCCAATCAAGACAGTAAAGCGCTTATCGGGACAAACTTCTTAACAGGGCCAGGCTTGCTCGCCCGCCGTTACGAAGATGCGGGCGGTATCGTCCATTATATTGGTAAACCGCATGCGCTTATTTATCGTCATTGTATTGAGATTTTACAGAAAAAAGAGATTTTCCCTTCACATACCGTCATGATGGGTGACACTATGGCACATGATATATTGGGAGCAAATGCGGCAGGGATTGATACTTGCTTGTTTAAATCTGGGCTTCATGCGGCTAATTTCATGCATTGCACTACTTTAAAAGAGGCCGATAACACATTGAAAAACCTTATTATTCAGTATAACAATGTGATGCCGACCTATTTGGTCGATGAAATGCGATGGGGCAACGCGCTGCCAGACCGCAAGCATAAAAAACGCAAACAGCCGAAGTAGATTTTCCTGTTCTTCTACTATTGTCATTGCCTGAATCTGCATTGCTGTTATCCTTGCGACCTACGAAGCTTTAGCGAAGTAGTTTTTTTAAGTCCTCTTTACCGTCATACCGCGACTTGATCGCGGTATCTTGTATGTTGGATCCCGTGGTAAAGCCACGGGATGACGGACGTTAAAAGTTATTTTTGAAGTTTAAAACGCCGTAGGCGTCTTGCCGCCCTGAGGCAAATAAATAAGTGGTGGGCCCGGAGGGATTTGAACCCCCGACCAATCCGTTATGAGCGGACTGCTCTAACCAACTGAGCTACAGGCCCTTTATGAAGAAAGGTTATACTTTTTAACAATATTCGTATGTTTATGAAAGAGTAAGTTTTAAATAGTTCATTGAATTAAACTTACTGTTGTAAGCTAACAGATACAGATTGGGCTAATGTTTGTCCGCTTACTGATGATATACTTGGATTAAGTAACCAAGGTTCTGTAGATTTTAAATGTGTTTGTATGATATTTGACATAGTTTTATGCCTTTGCATTAGGCCATGATTTGGTACAACTTCAAACCGATCTTCCCCTAAGTGAATGCGCACCGCTTCTTTTTTTGGTAAGTGATTAGCGTTTAACTCAAAATCCCTTACAAGAAACATACGGAATTGTGTTGTTGTAGCACTTTTTTCGAGCATTAATATTGGATAAACTGTTCTGTAATTGGGACGCCCCGTTTTATTTGTATCAATATCATTTTGCAAAAAAGAATCAGGCTCTGGGCGATCTTTAAAAATTCCATCTGTTATGTCTATGTTAGCTCTAAGAAATCCCTTTAATCTTCGAGAAATTTCATTTTGAATACGGAATCGTTTCTTTGGGTCTTTAATTTTTTCATCTAATATCTCTTTTACTAAAACAAGAATATTATCGCCCGTCTCCACAAAATCGTTTTTTCCCTTCAAAAAACGTAAACAATTTTTCATCATCACAAAGGGAATTTTTAGGCGCGATGATGTTCCATATAAAGCTTTTCTTTTGGCGGCATTAATATATTGCATAGATACCTTGTTACTCGCCCCATTAAAAATATCGTTTATATCAATGCCAAACCCTGTCGTGTCTATAAATTGATCATAAAGTTTTTGATCATTCACAGTTATTGGGTAGTAATCAGTTGTGCTAAAATTAACATCGTTACCGACGGCATAACCTCTAAATAGAGCAAACTTATTAAAAGATCTTGTTAAACGGTGTAAGCCAATTGCCGCAATACCGCCAAGGGCTAATGTTTTACCATTATCTATGAGATACTGCCCCACTTCAGGTGGCAGAGTTGCGGCAACATTGAATATTTCACGAAGGGCATCCATAAAACACTATTATATTACATAAGATATAAAGTCAATTATTTATTGGAATAGCCTTTGCAAATCAGAGGTTATGTTACAAGCCAATGATCCTAAGTATCCAAGAAACTTCTAAGCTTTCTTGAGCGGCTTGGATGTTTCAACTTACGAAGCGCTTTGGCCTCAATCTGACGGATACGCTCACGCGTTACGTTAAATTGTTGTCCCACTTCTTCCAACGTATGGTCGGTGTTCATTCCAATACCAAAACGCATTCTCAAAACACGTTCTTCACGTGGGGTGAGGGAGGCCAGCACACGGGTTGTTGTCTCACGCAAGTTTGAATGGATCGCGCTTTCAACAGGCAGAATCGCATTTTTATCTTCGATGAAATCACCTAGGCTCGAATCTTCTTCATCACCAATCGGTGTTTCCAATGACACTGGCTCTTTGGCGATTTTCATCACTTTACGCACTTTATCAAGCGGCATGTGCAGGCGTTCCGCCAATTCTTCTGGTGTTGGTTCACGCCCAATTTCATGCATCATCTGACGCGATGTCCGCACCAGTTTATTAATCGTTTCAATCATATGAACAGGGATACGAATTGTCCGCGCTTGGTCGGCGATAGAACGGGTAATCGCCTGTCTAATCCACCATGTTGCGTAAGTAGAGAATTTATAACCACGGCGATATTCAAATTTATCAACCGCCTTCATCAAGCCGATATTTCCTTCTTGGATAAGATCCAAAAATTGCAAACCACGATTGGTATATTTTTTGGCAATCGAAATAACAAGACGCAAGTTTGCTTCAACCATTTCTTTTTTCGCACGGGCGGCTTCTTTTTCACCACGTTGAACGGTGGACACCACACGACGAAACTCTTTAATCGGCAAGGCCACATCTTCGGTTACAAGATTAATTTGATCGCGGATCGCGTTGATTTTCTTTTCGTTCTTTTCAACGAACTTCGCCCATTTGGCATCAATCTTCTTAACGCGCTTCACCCAATCAGGGTCAAGCTCCGAGCCGTAATAATTTTCAAGGAAGCTTTCGCGCTTCACTTTACAATCAACGGCCATCCGCATCAGCTTACCTTCGGATGTCACTAGCTCTCTGTTGATGACGTAAAGTGCCTGCACAAGTTGCTCAATACGGGCGTTGTGAAACTTCACCTCATCCATCAACTTGACCATTTCACTTTTCAGCTTGTCGTATTTTTTATTTGTTTTTGCATCAGGTTCTCCACCAGATTGGATGGCTTCAATACGAACTTTTTGAACAGTTTGAATCTTTTTATATGTTTTTTTAATTTTGCCAAAAACTTCGAATACTTTTGGTTTTAGCTCTTCTTCCATCGCCGCCAAAGATACGTTTTCTTCTTCAACTTCTTCGTTTGTGCTGTCATCTGTGGTGTCGCCTTCGGTCTTTTCTCTGTCAGCTTTTACAGGGGCAGGTTTAGGCACTGCTGGCTTTGGTACGACAGGGGGTTTTGGTTTGGCTGAATGATCTTCTTCGGGGCCATCGCTATATGTGGCATCAAGGTCAATGACCTCGCGCAACAAGATGTCACCTTTTTGTAGAGAGTCATACCATGCAATGAGGGATTCAATCGCCAGTGGGCTTTCACAAATCCCGCCAATCATCATCTCGCGACCAGCTTCAATACGTTTTGCAATCGCAATCTCACCTTCGCGAGAGAGAAGCTCAACCGTTCCCATCTCACGT
>CAZYHI010000075.1:0-9187 GCA_964647515.1 uncultured Micavibrio sp. | reverse complement strand
TTCTTGGTTATTTTTGATATTGTGCAGGTCAGAGGTAAGAACAATAACGCCAACCCTAAGTTAAACAATGTATGAAAATTGACGATTTGACGCACATCATCGCCTCCTAAAACGTCTAAATGCGGTTGAATATATGGCACAAAATAAAAAACTGTAAAAACACCAATTAAACGAATAATTAAATTCCCGACTGGCACACGCAATGCTTCGGGATGATCTTTCAACGTCGCCAATATCGGCGGAATCGTCCCGCCTAAATTTGCGCCCAACACCATATAAATACCCAACATCAAGGGTAAAATACCGCTCGCTACAAAAGACATCAACAATAATATAATCGCCAAGGATGAATGGGCGAGCCATGTCAGCAAAGCCGCAATTAAAATCGCAAATATTTTATCGGACTCCAACGCGCCTAAAACCACAGGTAGAATTTCAGATTCCTTTAACGGCTCCGCTGCATCTTTAATCCACATCAGCGCAAATAACATCAACGCCAAACCAATCAGTATGCGTCCTAAATTTTTAAAACGCCCAGAGCGTCTTTTAGCAAAAGAAATATATCCGGCAATCATAAAGACAGGGATCAAAAAACTTAAATCAAGTGAGAAAAGTTGCGCCACTAACGTCGTGCCGACATCAGCGCCCAGCACCATCGCCAAGCCCGTGGTCGAGTTAATCATCCCCTGCCCTGCAAAGGCGGCAACAATCAAAACCGTCGCGGTAGAGCTTTGCAATAAAGCCGTAATCCCCATGCCAGAGAAAAATGATAAAATGCGGTTTTTTGTACTCGCCGCCAAACCACGGCGCAACTCCGCCCCAAAGCCATGCGTCACGCCAAGGCGCACCAACCCCACCCCCCAAAGAAGCAGGCATACAGCAGCAATAATATTCAATAAAATAAGCGTCGGGCTAATGGGGAATCTCCTTAAGAAAGCAAATCAATTTTTATTATAGTCAAACAAATTTGTTTTTGCACTAGGAACAAGAAACGAAGCGTATTTTAATACGCGAGTGACGCAGTAACGACGTGAAAAGGCAAATTTGGCAGACTAAAACCCTGCATCAGACTGCGCAAGATACTCTTCTTCTTCGGGCGTATTATCGCGACTTAGAATCTTATTTCTATGTGGAAAACGACTATATTTGTCAATCACATCCAAATGACGTAACGCATATTCATAACCCATCGGGGCATCATCTTTTATTTTCTCAAACAATTCAACACAGCGACGTTGATCGTTCATGTTTTCACTATGTTCAAACGGAAGATATAAAAACCGTTTCTTTTGAACCGAATGAACTTGGTCTAAACCTTTTGAAATCGCGTATTTCGCAATAATCAGCGCCTTGTTATCCGTCGCAAAGGCCTTCGGTGTTCCGCGAAACATATTACGTGGGAATTGATCTAACAAAATAACCAACGCTAGCGCACCGTCTGAATCGCTTTTCCACTCGTCATAAGCACCAGAGGCCGCCTTCTCGTAGGCATCATTAAAACGATCTATAATGATTTGATCAAAATCTTCATTGACCTGAAACCATTGCTGAGGTTGAGTTTCAACAAACCAAAAATCTAAAATATCTTTTTGTAAATCTTTCATGCCTTCGATTCTATCTTATTTACCGAATCTGGCAAGGGGGGATGTTAATTGACGATATGGATAATAAATTCATTTACATGTCCACACTCCAGCAGAAGCTGGAGTCCATGAAAGTATATTTTCTGTATTTTCTGCGTAGGCAGGAACATACCAGACAAAGAGATTTTATCTCTAACGAGGAGAATAAACCGATACGTATAACTTATACGTGAGGTGCAATTCGACAGCGTTAGAGGTAAAATCTCGAAGTCTACTTCTTCACATCCGCCCAGATTTTGCGCTTAACGGCATATAGAATACCAGCAAACGCCAATAAGAATAAGATAACCTTAATTCCTGTGCGTTTACGGATTTCCATTTTTGGCTCTGCCGCCCACATCAAAAATTCAGACACGTCTTTTGAATATTGCGAGGTCGTCGTTGGGCTACCATCTTCATAAGCGATAACATCATCCGAAAGCGGTGGCGCCATGGCAATTTTATGCCCCGCCATTACTTTATTCCAATATTGCCCAGCGCCCAGCTCTTCACCTTCTGGTGCCTCAGTATAACCCGTCAAAAGACCATAAAGATAATCAGGGCCACCAACACGTGCCTTGGCAATCAAAGATAAATCAGGTGGCAATGAACCATTATTCGCATATTTGGCTTGCTGGTCATTTTTATAGGGGCTTTTAAATCGATCACTCGGGCGCATCGGACGTTCCGTTGGCTCGCCCTCTTCATCCAGCTCCTGATAATCAAGCATGGTGTTTTCCGCCGCAATCGCCTTAATCTGTGCTTCGTTATAACCAAGGTCGGCCAAGTTACGATAGGATAGATACTTCATAGAATGACACGCCGAACAGACTTGCGTATAAACCTGAAACCCACGTTGAAGAGCGCCACGATCAAATGTGCCAAAAGGCCCGCTAAAATGCCAATCTTGCTTTTCAAGTTTGACACCATCACCAGCGGCATGGGCAGGCGACACAGCCATTAAAAACAACGCACATACAGTCAGAATAGTTTTCATCATCATTGATTTTCTCATTTTTTTTAAGCCGCCTTCTTATCTTTTAGAACAGCTTCACTGATACTATTGGGTAAAGGCATAATTGGCTCTTTTTTATTCAACCAAGGAATAATCACAACAAAAAATGCGAAGTAATAAGCCGTTGAAACTTGCGCCAATGGAACCCAAAAACCTTCGGCGGGCTTACCACCACAGACACCAAGAATGAAGACATTGACCACAAAGCCAATCAAGAACCATTTATACCACGGACGATATCGGCAAGAGCGCACAGGATGTTTATCCAAAAATGGCAACACAAATAATAAAACAATCGAGCCAAACATCGCCAACACACCACCCAACTTCGCAGGGCAAAGAACAAGGTTTGTGAATGGCACACCTACATCAAATGTGATTGCCCGCAAAATCGCATAAAACGGTAAGAAATACCATTCAGGCACAATATGCGCCGGCGTCACCAACGGATCAGCAGGAATATAGTTATCAGGATGACCAAGCGCATTCGGCAAGAAGAACGTAAACCCTGCGTAGAAAATCAAGAACACGATCAAACCAAATGAATCTTTCATGGTGTAGAAAGGATGGAACGGCAATGTGTCTTGCTTGCCCTTTGGTTCAATCCCTGTTGGGTTGTTTGACCCTGTCACGTGAAGCGCCCAGATATGGAAGAACACAACACCAACAATCAAAAATGGAAACAAATAATGTAGCGCAAAGAAACGGTTCAGCGTTGGGTTATCAACCGAAAACCCACCCCAAAGCAATGTCACAATGCTGTCGCCGACCAATGGTATAGCAGAGAATAAGTTCGTGATAACCGTTGCGCCCCAAAAAGACATCTGCCCCCATGGAAGTACGTAACCCATAAATGCCGTCGCCATCATAAGAAGGAATATCAACACCCCTAACATCCAAAGAAGTTCTCGCGGTTGCTTGTATGATCCGTAATACATACCACGGAAAATATGGATATAAACCGCAATAAAAAAGAATGATGCACCATTGGCATGAAGATAACGCAACATCCAGCCCGAATTCACATCGCGCATGATACGCTCAACAGAATCAAACGCCCCTGTTGTTGAACCGTTATAGCTCATCGCCAGAACAATACCTGTGATAATCATCGTGATAAGCATCACCATGGCAATCGCGCCAAAATTCCAAAAATAATTGAAATTCTTCGGTGTCGGGAAAACACCATATTCTTTTTGCATCATACTGACGATAGGCAGACGCGAATCTAACCATTCTAATGCAGGATTATCTAATTTTTCTCTATTTCCACTACCCATAACGCCGTTACCTTATTTATTAGCCTATCTTAATTAATGTATCTGAAAGAAATGTATATTCAGGAATTTGTAAATTCTTCGGGGCGGGGCCTTTGCGAATACGCCCAGAATTATCATAGTGAGAACCATGACACGGACAGAACCATCCATCATACTCCCCTTTAACATCCGCATCTTTTTGTCCCGCAGGCACACAACCAAGATGTGTACAAATACCAACCATCACCAGCCATTTTTCATGACCTTCTTGAACACGATCTGAATCGGTTTCCTTATCACGAAGATCTGCCACATCAACACTACGCGCCTCTTCAATCTCTTTGGCTGTACGGTGACGAATAAAAACAGGCTTACCTTGCCACATGACTGTAATCGCTTGCCCTTCTTCAATCGGGCTTAAATCAACTTCACGTGTTGAAAGCGCCAACGTATCCGCCGCTGGATTCATTTGGTTTACCAGAGGCCAAGCGAATGACCCTGCCCCCACCGCACCAAAGGCGGCAGCCGTTAAGTAAAGGAAATCACGGCGTGTTTCGCCTTCACCATGTTCGTCTTTGTTATCTGCTGTTTTGTCTGCACTCATAATATCTATACCGCTATCTTTATATAAAACTTTTGAATTGAAAATCCAAAATAGGGAAATACCACCATATTAATACCGAATACAAGGTATAATTTTTTAGTGAAGAATTCTAGCTTTTCAAGGCAAATAATACTAAGTTTCCCCCATTATGTTACACATTGCTTTATATCAACCCGATATCCCCCAAAATGTAGGTGCCGCCATACGCCTATGCGCCTGCCTTGGCTTGACTTTGGACATTATTGAACCTTGCGGTTTCCCTTGGGATTTAAAGAAAATAAAGCAATCAGGCATGGATTATTTAGATGAAGCCACCATCGTGCGCCATAATTCTTGGGACGCCTTCAAGAAAGAATACGAAGAATGGCGGTTTATCCTGATGACCACAAAATCATCCGTTCCCTATACCGAATTTAAATTTTCTGAAAATGATATATTAATCGCAGGGCGCGAAAGCGCAGGCGTTCCTGAAGACATTCATAAGCAAATCGAATCTCGCGTCGTCATCCCCATGGCGGGCAAATCCCGCTCGCTTAATATTATTAATGCCACCGCCATGATAACAGGGGAAGCCTTAAGGCAAATATCATGACAGATTGGGATACGCGGAAACAACAGGCAACCACATGGTTTAAAACCTTAAGGGACGACATTTGCACTAAATTTGAGACCATTGAGACAGAACTCGACAGCACCACCCCCACCAGCACGTTTGAACGCAAACCGTGGAGCCGTGAAAACAGCGATGAACCCAACGAAAGTGGCTCGATATTAAACGGTGGTGGCGAAATATCCCTTATGCGTGGGCGTGTGTTCGAAAAAGTCGGCGTGAATATCTCCGAAGTACACGGCACGTTTGCGCCTGAATTTGCAGAAAAAATCCCTGGAGCAACCGAGAACAACGGCGAATTTTGGGCGGCGGGTATTTCCGTTGTTGCCCATATGCAAAGCCCACTCGTCCCTGCCATCCATATGAACACGCGTATGATCGCCACTTCAAAATGCTGGTTTGGCGGCGGTACTGACCTCACCCCGATGATTAAAAATGATAATGATACCAAAGATTTCCACAACGCTCTTAAAGCGTGTTGTGATAAACATCCACACGCAGATTATAATGAATATAAAGCATGGTGTGATCGCTATTTCTACCTACCCCATCGTGATGAACCACGCGGCGTTGGCGGTATATTCTATGATTACCTCGAAAATAAATGGGAGGACGATTTCGCTTTCACCCAAGATGTCGGGCGCACTTTTATACAGATATATCCACAGCTTGTCCGCCAACATATGCACAAGCCATGGACGGATGAGCAACGCGAGGCGCAACTCATCAAGCGTGGGCGTTATGTCGAATATAACCTGCTTTATGATCGCGGTACGCAATTTGGCCTCAAAACAGGCGGCAATACAGAGGCCATCCTCATGTCCATGCCCCCCGAAGTCAAATGGCCTTAATGGCCCTCTCACTATCATTGCCTGAATTACAAATATAGTTCAGCCCTAAAATTTTACAACGCTTGTTATAAGTTTTTGCATCCCAAACCTGACAAAATAGGAATTCTGTCATATTGTAAATTCCTACAAAGTCACCGTTACAGGCAAAATATAGCGACAAACAGACTGAACGAATATCGTTTAATATCAAATACTTAAAATTTTAAAGAACGTGAAACACGAACGAACTAAACAACCCCGTCCAACCATTCTTCTTCGCGACGTTTAAGCTCTTGCCCTAAATCAGGGCCAGTGACATAGCCTTCAGCCATCAGCGTTTCGCCCGTTATCGGGCATTTTGGGGCTTGCCAGTTTTGGGCAAAATCAATCATTTCTGCGCTGCGCTCAACCTGCCCTATCGCCACGCCGAGTAAATAGCCCTGCGTCATCAAATCATTCCCGTGATAATAAATCGCTTTTTTAAGTGCGCGTTCATCACCATATAATTCAGCGCGGCTTGCCATTTGTAACTTAATAATAAAGTTCTTCTGTGCATGGGACAGACGCATATATTCTTCAAATAATTTAGGCTGACACCCGGCCAAAACAAAAAGCCGCGCCTCAATGTTCACAACATCATTTTCATTTTGTACCGCGCATAATTTTTGTAACGTGCTTGCTTGATAGTTTGTATCAGCGAGGCCTTGCAATATATTGTTATCAAACATTATTTTCAAAACGCTGGATGGGTCACTAACACTTAAAATTTTTAAAAACTCTTGCATAATCCGCTCACGCGATAAGGTGCTTATTTTATCTGCCTCATCGCGACACGCCTCAAGCGCGCTCCTATCCATTTCACCTTGACCATAATGTGCCTGAAAACGAAAGACGCGTAAAATTCGTAAATAATCCTCGGCAATGCGCGCACTAGCATCACCAACAAAAATCACGCGCCCTGCTTTGGCATCGGCAATACCACACCCCAGCGGATCATAAACATGTCCTTCACTATCGGCGAGCAATGTGTTCATCGTAAAGTCACGCCGCTTGGCATCTTCCAACCAAGATTGCGTAAAACAAACCTGCGCATGACGACCATCGGTTTGAACATCATGGCGCAGCGTTGTGATTTCAAAATGCTGTTCTTCAATCACCGCCGTCACGGTGCCATGATCTATCCCTGTCGGGACGACTTTAACATCCGCTGCATTGAGTGTTTTCATCACTTCATCAGGTGTTAACCTTGTTGCAATATCAATATCATAAACATCTTTATTAAGAATCCAGTTACGCACGCAACCACCAACGAACAAAGCTTGCATGGCATCACAATCGCCATTCAGAATTCGCATGATCCTTTGTGTGTTGTCATCGCGCATCCATGGCGCAGGCTCTAACGTTAAATCAGCTTTCATAACCCTTATGATAAAGTAATTTCGTGCAGCTTCAAGGCCGCTTGCGTACGATTATCTACACTGAGCTTTTTATATATGTTTTGAAGATAATATTTCACCGACGACAAGGTAAAATCATACTCACGCGCGATTTGTTTATTGGAATGCCCCAACATCAAATTTCTAAGGATAGATTCTTCTTCAAAACTAAATTTTATATTATCAGCTGGTGCGGCTTTATCGCCTATCAAGCACTGACAAATATCCGCCAGCTTATCCGCCGCAATATCAACAGGCACCACGGCATTAATATCAGGAAGAAGCTCTTCCTTATCTGACATCAAAACCACAGAGCATCTCCATTGATGCACCGCCATATCAATCATTTTACGCTGTGTTTTCCAATGAATATCACGATCATTAACAATCAACAGACCAACATTCTCTTTTTCCAAATTTTCTTCGAAAAAAGAAACATCACACCCTAAACAAGTACCCAAACCATAAAGATACATATCTATCGCAATAGATTCTCGTCCGTAATAATAAATCATACCGCCCACTCCTATGGACAGAAGCATTGCATTTATCAGGCCAAATTTATTTAGTTATTTTACAGTAGCTTAGGGCGTTGAGTTAATTTTTATTCGCAAAATACAACGCTCTTTCATTTGCAAAATGCAAATCTCACTCAGGTCTAATTCGTCGCAACATGGATGGGTCTGTTCACGGGCGGCTGCTTACCTTTCAAGCTCTGGCGGTAAACATAAACACCTTCCAACACGCGCTGTACATAGTTACGCGTTTCATAAATTGGGATTTGTTCCGCCCAATCAATAAAATCAATTCGCCCTGTGCGCGGATCACCAAATTGCTTAATCCATTTATCGACACGCCCCGGCCCTGCGTTATACGCGGCGGCGGCCATGGCATAATTACCATTATAACGCCGCACCATTTGCCCTAAATATTTTGAACCCAGCGTAATGTTATGCGATGGGCGGGACGTCAGCCAAGCGCGTTGATGACGAAGTCCAGCACGTCCAGCCGTTTCTTTAGCGGTAGCGGGCATTAATTGCATCAAACCACGCGCGCCCGCGTGACTAATCGCGTTATGATCAAAACGACTTTCTTGACGAATAATAGCATTAATAAACGCCCATTCAACACCTTGGGTATTTTGCAACTCATGCACTTTTTGCGGATAGAGATACTGCCCCAAAGCAACGCCTTTTTCTTTTTGCAAGCTTTGCGCAATCTTAATTGCGACATGCTCTTGTCCTAACTGCCTCGCTAAATTCGCCGCCTGTTCATATGACGCAGGCGTTGAAGCATTATCTTTCAAGCGTAATAAAAAAGCCCCTGTTTCTTTTCGCAATCCAGCTTGTGATAAATAAGTTGCCGCCTTTGCCAAAGCATTATTCGCCACGCCTTGCCCACCAGCGGTACCGCGCATATTCAAAGCCACTTGGCGTCCGATTTTTTCACCCGCAAACTGCCCATAAAATGTTTCGGGGTACTTAGCCGCAACCTTATACCACTGATTGGCAACATCCGTACTTTTCAATGCCTCACTGGCACGCCCCGCCCAATAAGCGCCGCGCGCGCGGCTGATCGGGCTTTTAACATTTTTATAAAGACTTTCAAAATGCTCAAACGCTTTGTAAGGCTCATTCACAAAACGCAAAGCCAAAAAACCTGATATCCATTCAGCTTGCGACTTTGGAAAACCATCACGTTGGCGATGTGCCGAGGCCACACGATACGCCGTTTTATATTGTTTGGCCTCCATCATACGGCGAACAATAATATGACGTTCTTTCCACCACCGTGCAGGGTCACGCATTTGC
>CAZYHI010000074.1:0-9218 GCA_964647515.1 uncultured Micavibrio sp. | reverse complement strand
TAGGGAGAACGATTGCCCGTGAAATTATTCGTGGTGTGCTGGGTGGGTTACGGCGTTAAAAAAAATGAACTACCAAGAACACTAAGCGTTACGTCGTTGATCGCAATTCTTCAGTCATTCCTACGAAGGTGGAAATCTAGAGATTTTGCAATATAATACTGCAAAAATGCACCATACCCGTTGCGTCTTTTTGCGCTCGTTGCGTGAATTTATTAAGATCCCGACCTACGTCGGGATGACGGCAAGGGGGGTGAAGGTTAAATTTCACCACTCTGTAAAATAAATATTGACATAATATCTATTTGTGATACATATACGCAATGTGGAATAAACGTATAATATTAAGAAAGTAAAAAGTGATGACAATCAATACTGAGTTAGGAGCGGAATCTCTATTAATCGTACCCATTATGGCTATTGCACCTTTTATAGTATCAAACTTTATTATGCATAACAAAACAAAAGATGTAATGACAGAGAAAAAAAATTATAGTGAAGTTGTTGCTTCAGTTGAGAGTTCTGTACTGGATATTTTAGATGAAAATATAAAAAACACAGCTGTTTTGTTGAGAACAGATTATAATTTAAACCCTAATGTTGATATAAAAGATATGAGTGTATCATTTGATAGAGTTTTCCCTGAAAAAGTTAAAAGAAATAAATGCGCAATAGTTTCTATGGGAACTTCGGAAGAGACATTTTGTTTTGAAAGGCAAATGAAGTATTTAACAGGTCGTCGTGGACTTGTAGAATATACAAATAGCGTGGGAGGAAGAAAAGAAACAAGAGATTTTAACTATATTTACCCAACTATTGATATATCGCCAAGTACAGAGGCTATACCATCTATTAGAGAACAGGTTGGTGGTATTATTTCATCGGCAGAAGCGACGAATGGTGAGTATAATATTACTGACCCTGATACTGGCGATGTTACCTCAGTAAATTTGGAAATTTCCTATAAGAATGAAAGTTCAGGTTTATGTGCTATATGGCACATGAACTCAGAAGATACTATCAGTACTGAGAAAGGAAAAAATTATAACATGGCTTTTGCATTTAATGTATGGAATAAAGAAAAAAATGATGACGCTATTGCAGAGCTAGCTTTTAATGGAATTTTTGTTAATAAAGCAGTTTTAGACAGTTATTCTGATTCAGATGATATGTCAGAAAATCATGTGTATTTTGGTGGCTCAGGTATGGAACATCAAGTTTCTTGTTTGGATTATCAACCTAGCTGATTATTTCCAACGACACATCCAACGCGCCCGCAATCGCTTTAAGGGCGCGGATGGAGCCATCTTTTTTGCCCGTTTCAATTTCGGTTAAATAGGGACGAGATATCTCAGACGCTTGTGCCAATTCTGCCTGAGTCATACCACGGTGTTTGCGGATAATCTTAATCGCGCTGTCTTGCCCCAATGTGATTTTTTCCATGACCTCTGATGGTAAATTCACTTTCATGCCTGCATTTTTAAGCGCGGTAAAATCATGAATAGGAACCAAAACATGGGGTTTTCCAGAAATATGGATAATGTCGTACTGCATTGAGTGGGTTTTCTTAATGTTGCGTAGAATGTTACCGTTAGCAACATTATATAGCGATTCTACTTATTAAGAATTGAAAATATAAGCTCTTTGAATATTAATATTAAATAAATGATATCTATGGTATTTTGTGTGTTGGGGATATTATGTCGGAACAAAATCAGCTGAAAATTGCCAGAGATAGATTTGTTGCCTTTGCTTTTGCATCGGCAGACTTTTTGCTTGAGATTAACAAAGAGGGTGAAATTGTCTTTGCAGCAGGGAAGTCGCTTTCTTTGACGGGACTTGATAGCGAAAAGCTAACAGGGAACTCTTGGCTCTCTATTTTTTCAAAAAACCACCATAATGATTTGAAAGCTTTGTTAAGGGGGGCGCAACGCGCAGGGCGTGTTGGCCCGCTAATGGCGAATATCGTCCATGCGAAAACAGAAAACAGAACGCGGACGATGATCATGGGAATGACGATGCCTGAAAGCCCGCATGTGTTTTTATCATTAAATGCGACGGCGGCTTTTTTTGATTTTCTCGAAGTGAATGATTTCCACGATACACGCCTATTGGATGAAAAGCAGTTTGAAGATTCTGCTGTTCGCGCTTTTGCGACGGCCAAGCGTGAAGGAAAAAATTTGGATGTGACATTTTTAGAAGCGGATAAAATCGAAGAGTATAAGAAATCCTTATCGGTTGATGAAGCTAATAATTTTAATGAGAATTTCAATGCGGTTTTAAAAGAGCAATCTTTTGAAGGTGAAAATGTGAGTCAGGTTGATGGAAATAAATATGCCGTTATTCATGATTCTGAGGTGACGCCAGAGTTTATTGAAGCAAAAATAAAACAATTGGTACAACGTACCGCGCCTGACGGAAAAGGCGTGGATATTAAAACAAAGACATCTCATGCGGATATGGAGAGTTTAAATGAGCGTGAAGCAAGACGCGCACTGGTTTACACAATGAATCAAATTGAAAAGAAAGGTTTGGATGCGGCGGATGAAGACTTAAGCCAAGGTTTTGATGATTATTTAAATGAGAATGCGACAAAGATTACTCACCTTAAAAAAGTGGTGGGGCATCAAGCTTTTAAATTAAATTACCAGCCTGTTGTTTATTTACCAGACGAAGATTTGTGTCATTATGAAGCTTTGGTCAGATTTGATGATAATGGAGAGGCGTCACCTTATGAGTTGATTACGTTTGGTGAGGATATTGGTTTGGCGCCAGATATTGATATTTCAATTTTAAAACAGGCGATTGGTTTTATTCAAAATAGAGAGCAAAAGGGAATGCCTGTACGGGTTGCGGTGAATATATCTGGTATGTCTATTCAAAGTGAAAGCTTTTTTAATGCTGTCATTGAGGAGTTAGAAAAAACGGAATGTAGTCCAGATCATTTGTTGTTTGAGGTGACCGAAAGCACGCAGATTGAAAATTTAGAACAGGTCAATGACTACCTTCAGAAATTAAGGCAGAAAAAATTTGAAATTTGTTTGGATGATTTTGGGGCGGGTGCTGCCTCATTCCAATATTTGAACGCTTTGGAAATTGATTGTGTGAAGATTGATGGTAAATATATTAAAGATGCTTTGAATTCCTCACGCGATGAGGCGATGGTGCGTAACTTGGTGCGTATGTGTAAAGATCTCAAGGTGTCTACCGTGGCCGAAATGGTCGAAACGCAAGAACAGCTTGATTACCTTGTGAAAATCGGTGTCGATAAAGGGCAGGGCTGGCTTTTCGGTAAACCAAGCAAAAAAGCCGAGTATATCAAGCGGGTTAAATAATGTACTTTTCTTAGATGTTAAGGGCCTCGGCGTAGTTGAGTGTTATTTCTTGTGGTGTATCAGGCTTTTGTATTCCGTTACATTTTTGACCGTTAAAACACGTTATAGCAAATTCTTTTAAGGTTTCACTTAGTTCTATTTCAGTGTTTGTTGGAGGTAAGGGCTGTACTATGCAATCATTTGTTGTGTTGTGGCATGAAGTAAAGGTGTTGAGAAGTGAGGTTTCTGATGGGATGTCTGATGATGTATTTGATGATGGTACTGCTGTTAGTACTGCTGCAAATATTAGGTTTGTGGTTAGTTTAGTCATAAAACCCCTTTCGATAGAATTGTGTATTTTCAAATAGATAGTAGCACACAGTTATGATAAATACGAAAAATTGTTAATAGTTATCCATAGGTTTATCCACATAATAGAGACATTGTTAAAAAAGGGTATTATAATACCTCAACTTTAATCTATTGTTTTTGCACGTTTTTTCTTGACTGTGGTGTGTTTATATCGCATAACACGCACATAATTAAGGAGAGAACTAATGAAAACCTATTCGATGAAGGCCTCTGAGGTCGAAAAGAAATGGCTTATCGTTGATGCAAAAGATGTTGTTCTTGGTCGTTTGGCCAGTATTGTGGCATCACGTTTGCGCGGTAAGCATAAACCAACCTACACACCGCATATGGATTGCGGCGATAATGTTATTGTTATTAATGCGAAAGAAATCCGTTTAACGGGTAATAAGCGCGATGGCGATATTTTTTACTGGCATACGGGATATCCGGGTGGAATCAAAGAACGTTCAAAGGGCGCTATCTTAGAAGGTAAGCACCCTGAGCGTGTTGTTCAAAAAGCGATTGAACGTATGATCCCAAGTGGTCCTTTGGGTCGTCAAGTGATGAGTAATCTTCGTGTCTACCCAGGTGCGGAACATGAGCATGAAGCGCAAAATCCAGAGGTTTTGGATGTTGCTGGCATGAACCCAAAGAATAAGAGAGATTAAAGATGAGCGAAGAAACTGTAAAAGATTTAAAAGATTTGGGTGCGGCGACAGATGTTGCTCCAACTGAAGAGAAAAAAGCGGACGCTCCAGAAGTAAAAGCAGAAAAGAAAGAACCTAAAGTTGATAAAATGGGTCGTGCTTATGCAACAGGTCGTCGTAAAGAATCTGTGGCACGTGTTTGGCTTAAAAAAGGAAGTGGTCAGGTTATCATTAATGGTAAGCCGCAAGACCAATATTTTGGTCGCCAAACTCACTTATTGGTGCTTAATCAACCGTTCTTAATCGCAGACCGCGTTAGTGCGTTTGATGTGATGTGTACCGTTAAAGGTGGTGGCCAAACGGGTCAAGCGGGTGCAGTGCGTCATGGTATTTCACGTGCGCTAGAAAATATGGAGCCAGATCTGCGCCCCGTATTGAAAAAAGCGGGAATGCTAACGCGTGATGCCCGTGTTGTTGAGCGTAAGAAAATTGGTAAGCATAAAGCGCGTCGTTCGAAACAGTGGGCGAAACGTTAAAAGTTATTACGCTTTTACTTTGATAATTTGAAAAACCAGCTTATGTTTAAGCTGGTTTTTTATTATCAGGAGAGAAAATGAAATATTCAAAATTAGGGCGTACAGGATTAGACGTATCACGCGTGTGCTTGGGTACTATGACGTGGGGGCAGCAAAACTCTGAAGCCGAAGGCCATGAACAAATGGATTATGCCGTCAATGAACGTGGTGTAAATTTCTTTGATACGGCGGAGTTATACTCCATTCCTGTTCGCGCGGAAACATATGGACGTACTGAAGAAATTATTGGCACGTGGTTTCAAAAGTCAGGTAAACGTCAGGATGTTATTTTGGCGAGTAAGGTTGCAGGACATGGGTGGCAATGGATTCGTGAAGGGCAAACATTAACAGGTGATAGTGTTCGTGAAGCCGTTGAAGGTTCATTAAAAAGATTGCAAACGGATTATATTGATGTGTATCAGTTACATTGGCCGAACAGACCTTTCCCACATTTCGGCTCTAACCATGCGGGTATTATTGATTTTGCCAATGAAAATTCATCAAAAATTGAAGATAATTTAATGGATATTCAGCGGGCGATGGATGAGGTTGTTAAAGCGGGTAAGGTGCTTCATTTGGGGTTGTCGAATGAAACAGCATGGGGAATTATGAAGTATAATGAACAAGCAAAAGAGTTTAATTTGCCACGCGCCCAATCTATTCAAAATGAATTTAGTTTGTTGGACAGAAGTGATGATCCCTATGTGGCAGAAGTGTGTGTCCGTGAAAATGTGGCTTATTTACCGTGGTCGCCATTGGCGGCGGGTATATTAAGCGGTAAATATCAAGGGGGTGTTAAGCCAGAAGGATCGCGCTGGGATACTGAAGAAAAATTAGGGATGGTGTCTGGTTTATGGCGTATAAAAGATCAAGTGCCTGATGCTATTGAACAATATATAATTGTTGCGGAAAAGCATGGTCTAGATGTTTGTCAGATGGCGCTAAAATTTGTTGATAAGCAAAATTTTGTGACATCAACAATTATCGGTGCGACGACAATGGAGCAACTTAAAACTGATATTGATGCGTTTGATATTGAGTTGTCTGATGAAGTCATGGCAGATATTGATAAAGTTTATCGTCAGTTTCCGATACCTTATTAAAGAGCCGTCATGCGCGCAAGCGCGAGGACGCTAGAAAAACTATGATCGTACTTAAATATAAAAACATACTTCCAAAAATTCATGATAGTGCATGGATTGCGGATAATTCTGTGGTCGCGGGTGATATTGAAATTGGCGAAGATAGCTCTGTTTGGTTCGGCGTGCAAATGCGCGGCGATGTTCATGAAATACGTATTGGCGCACGGACGAATATCCAAGATAACGCGGTGGTGCATGTGACGCGCAATTTATCAGGAACTTATATTGGTGATGATGTAACGGTCGGGCATGGGGCGATTTTACATGCTTGTACGGTTCATGATAAATGCTTGATTGGCATGGGCGCGATTATTCTTGATGAAGCGGTGATTGAGACGGGTGCGATGGTAGCGGCGGGCGCGTTGGTGCCACCTAAGAAAATCGTGAAATCAGGGCAATTATGGGGCGGTAACCCTGCCAAATATATGCGTGATTTAACCGAAGAGGAGCGTGAATTTTTGTGTGTTTCTGCGGATAATTACGTTCGTTTATCTCAAGAATATAAAGAACAATCATAAATAAGCGATGATCTTTTACTTTTTAGTGCTAATCCCTTGAATTGACAATGATTTTAGGACAAAATGGATTGTTTTATAAAGAATTGGATTCTCTAACATGCGTAAACAAAAAATATATGATTCTATCTTGTGCTTATTTGCGGTTTTGTCACTTTCGGCTTGTGAAAGCTTTCAGGCAAAAAATATTTTATTAAAAGACCATAAGTTATTATCTAGTTCCGCAGGCGAGGCCGAACGTCAGTTAAAGCAGGAAGGTGTAACAGTGGCATCGGGCAGTGCAGGTGCTGTACCGAATGTGCAAAAAAGGTTGGCAAAAAATACATCCTCGTCAGTTGAAATTTTTGATATGGAATTGAACCGTGATTACCGCCGTGGTGTTAATCCCTCAGCGGGGAGATCGTCAGGTCCATCACTTGGTGTTTCGGTATCGCCATCCCCACGTCAGCAACCACGCGCAAGCGGCGTTTTGATGTATGGAGAAGCGTTTGAAACATCGGATTCAAGCGTCACAATTTATGGTCTGGATGGGGATGTGCCACCGCATATCGGTGCAAGTCCTTACGGTAACAATAATTATGGTGCGCGTGGGTCTGGCGTGTCTGCATCGGCCTTGTCACAGAGCGGCGGAGGCAATCAAATTTTCTTTAAGCATGGCTCGTCTCGTTTAGGCAGTGGTGATATGCGTAAGATTTCTCAGTTCGCCGAAACGGCCAAGTTTGCTCCTGTGGATTATGTGACTGTGGCGGGATTTGCAAGTCGACCAACGCAAGCAGGAAGTAACTCAACGCAGGCGCATATCATTAACCTTCGACAATCTATGAAGCGATCAGAAAAAGTTTCGAAAGCCTTGATGCGTAAAGGTGTTCCTGGTGAGAAAATCAAAACAGTCAGTTGGGGTGCCTCTAAAGCGACAGGAAATAATAGTCATGACCGCCGTGTTGACATGATTGTGGGTGAGCAATAAAGACATGACGGATAATGATGTAAAACCGTTTTGCATTGGCGTTGCGGGGCTTGGTACGGTTGGGGCTGGGCTTGTTCAGCTTTTGCAGGATAATGAAGATGTCATTACACAGCGTGCGCGCCGTTCGATAAAAATCATTTCTGTTATTGCCAGTAATAAAAACAAAGACCGTGGTGTTGATTTATCGCCTTATGAGTGGGCGGATAGTTTATCGGCGATGGCGAGCGATGATCGCATTGATGCTGTTGTTGAAATGATTGGTGGATCAGAAGGGCAAGCCAAGGATTTTGTCGAACAAGCTTTATCAAATGGTAAACATGTTATCACCGCGAACAAAGCTTTGTTGGCACATCATGGTTTTGAGTTGGCGGAGCTTGCCGAAAAAAATAATGTGACGATTGCGTATGAAGCAGCGGTTGCAGGCGGTATCCCGATTATTAAAACAATGCGTGAAGGTTTAGCGGGAAATAACATCACAGGTGTTTACGGTATTTTGAATGGTACTTGTAACTATATCTTAACAGAGATGCGTGAAACAGGTCGTAGTTTTGGCGATGTTTTAAAGGACGCGCAAGAAAAAGGATATGCGGAAGCTGACCCAAGTTTTGATGTTGATGGTATTGATGCGGCGCATAAGCTTGTCTTGCTCGGCGCGTTGGCCTTTGGTGTGAAACCTGATTTTGATAATCTTGAAATTGAAGGGATTTCACATCTAACGTTGAAAGATATTGAGCAAGCCGATGATTTAGGTTATCGGATTAAGCTCTTCGGTATGGCGCAGGTGCATGATGAAGGTTTTGTGCAGATAATGGCACCGTGTTTTGTTCCTAAAAATAGTGCGATAGGGCAGGTTGAAGGGGTCTTTAATGCCGTTCTCACCCAAGGTGATTTTGTTGATACAACAATGATGGAAGGGCGCGGTGCAGGGGCTGGCCCTACGGCTTCTTCGGTGATGGCTGATGTTATTGACCTTGCGGCGGGGCGTATTTCTCCTATATTTGGTGTCAATACGAATAAATTACATAAAGTTGAGTGGAAAGGGGTGGAAACTCTGAACTGTCAGTGCTATATACACCTTCATGTGAAGGATGAGCCTGGCGTTATTGCTGATATGACGGCTTATCTGAAAGATCAAAATGTGTCCATCGACAGCCTTATTCAAAAAGGCCATGAGGATGATGGAACAACGTCGGTGGTGATTGTGACACATAAAGCGAATTTCGCTGAAATACAAAAGGCGGTTGATTGCGTACAAAGCTTGCCTAGTGTTGTGAATAAACCAACTGTGATACGTATTGAAGACATATAAGAGAAGGAAAATATAATGAGCCTACTGACAATGAAAGACAATCAAGAGATGATCGCGAATGATCAGATGGACAGAAACTTGGCGTTAGAAGCGGTTCGTGTAACCGAAGCGGCGGCCTTGGCGGCATCACGATTGGTGGGGCGCGGTGATGAAAAAGCAGCCGATAAAGCGGCCGTTGATGCGATGCGCTCAGCATTTGATACATTGGCGATTGAAGGGCGTGTTGTTATTGGTGAAGGGGAGCGTGATGAAGCCCCGATGCTTTATATTGGTGAAGAAGTTGGTGCAGGTGGCCCTGCCGTTGATATTGCGCTTGATCCATTGGAAGGCACAACAACAACGGCCAAAGGCGGTATGAATGCCATTGCTGTTATTGCGATGACAGATAAAGATGGTTTTTT
>CAZYHI010000073.1:0-9613 GCA_964647515.1 uncultured Micavibrio sp. | reverse complement strand
GATCGACATTCAAATTGACCTAAATGGACAAGTTGTCGAGTCCCATGCTCAGCGGCGTTTAAACTATAATTTTGTCCGCATTCGCTTCTAGTTTGAGCGGGACACGGTTTAGGAACACAATTAATCTTACCGTCTACAATACCCTTAACCAATTCACCATCAGCACACCCAAAATTAACAATAGGTTCGCAATCTGCAACTATTTGATCATCACGTATAATATCTGTCCCATTTGTTTGTTTTGTAACCCCTGCCATAAAACGTGTTCCAGGAGGACAAGCTGTACCTGTTGCACCACCAATAGCTGAGGCAGGAAAACAATTCTCGCCATTCCGATCACAAATATTGTTAGATTGGACTTGCTCTGTCGTTGCAACGTTTAAATCATTCACAACGATATTTCCGCCAACCCAAAGCTTAGAATTTTCATAGACTTTAGTGATTTGAACTCCATCAAGATCATCCTCCCCATCACCATCTAAATCTGTACCGACTAATTTAGGTTGAGAGTAAAAATTGTGACGATAATCACCAGCAACGCGTCCTTTTGGATTATCCGCACTCGATATACTGTATATATCTGCAGGAGCAAAAGACGAACGTGCCCATAAAGGCGCATTTAAAGGAACCTGAAACCTAACAATATCGTCATGTTGATTAGCACCGCCAGTTTCGGCAAGCTCAGACACATAAAAAGTTGCATTAATATCCGTACCATCTAAATGATCACAATTTTGACTATCAAGCGTTTCATTTGCCGTCCCTTCATTACAAGGATCTCCATTAGAAACGCCAAATCTATTATATCCACCGACACCATCGGCACCATGAGATAAAACAACAAAATTTGCACTAGAAGGAATATCTAAATGACTCTCCCCATTATCATTTAAAACCTCAATCCCCCCTAAGTCAGATTGATTATAAATGTTTTCAATTGCTGGAGAGACTGACTCATCAAGATCATAAGCCAAAGTTTCTGTTACGGCATATAAAATGCGATTACCGTATGAATCATAAGCAAATTCTTCGGGCATATTAAGGTCACGAAAAGGGATTGTACCAATACGGACGCGCGTGTTTGGTAAAGTCTGTATAATACTACTATCAACAGGGTCAGTAACAGAAACAGAACGCCCTGCCGCAACACAGTACCGTCCGCCAGCTGCAGAACAATTACCTTCAGCAACACTGGTGTCAAAGCATTCTCCTGCGCGACCATAATTAACATTATCACGCACGGCATCAATCGGTGCTGGACAAGGATAATAACCATTAGCAACATGAAATGCGGAAACTCCCCACGTCACTTGCTCAACATTTTCGGCTGTTTTTTCAACTTCCCTATCTTTTAACCAAACAGAAAAAGGCACCAGAACTGCGCCAACCAAAACACCCACAATAATGGTGGAAATAGCAAGCTCTACCAAAGTAAATCCAAATTGATTTTTATTATCTAAATTTTTCATGTTTAAAAAAAACCTTTATTATTTAACATTAAAATATATTTCTACAATCTAATTCTAACGTTGGGGGGGTCGCATTTACATCTAAGTCAAACCCAACGGCATATTGCAAATTAGGGCAATCATCTGTTGTATCTAAAACGATAGAACGGCACTCAGCTTTACCATCAACAATGCCTTTAACGACATGTCCTGAATCACTACATTGTAGTCGGTTTGGATTGGCAATATCGCCCCCCATCACTTCAGCATTAAAGCAATTATCACCATCTTGATCACATATTTGTGTTGTTTGAACCTTACCGCCATTATCTACATCAATGAACGTATTAACGCCATCGGTATCTAATTGAGCTTCTACTCGTAAATTGCCCGCAACATGTAGTTTCTGTTCAGCAACTTGATTTTTTCTTAACCCCACAGCCATATTACCCTGACCTCGATTATATAAATTATCCTCTGCAGAGGAATCAATATCCCAGATATAGGCCCAACTAAAAAGGTTATCGACAAGTTGATCATCAAATGACCCAGAGGTCGCGGACGAATGTGTCAAATATTCTTCGGTAGAAAACGTCGCATCATTATCACAATTTTCAGATTCACTACCAATCGAAGCATCGCAATCTTGCCGATTTAAAACGCCTGACACATTATAGGCACCGACACCATTTTCACCATGGCTCAAGAAGACAAGCTCTGAAAAATTAGGTTCATCATTCCAATCACGGCATATTCCCGTATCAGGATCTCTATCTTCTTCCATATCATCGGCGTTCACATCACCATCACCATTAATATCATTAAGACTTTGTATCATCCTACAGGTGGATAATTGAGAATTAATTTTAAGAGTATCTGCTATAGGTAATTCATTAAACGCAATATACCTATCTCTATCTATCGCAAGCTCTTCAACAACAGCATAAGTCATTTGGTTACCATAGACATCAATGACATCTTCACGACCAATACCAATTTCTTTATAAGGAATCGTTCCAATACGAATGCGCATTGTCTCACCACTTCTTGCGGTTACGTTATATCCTTCTGCTAAAGCTTCGTCTAAATCATTAATAGCAACATCGCCATCTTCATTACAATCAGTAGCGACACCAAAATTAACATCCGTTACATCCAAACCTTTTCGGGCAGGGCAAGGATAATATCCTTTTTCTGAAAAATGTTCGGCAAAACCATCAGCAATGGTAAAAAACTTATACTCTTGTAACTGTGCTTGTTTGCGTTTTTGTTCAATATCAAAAAACTGTAAAAATGCTAGGGTTAATAACCCAACAACAATCAAACCAATAACAATTTCAATTAAAGTTAATCCATTTTCATTATTTTTTATGTTAAATTTTTTCATTATTTTTATAATGGCTCACAATCAGCCGTCAGAGTTTTACTTTGAGAATTATAAGAAAACCCTGCAAGAAATTCTCCCGTTGGACATTCGCTAGCAGATTGTTGGTTTCCATCATATACCGTTTCACAATTAATCGTATTATCTCGAATAGCATTCACGGCTAAATTTCCAACATTACCCGTTGTCGTTAATATATCGCATGTTGTCTGGTCGCCTGCTATTGTATCAGCTGTAAAGCACCCTTCTCCATCAGCAACACCAGATGTAAAATTACAATACTCATCAGCAAGAACAGAAGCATTAGGAAGCGCACCATTCCCAACATTATTATTCGCTATGTTATGCGCAATGGCCGCTTCATCAGCAAGCGTGTTTCCGGCAAAAATATGAAGCTTTTCAATTGGTTCTGTAATACCAACGCCAACATTACCAGAATTTAAATTGTAAATATTTTGTTCTCTTTCATTCGCTAAATCCCATAAAAAATAACTCACCCAATTACGGAACAAAACCACATCGTCATAATCATCCGCGCCCGCATCATAACGCAAAGAAGAAATATAAGTATTGTCACCATCACAATTTTCTTCTTGGTTGTCAGGCATCGTGGCGGCGCAGCCACCACCAACTTGCTGCCCATAATATGTCCAAGCTCCCTCATCACGTTCTCCGTGACTCACAACTACGTAGTCCGCATGATTTGACTGATTATTCGCCGACAAAAACTTGCCGTGCTCATCCTCAACAATAACAGCCCCTAAATAAGGTATATAATCTTGCGTACCTTGAGATTCAGTTAAAGCATAAGTGAATTTATTATTATAAGTATCAATCATATCTCCTGATCCAATATCAAAAATGGATTGATATTCTTCTTCACCAGAAAACACCGCACTACCAATTTTTAACGTCGTAAATGGAATAGCGCCTACACGAATATCTGTGTTGACTCTTGTTATAGGGTTATTATCGACATTAACATCACCTGTCGTAACACTGATACCACTTGCTGGTGGTGTCGTACTACAATTCGTTTCAACACCAAAATCTACATCATTAGGCCCTAAATCAAGGCGCGCGGGGCATGGATACCGTCCATATGCTTCAAAAAAACGATCCATCGCTCTAGTAATCGTATCAAATTTAACCTGAGTCTTTTGAACGCGGCTTGTTTCGAAGTAATTTTTATACCCCGTCACTGCAGCAGCAAAAAGAACACCGCTAATAATGATCACAATAGCAAGCTCAATAAGAGAGAAGCCTTGCTGCACTCTATATTTTTTATTCATTCTTGCCCCTTCATGATAGTGCTTCATCATAGGTAAACGTTCATTTATAAGTCCCCATTATAAGCAAAATCATGCCTAAATTCAAATTTTAGACATTACCTCCTTATTATATCATAAAACCCTTCAAGATATTCTAAAGAAGCGCGAATTAAAGCATCACTTTGATAAAACACTAAAACCTTACAAGTTCTTTAATGACTTCCCCTTAATGCCATGGCAAAATTAAGTATGGTCACGGCAAATATACCCCATAATCTAAAATCAGCTCTATCAGGCAAAACAACATCCTTTTTTGTGCTGGCTATTTGGTTTTTCTACCTCATCACTTCACCATTTTACGTATTTCCCAATGGCGGGCCGCAACCTGCTGATTTAATCTTAATATTGGCGATGTTTCCTGTTTTGGCCTCCTTATTTATGCATCTCAAAACAAAGAAAATTAGCACCATCTATATTATTGGTATTTTGTTTGTTCTTACGACCATTGGCATTAATCTTATTAATTACTATTTTTTCCCCGATAGGCGGTTTTTACTCACCTCACTCATCTATCCCTATAATTTTTTGATTTTTATTTTTGTCACATGGCTATTTCAACGTGATTTTGAAAAAGCTAAATTTTTTACCTTCTATGGTATTTTAGCCACGATTATTATTCAGTTTATCGTCGTATATTTCACCGATTTTGGTCGCATCGGATATCGTGAAACAGGTGCATTCGGAAACCCCAATCAATTTGCCTATTGGGTTTTATTAACAACAGCCATGTTGTTATTTTTAAAGCGTGGTGAAAAATTGACACTTGTTGATTGGGGAATGCTTGTCATTTTACTTTTACTACAATCATTAGCGTTATCAAAAGCAGGTATTATTGCGCACATGATTATGATGATTTCTATATTTTTTACAAAACAAGTAAGCAAGAAAACTTACCTCGTTATTTTATTAGCATTATTCTTAGGAACATTTTACACGCTCTTTAACCCTAGCAATATCACTTATATTACAGATAGGGTTGAACCCTTAAAAAACGTTATCACGCGCCTTCAAGGTATTGGAACGGAGGCCGATGATTCCCCTGAAGCGCGCGGTTACTATCGTATTATTGAACATCCAATTTACACACTTCTCGGGTCTGGCGAAGGCGCATTCTACCGGTTTAACGATGAAGGCTATAATCGAGAACTGCATTCTGGTATCGCCACCATCATTTTTTCATACGGTCTTTTGGGCTCAACATTATTTACTTTTTTCTTAGGGCTTATTATTTACAAACAACCTTGGTACTATATTTTATTATTTGCACCAATGCTGCTTTATGGTCTTACTCATCAAAATTTTCGCTTCGCGCATTTTTGGATTTTCTTAGGTATCAATTACGGTGTATTTTTAGCCAAGCAACGGCAACAAAGGCGTGAACAAGAACAAATAGAAGAATGTTAAAATATAAATTTCCTTTACAGCTGAATGAACGTTTTGATCCTGATACGGTCGATGCAGCAAAGGGCTTGCTTATATTGCTTGTCATTTGGGGACATGCCAGTAATTTTTGGGATCCTGAACCTTTCATCAGCTTCAGCGTTAAATTCTTTCATGTTGCATGCTTTTTACTCTTTCCTTTTATATATGATATTCGCCCTATGAGTAAACAAACATTTAAAAATATCGTGGCTAAATATTACGCACCCTTTTTGTTTTTTGTTTTGGGTTATGCGGCGCTTTATTTTATCTATGCCGCTCCTAATGTCGAACAATGGGGAAAAGCCATTGGCCAAGCACTTATATTTGGGAACAAACCCATGCTCGATAGCGCGACAGGCCTATCAGCCCTCTGGTTTATGCCTGTTTTAATCTCTATCGTTTTACTCAATGGCTTGCTGATAGGGCGATTGCGGTTGTCCTTATGGATATTACTACCGTTCGCTTTGGCTTTACATTTATATGTCGGTGGGCTTGATCAATCAGTAAAATATAATCTTCCCATGGGGCTTGCCAATGCGTTTTATCTGCTTTTTATCGGATATCTTATCCGTTTGCTCTGCCTGAATAAAACAAAAGAATATCTTAGTAAAAATTCCCATGTCTTTTTACTTATTTTATTCATGGGAATATTTTTTAGCTCTTATTATGACACTCTTATAAAATTTCCTCTTATTTTATTGCCTGATTATACGAACATAAAAACAATGATTATCCATGATGGTATCATCATTGCGGCTTTTATGTTTCTCATCACAACGCCTTATCTAAAGAAAATAAATTTCTTAAAATATTGTGGTCAACATTCTCTGACCTTATATTTAACGCATCTTGTTTTTCTAGCCTTCAGCATGGAATTTGCAAAGCATCATTTTGTCGAAACTGGTTTTAACGTCATCAGCCTATTGATCGTTATCGGTATTTTTCTATTTTCATTAAGTGGCGGATTTTTATGCCATGTTCTTTTAACAAAACTACCTTTATTAAAAAATACAATCATGCCGACAAGTTGGGAAAACTGGGCAATAACACCGAACAAACAAAAGGATAAATAAATGAATTTATACGAAGGAAAAACGGGCGAGGATTATTACAATATGCGTAAAAGTCGCCGCAATAAATTCGTTCAAAACCGCCGCGCAGGTCATTTTCAGCCACATATAAAAGAACAAGATATTGTTCTTGATTTTGGTTGTGGAACGGGCGGCGTTTTATCCCAAATAAAATGCGGTAAAAAAATCGGTATTGAAGTTAATGAGCTTTCTTTAAAAGAGGCGCAAGAACATGATATTGAGCTGCACCCCAGCCTATCCAAAGTCAAAGATAACAGCGTTGATATTATTATATCTAACCACGCGTTAGAACATGTCACCCACCCCGCCGATCAAATAAATGAATTAAGACGGGTGTTAAAAAAAGACGGCAAGGCCATTCTCGTTGTTCCTTCAGAAAGTCCCTTTTCAAGACGTTTTGCAAAATGGCAAGCGAATGATCCCGATCAACATATTTTTTCTTGGACGCCTTTATCCTTTGGTAATCTTATTCATCAATGTGGGTTTTCAATTGAAAAAAGTTTTTATCGCCCTATTGGGTATTCAAAAATAAATCAGCCATTGGCCGCCATTAATGAAAAATTATTTCAGCTATCGCGTCATATAACCGCCTTTATCTTAAGGCGTTATGAAGTTGTTTGTATTGCTAAAAAATAATCAAAACTTATAATCAAACAGCTCAATATCTTTTTTGTAACGCCGCGCAATAATGTCACGCATGTCATCATCATAAAAATTACGATAATTTGTTTTTTTAATGCTCTGATCCTTATCAGCCTTCTCATTCGGGTTATGTGCATGCCCTGTCGCCGAGACGAATCCCTTTTGTGTCAGCGCGATATACTCAATCCCTATTTTGTCACAAACAAGTTGCCAATCTTCATCTAAATTTTCATAGAGACCAATAAAATCACAAATGGGTTTGCCTTCATCATCAAACAAAAACTTATGTTGCGACAACCAATGACGATCAGCCAAATCATCGTTACCTTCAACGCTATCGAGCCAATCAACGAATTTTTCGAAAACCATGCCACCACGTAAGTTTTTGTAAAAACTTAAAACACGCGCACGCTTTCCGATGATATTATCCGCAACTTTACTGTTATAACATGACAAAATCCGTGACCATGGATTACGAACAAATGAAAATTTATAATAATCAGGATATTGTTTTACGACATCAAAAAATACATCACGTTTTTCATACCATTCAATTTCAAATTCTTGATTTTTTTCTTTAACAAATAAATTATAAAAACTGCGGGATGCAACTTTAGGAATACCAAAAAAGATAAATTTATATTTGTGTGAAATGATTGTAAGCCCTGCAATATCTTGCTTTGGCGGGATACGGAATATTTTAACGGTTAAATAAAATCCCCACGAAATTGCATCAGCAATAAAGCGGCCAAGGCGGCCACTATGCAAGATCCAATAAAATAAACGACGAACAGGTTTTGGTAACATAGGGGATTTCTTTTATAAAATATTTTTCTTTTTCATGAACAGATAACTTAACGTAGGGTGACAGACCAAGAAAAAACTTGTGACAATTGCCGCGCCTTCTAGCCCATAAAAATAAATCGCAATGGGGTTTAAAATTATATTTCCAATCGCGACAATAAATGTGAACTTCATAATGACACGTTCATATTGCGTCATAATCATCAAAATACCAATAGGGCCAAAACAAACATTAATGAACTGACCCACCAATAAAATGATTAAAGCATAATAAGCCACGCGGTATTCTTCACCAAAAAAATCTAATAAATAGGGCGCAATCAATCCAATACACAAACATAACGCCGCCGCCGATAACACGCCATAAAGCTGCATCTTACAGTAAAGCGTGCGCAAAGCGGTGATGTCTTGGCTTTTATAGAGGCTGGCGGCACGCGCAGAAAAAACTGCAAACACCCCCTTTTGACCAATCGCACTGACATCTGAAAATTGTGTGACAATCGCATAGGCCCCAACCAGTGCAGGGGTTACCATCGCCCCCAAAATAATAATATCACTGCGACGTAATAAGCGTTGCGCAAAAATTGTAAACATCATAGGCAAGGATATTGTGATCCACTCTTGCACTTCAAAGCTGGGCCTATCCGACGATGATGTCTTTTGGTGAAGCGTAAAACGTGTATTCCACCATGCGACAATCGACACAAGAAACAAGGATATTGTTAGTAATATAAGCGCATCAAAACCAGATGAAATTTTATGCCCGATGAGAAAAGATATTCCAATCGCGCTCAGCAATAAAACTTCGCGCAAACTTGTTTCATATAAAACAGACAACATGCTTTTTTCAAAACCGCGCATAAACGCGGCATGAAGACGCATCGATACCATCAAGGGTGTTATTAGAAAACTTAAATATAACGCCTCAATAGGATATTTTTCATCCAAACCAAAAAATTGAAGACACGCAAAACAAATTAAGGCGCTTAGGATCGCGACGAAAAATGTAAAAACGCGCGAAAATTTTATAAGACCCTTTATCTTATCAAAATGGCTTTGATAGTTTGGAATAAGCCGCACAACGGAATTTTGAAAACCAAAAAGAGATATCACACTTAATAAAAGACTAATGGAGTAAACAAAACTGAACACGCCATATTCCGCGGCATTCAAGATTTTTGCCAATATCATATGCGTTAAAAATGCACATCCCACCCCGATTAAAATAACAGAAAAAGAGGATAAAAATGCCCGCAGCATTAAGCCACCATTTTATTATCAGCGGCGGCGGCAAGCACAGACAAAGTATCAGGCGCACGCAACATCACACGGGCAGGCCCGTCAAAATTGGCTTTGTATTTTTGTTTAAATAGCCGTGTCACATCATCAGGCAACCAGCCTTTTATCGCAGGTGACCAATTCATTTCTAAATAAACACGGCCATTCTCATTCATGTGATTTTTGAATAAATCCTCCAAGCAAAAATCCCAT
>CAZYHI010000072.1:9252-9649 GCA_964647515.1 uncultured Micavibrio sp. | reverse complement strand
ATACACACAAGCAGAGCGTTACGCCCCCGAAGTTCTTGATAGTTATGAAGCCGCACTGAATGATATTTCTGCGCGTTACAGTATCACTAAATTCCATCTTGTTGGTTATGATGGCGGTGCCAATATTGCGGGCGTTTTGGCCGCACGTCGTGGCGATGTTCTGACTTTACGTACCGTTGCGGGTGACCTAAACCCCCGCTTTGCCGATGGTGTCAATACCGCACCTGTCGCACCAAATGCCATTTTAGCGATTGATTTTGGAAGCGAGCTTGCCAAAGTACCACAGCATCACTTTATTGGTGCGGCGGATGATATTGTCACACCAGGCACTTATCACAGCTATCGTCAAGCAATTGGCCTATCTGATTGTGTACATTATTCTTTGATTCAAGATGCC
>CAZYHI010000072.1:8234-9242 GCA_964647515.1 uncultured Micavibrio sp. | reverse complement strand
CCATGTCAATGGTTGGACGGAAAAATGGCCGCAATTAAAAGCCGTTGAGCCACAATGTGCAACATTACACAACCCAACAAGCCCACTGCCCCCATTGGCTGATTTCCCAGGTAACTTCCACAAGGGTAAAGGGTTCAGTAAAAGATAAGTAAGACTCCAATAAGCGTACTTACTTAACCCGTTCAATCTGCGCACCGACGGCGGTGAGTTTTTCAACAATGTTTTCATAGCCACGGTCAAGATGGTAGATGCGATTGATAATCGTATCTCCTTCGGCGACTAAGCCCGCCAACACCATCGCCACAGACGCCCGTAAATCCGTCGCCATAACTTCGGCGCCTTTAAGACCTTCAACCCCGCGGATAATGGCAGAATTCCCCTTCACGGTAATGTTCGCGCCCATACGGCATAGCTCTGGCACATGCATAAAACGATTTTCAAAAATGGTCTCGCTAATCATGCCTGCGCCCTCACACAACGTCAGCATCGTCATGAATTGCGCCTGTAAATCCGTGGCGAAGCCTGGATAAACCTCGGTCATCATATCCATACCTTTTAAGGTGGCTTGATTACGCTTCACAAAAACATCATCGCCTTTTTGTTCAATAATCATGCCTGCTTGCATCAATGGTTGCGTCAGTGCCAACAAAAAATCAACACGGGTATTTTTCAAAAGCAATTCACCCCCGCATAAACCAACGGCGCACATATACGTACCTGTTTCAATGCGGTCAGGCACAACATTATGTGTGGTTCCCTTTAATTTATCCACGCCAGTAATCTTAATGGTCGAGGTACCCAAACCTTCGATCTTTGCGCCCATCTTAATCAAGGCTTCACCTTGGTCGACAATTTCTGGCTCACACGCGGCATTTCTTAAAATGGTTTCCCCTTGCGCGAGTGTTGCCGCCATCATGAGATGTTCTGTCGCACCAACGGACACTAAAGGGAAGTTAATTTCCGCCCCTTGCAAACCGCCCTCAGGTGTTTTGGCCTTCACATACCCAC
>CAZYHI010000072.1:0-8224 GCA_964647515.1 uncultured Micavibrio sp. | reverse complement strand
TGCGCGCCCATGGCTTCCAAACCTTTTAAATGCAAATCAACAGGGCGACCACCGATAGAACACCCGCCAGGGAGGGAGACTTCCGCCTGTCCCAAACGTGCCAACAAAGGCCCCAGTACCAAAATAGAGGCGCGCATTTTTCGCACCAAATCATAAGGTGCAACATGCGATGTCATGTCTTTTGCATCTAAGGTTGCGATTTTTTTGTCATGGTCGAGGGTAACTTTAACGCCCAACTGTTCCAAAACTTGCGTGAGGAATTTTACATCGCGCAAGCTCGTTGGCATGTTTTCTAAAATAAAAGGCTCATCCGTTAAGATCGACGCGCACATATGTTTGAGCGCAGCGTTTTTTGCGCCAGAGATTTTAATCTCGCCATTAAGCTTGCAACCGCCCGTCACGCGCATCTTATCCATGCCTGAGTGAGAGTCAGAACTTTCAGAATGTTGCATGGGCACGACTGTCATTTGTTACTTCTTTATCCGTGGTAATGTTACACCCTGCTGTCCCATATATTTACCCGCGCGGTCGGCATAGGTCACTTCACAATCGCTAGAGCCTTTAAAGAATAAGAACTGCGCGACGCCTTCATTGGCGTAAACCTTGGCAGGTAACGGCGTTGTGTTGGAAATCTCTAACGTCACGTGCCCTTCCCAACCCGGTTCTAACGGTGTGACATTGACGATCAACCCACAACGCGCATACGTACTTTTGCCCAAACACACAACAAGCACATCTTTGGGAATGCGGAAATATTCGACAGAGCGTGTCAACACAAAACTGTTTGGTGGAATAATACAAACATCGGTTTGGCGATCAACAAAGCTGTCTTCGGAAAAATTTTTTGGGTCAACAATGGCGTTATCAACATTAGTAAAAATTTTAAACTCATCAGAACAGCGTGAGTCATATCCAAAAGAAGAAAGCCCATAAGAAATCTTTCCTTCCGCCGTTTGCTTTTCAACAAAGGGATCAATCATACCGTGATTTAGCGCCTGCTCACGTATCCAATGATCGGGCATGATGCCGGGTAGATGATTAACGGCTGTATCTGGTTTTAAATTCTGCATGTTTATTTCCTAATTATCCTGTAGCTCTTTTAGCGCTTCTTCCTCTGTTCCACCGCCAACGGCATTATTCATCGATTTTTTGGGTGCATTTTTAGATAAGGCGGCTTCATTACTATCCTTTATAAAAGCTTTTCGTTTTTTCAAATTATCGCGTAAAGCATTCTCACGCTTTTTTGCCTTTTCCCGATGTTTTTGATTGCTCGCCATAATAGAGCGAACTATAAGGAAAAGAAGCAAAAAGACCAAGAAAAATTGACCAAAGATATTGATCCCTTGCAATAAAACGGTCAGAATATCCTAAGAATGAAAGAAATCACCGCCATACAAGCCCAAGACTGGCTGAATCAAGGCGCGGCCATCTTAATTGATGTGCGCGAAGAAGATGAATTTCACAACGTCCACATTGACGGCGCGCAATTGGCACCGCTTTCGATTTTACCCCAAGCGATTGAGGACATTAAATTTCCTAATGATAAGAAAGTAATTTTTCAATGTTTGAAAGGTGGACGTAGCGCCCAAGCGATTGAATTTTTACAGCAAAGCATGCTCACAGATTATGACCTTTATAATATGGAGGGCGGAATTTTAAGCTGGGTCAATTCTGGCTTACCTGTTATTGAGGGGTAGCTTTTTATTTAAGCGCTCAGGCGGGCAAGCCCGCTACGCGGTGTTTTATTAACACTTTGTTAAAAGGGAACGCCGTAGGTCGCTTGCGACCCTGAGGCGAAAATAAAAAGAAACCCGCAGCTACAATAAAGTAACTACGGGCTCTATAGTGGGGAAACTTTTTTCAAAAATTTAGGAATTCAATAAAACTTTGGCAACGCCCTGTGGTGAAAGTTTCATTTTTTTGGAGGTTACAGCCGAACTTTGAGATGGTGTATAATAATGCTTGCCTGTCGCGCCTAAATCATCACCACCATATTTTGCAAAAACTTTCTTCCTGAGTTCATATTCTAACTCCCTTTTTAAAGCGGTATCTTGACCATTCGTAAATGCTGTAACTTGAGCTTTTATCAGCGTTTCATGACTTCCAACCAATCTCTTTCTTTTATTGTCTTCACTAGGTTTTTCAAATTCATAAATCTCTTTTGATGAAGGAAAAGAATTGTACTGCCCTTCCTTTGGGTCTTGCACAACTTTTCTACTTGGTTCGCCATTTTCAAGCACATCTTCTGTGAACCTCATAAGCAGAGGGTGTGTAAATTTTACTGAATCATTATAATGTGACAACAAACTTTTTTTAGTCTCATAAGGTTGTATACCTTCCGCATAGATATCACCGATGTCAAATTCTCTATTTATAATAGCATGTAAAACATGTACAGAGTCTTTACTTAACGCTGCGGTTCTAAACATAGCCAGTAACCCCCTACAATCTGGCAATGGAGCTGGATGGTCATTGATTAAAAGACCAGATTTACTATGCGATAAGTTTCTTAATGAATGCCATGCATTAATAGTGGGTTGTTCAATACGCCATAAACATCTTGTAGATATTCCAAATAGTAGTGTTTCTGAATTTTCAATATAAGCTATATGTGTGGGAGAATTGACACCCAATGACATATCAACTTCTTCCGTATCATAAATTTCACACATCCCTTTTGGTGTATAATTAATCCCTTTTTTGGCAGTTCCGTCTTTTGCTGTCATAATAGGATAGCTGTCTACAACTTCTATAGCCGTTTCTAGAAGAGTTCGATCAAAAAATGAAAACTCTCTCATTGCATATGATTGAGCGTTCTCATTATCATCAAAGCTAGGGGCAGCAAGAAAACCTAAAATAGGTTTAATACCACGATCATTCATCGCAGGAACTTGCTTATTCAACTTAAGTAATGTTGAAAAGTCACGTCCTGCATAATTGAAAATTTCGGGGGTCTGTTTCATCATATCTTATTACTGCGGTATCTCTGCAACTTTTTCCCAAGCTATGTTAAATAATGCTTTAAAACCATTTGAAAATTCAGGATGTGTTAATACAAGAATACGGGAATTTTCTTCATCAAAATTCATAAATGCTATCTTATCTCCATAAGCATAAAATGATTTATCATTAAACATTTCTTCTGGAATCCAACGATACTCTGCGAAAGAGTTAGAAATAAAATTAGTATCTCCTTGCTTGATGGTAATCTTAACTTTAAAATTATTTTCCAGCTCAGCCATTCTTTTAGAATGTAAGTCATACTTATCTTTACCTGCTAATTGAATCCAGTTATCTGGTTTTGCATTAAACAAACAAAACTCTCCGCCATTTTTTTTTGCTGTCCCATATATATCATCAAGAAAATCTTGAAATTGATTAGCGCCATCATAAATAGTAATCTCTTCTTTTGACCACTTCACGCCATCATTTTCGGCGAAGGCGATGCCTTCACGTTCATAGAATTTTTTGATTTCGTCGTTACGCGTCACAGAAATATCGCTTTGACCACTTTCGATTTTCGACAACGTATTAGCCGCAATACCGAGATGATCGGCGACATGTCCTTGCGATACATCTAACATCGCGCGGGCGGCTCTCATCTGTGTTGGTGTAATCATTTTTGTTTCCCCACAAAAAAATTAACAGTTGCTGTCTATGAATATGTCATAGGTTATACATATTAAAAATATCTATTGCAAGGATTTTTTACTAATTTTACGAAATATTAGTGTTTTTTTGTCCTTTTTGGGGATTTTTTCTCATTTATTAACCTTTTGTTAATCTATTATGTATATATATGGTTGTATCAGAGGAATGTAAATATGAAAAAACAAGTCATCACAGATAAAAACAATCATAAAAAAGCTCAAGCACAGGTTCCTGTCTTTGATAACAAAGGTCATGACGCGCTTAAAGACCACCAAACGGGCGCCCAAAAGGATACTATGGAAGATAAAATTTCGTTCTTTGATGTGAAAGACCTGTATGACCGCGCCTATGCCGCGCTTGACAGTCACCCTGAGGAGTATAAGACAAAAGAGATAATGGCCGAGGCCATTAAGTTTGATATGTTATATCGTTGTCAGTTGGCGCAACAGAATAACTACAACCCAAAATCCAAAATCAATGATTTTCGTATTATTCAAGATGCCCGCACGCAGGCTTAGGGTCTGGCTTAATCCCTAAAAATTTATCTAAATTTGAATAGAAATAACGTGTCTTAAGGCCGTTTTCGCGATATACTATAGGTATAAGTTAATCTCGTTTCACTGGTCGAGCCTTCATGACATTTTTATCTAAAAATACAATCACATTTGCTTTTGCACTTATTATATTAAGTGTTTTTTCAATGCAGGCACGCGCCAATGACATGGGAGAAGTTAGCGTAGGAGAAATCCTTGAAACGTCCGACACCATGGATATCCCCATCACAGTAGATAACTTATCAGGCACTGGCAGGCTCATACCCGATGATGCGTATGACGCAAGATAAGTCAGAGCTGGTTAAGCTTACCAGTGAGGCCGCCAGCGTTATTGTTGGCAACCCCAACCATATTAATGTCTTGTTAGATACGCCTGATACATTAATCGTTGTGCCACGCGCCGCCGGTGCCAGTCACTTTACCGTAATGGGCAAAGATGGCAGCATTGTCATGCAACGTCATGTTATTGTCGGTGCGGCCAAGGAAAAATATGTTCGCATTCGTCGCAGTTGTAACGCCACCAATGCGGGTAGTGCCAATTGTCAGGCCATCAGCACTTATTTTTGTCCCGATAGCTGTCACGAAGTACAAGAAAACACAGGTAACACCCGTCGATAAACAGATATGGGCAAAAATCATAAAGCCGTAGCATATTAAAGCACATTACCTTATAGTCGCTCATAGATTATAACCCGTATTCAATTTAGGCTTTATCAAAATGACACGCAAAATTCTTCCGCTTCTTTTTATCTTTGGTTCACTCATAGTTTCCGCATGTGCTTCATCACCACCCAAAGCACCAATTGTAAAAACAACAGGTAACAGCGCAGTGAACAGTGCGCGCCCAACCTTAGAATCTCAATCGATTGATAAAGCAATGCGAAACGCTTTGGCAAACGCCGAGGCCAGCGGTAATACGCAAGAAATCATCGCAACATTGGCGCAAATTCATTCTCGTAATCCTCAAGATGCCATCATCGCAACACGTTACGCACGTAGCTTGCGCGAAAATGATCAAATCAATAAGGCGCAAGGTGTTTTAAGACCTTTTGTCAATGCACAAACTCCTCATGTCGAAGCAGTCACTGAAATGGCGATGACGCAGTTAAGTTTAGGGAACTATCAATCTGCTAAAGATTATGCCTTACAATCAACAATAATTGACTCAAAAAATGCCCGTGGATATTTAGCTTTGGGTACCGCGCAAGATGCGCTCAACGATCATGAAAACGCAGAGATTTCATTTCGCCAAGGCCTAAAAAATTGGAAAGGTGATCCCTCTCCTATTCTTAATAACCTAGCTTTAAACCTCGCCAGTCAGGGGCATTTAGAAGAGTCGCTTTCTTTGTTGGAACGGGCGGTTAAAATCTCACCCAAACGTATGGAGTTAGAACGTAATCGCCGTATCATCGCGACCTTGCTTGAAACATCAGGTACGCCAGCACCCGCGCCTTATAGAAAACCAGATATTATTATCCCCGAAACAGCCAAGCCGCATAAGCCAAAGCCTAAACCTGTCATTGCTCCTACGGCTTCTGTAACAGATGCTAGCACAACAGCGAACATCATCGAAAATGAAATAAATGAAGCGGCTAATAATATTGGCGGTGCAACGACCAACCGTGTCAAACCAAAGGCAAAAACAAACATCAAGTTAAAATCAAATCCGTAAGCGAATAAATATTTTACTTTAGATTATCCGTTCTAATTATTACCGCCGACACCTGAGTTAGAAGCTTCTATTCCTGCTGGCCCTAAAATAACAATAAATAACGCAGGTAAGAAAAATAAAATCATCGGCACGGTTAACTTAGGAGGAAGTGAAGCCGCTTTTTGTTCGGCATTGGCCATACGAATATCCCGAAGTTCCGTCGACATCACACGTAACGCTTGAGACACGGATGTACCATATTGTTCAGCCTGTATCAACGCGGTGGCAAAGGATTTACCAAAGCCGCCGACACGTCGTCCAAAATCCGCCAAGGCTGAACGACGGTCATTTAACATCGCCATTTCAGCACTTAGAATACCAAGTTCTTCTGCTAAAACAGGAGAATGCTCAGACACCTCATCAGCAACACGTTCAACAGTCTGTTCCAAACCAATACCACCTTGCACACAAATCAACATCATATCGAGAGCATCAGGGAAGGTAAAACCTAAGTCCTGTTGCCGTTTATCAGCTTTATTTTTTACGATCAAGCGTGGTAGAAAAAAACCACTAAAAATTCCACCAATAATAATAAAAAACTGTGTAGCATTGGAAAGTTCTTTTTCTCCTGCCGACATAATTAACATTGATAGTACAACCAATAAAATGGGTAAACCAATTTGTGTTGCCATATAAAACAGTGGTGCGGAAGGATTCCTAATCCCTGCTAGAAGCAATTGAGATCTTACTTTTTCACCAAATTTACCAGCGAGCTGTTGTACTTTAAAAAATGTAGCGACAGATTCTTTAGCCGATAAAGTTTTATCGCCTTTCTTCTGTTTTAACTCTTGTTTAGCATTTTCAAAAAGTGTTTTTTTCTTTTTCTCAATGGTATTTTTATAATGTTCTTTTTTTTCATTGCGTTGCAACATCGGAAACACAAAGGCAGCAAAAGACGCCGCAGCAGCCAAGGCGCTAAACACAATAATCACAACTTCGCTTGTAATTCCAAACATTTCCTTAAACCTTAAAGTTAATCATTTGTTTCATCACAAAAACACCAATCCCCATCCAACCAATCGCGCAACCTAAAAGAAATTTTCCTGCGGGATCAATAAATAAAACTTCAATATATTCTCGATTAATAAAATACATACCCAAGGCCACAACAACAGGTAACGAACCAATAATCATGGCTGATGCTATCGCTTCTGACGACAAAGCTTTTACTTTACGTGCCAATTTAAATCGTGAACGAATGACGGATGATAAATTCCGTAGAACTTCTGACAAACTTGACCCTGTTTGGGTTTGAATAGCAATAGCCGTAGCAAACATTTGCATTTCGGTCAAAGGCATACGCTTTGATGCATTTAAAACTGCCTCAGGCAGTGGAACACCTATCTTTTGTTCATCAAAAATACGTCCCATTTCTTCACTCATTGGACCGTCAAATTCACGTGCGACCATTTTAATTGCTTCACTAACGGGCATACCCGCTTTTAACAAACGCATCATGGATTCAAGCGCATCGGGGAAATCTGCTATAAATCTTTTTTGTCTTTTGCCTGTTTTTATTTTTAAAAAAAACCGAGGCAACCCTAATAAACCAATAATAAAAGCCATTACCATGACAAATGGTGACATGCCCATGGATTTAGTCACAAAGGTAACAACAACACAAGAAACGCATGAATAAAACCAAAATTGTTTCACCGATATAGACATACCTGCTTGCGTTATTTTTTCAGAAAGACTAACGCCATCTTTTTTCTTTTTGCTTTCACCATCAACGTTGTTTAGTTTTTTTGATAAATCAGATTTACGTTGATCTTGTGCGTTTGATTTATTTTTCGAAATTTGTGCATTATTATTACCGCGAACAATACGCATTAAACGTGTTCGTTTTTCACGTTGCGTATTCATAATAAGCGCGCTGATAACACCGCCAATAACAAGAAAAATTAAAATGGAAATAATAAGAGCAGCCATTGTTACCCGTATGCTTCTTCCATGGCATCAAGGACAAGATTTTCAACACCAAATTGGCGAGCATTATCCCAAAATTTAGGACGCATTCCTGATGACTTTAGATTTGTAATTAATTTACCATCGGCATCTTCACCTTCAAATTCGAGCTTAAAGAGATCTTGCATGGTAATAACATCGCCTTCCATACCTGTAATTTCAGATATATGTGTGACTTTACGTGACCCATCACGAAGGCGTTGTACCTGCACAATCACATTCACGGCAGAGGCAATTTGCTCACGCACGGCCACCGTCGGCAAGTTCAATCCCCCCATTGCAATCATATTTTCCATTCTTGAAACGGCTTCGCGCGGATTATTCGCATGAACCGTTCCCA
>CAZYHI010000071.1:0-9784 GCA_964647515.1 uncultured Micavibrio sp. | reverse complement strand
AGAAGAAAAGGAAAAACAAAATGAGCATAGCAGATTTAACCCGCCGTATGGATGGCTCAATCGATAAGTTAAAAACAGATTTTGCAGGGCTTCGTACAGGACGGGCATCAGTTTCTATGTTGGAGCCTGTGGTGGTGGATGTCTATGGTTCTAAAATGCCGCTTAACCAAGTGGGTACGGTTGGTGTGCCTGAATCACGCCTTCTGACGGTGCAAGTTTGGGATGCAAACAATGCGCCATTGGTTGATAAAGCGATCCGTGAGAGTGGTTTGGGTTTAAACCCACAAACAGAAGGCAACTTAATCCGTGTGCCAATTCCTGAATTGAATGAAGAACGCCGTAAAGAGCTGACCAAGGTGGCAGGGCAATATGCCGAAAGTACGCGCGTTGCCGTTCGTAATGTTCGCCGTGATGGTATGGATGATATTAAAGGTGATAAAGCATTATCTGAAGATGATAAAAAGCGTGACTCTGATAATGTGCAAAAGCTTACCGATGAAAAAATTAAAACTATCGATGATATGCTGAGTGCAAAAGAGCAAGACATTATGACCGTTTAATAATTGAAATTGTAATTAAACGCGAAGAAACGAAGGGGCGAAGTGATGCCAGTTATTCATATAAATATTCGTGATGTTTTAAGTGTTGATGACAAGCGCAATGTTGCTAAAAAAATTACATCTGTCATGGAAGAAGAGTTGGGAATAAATAAACAAAGAACAGAGATATTTTTTCATGATATTTCTGATGAGAATTTTGCAAAAGGCGGCGTCCTTTTGATTGATGAAGATAATAAATAATTTATGAAACAAAATCCAAAACATATAGCGATTATAATGGACGGCAATGGCCGATGGGCCAAGGCGCGTAACTTGCCACGCACCGCAGGGCATCAGCAAGGAATTGAGGCGTGTAAGCGCGCCGTTAAGGCCGCAGGTGAATTAGAGATTCCCTATTTAACCTTGTTTGGATTTTCAACAGAAAATTGGAGCAGACCAGCCGCAGAAGTGAATGAGTTGATGCGGCTTCTTCGTATGTATTTGCGTTCGGAAACAGCAGAGCTTCACCGCAATAATGTTAAAATGACGATGATTGGAGAGCGTGATGCTTTTTCGTTTGATCTTTTGAAGCTGATTGAAAACGCAGAAGTCCTCACAAAGGATAATGATGGTTTGAACTTAACTATTGCGCTTAACTATGGTGGGCGTGATGAGATATTACGTGCGGCAAGTGATATGGCACTGAGTATGAAAGAGCAGGGGATGGAGCCGAACTTTGAAAATGTGCAGGAGCATTTTGGTTCTCATCTTATGACGAATGAGACGCCTGATCCTGATATTCTTATCCGTACCAGTGGCGAGCAGCGCATCAGTAATTTTTTATTGTGGCAGTGTGCCTATAGTGAGTTTGTTTTTACCGATACCTTATGGCCTGACTTTGAAAAGATTGATATGGAAGCGGCGATAAAAGAATATTCGGGTCGTGATAGACGTTTTGGCGCGGTTGAGGTTTCCCAATGACAAAAGCTCTACCCTTTAACAATTTAACATCTTTGCAACAGCGCATTTTGTCCTCATGCGTTATAGTTCCTGCGTTTGTTTTGTCTATTTATTTTGGCGGTGTTTTGTACTTTGTATTGATGTCAGTCATTTTGTTTGTTGCTTATGATGAATGGTCAAAGATGGCCGATAAAAGCAAAACAAAAACCAAAGACTGTCTTTGGGGAAGTGCTTATCTGACGGTTGGTTTAGCAACTTTATTTTTAATGCGGATATTACCTGCCGATGCGATGTTGGTGACGTTGGCGTTGTTCCTTATTATTTGGTCGTGTGACACAGGGGCGTATTTTAGTGGTAAAAAATTTGGTAAGAAAAAACTTTGTCCTAACATTAGTCCAGGGAAAACATGGGCAGGTCTCATTGGTGGCGTGGTTGCTGGTGGTCTTGTTGGGTACTTATGTCACCATGTTTTAGGGATTTACCATTCCGTTGAAGCTGGGATATTTATTGGTGTTGCTGTTTCATTGACGGGTCAGGCGGGTGATTTGGTTATTTCAAAATATAAACGATATGTCGGTGTCAAAGATACAGGAACTATTATTCCGGGGCATGGCGGTGTTTTAGATCGTATGGATTCATTGTTATTGGCCGCGCCTGTTTATTTGGTTTGTATTATTTTTCTTCATCATCAGGTGGTTTAAATTAAGTGATGCGGCGTATCTGTATATTGGGATCAACAGGGTCTGTCGGGCAAAGCACTGTTAAAGTTTTGCAGGCACAGCAAGAGGCACAAAAAGAAAATTATGATGTTCAGGTTTTAACAGCCAATCATAATTTTAAGTTGTTGGCAGAGCAGGCTATCGCGTTAAAAGCCAAGCATGTTGTGATTGCCGATGAAGCGCATTATTCCCCATTAAAAGAATTATTATCAGGGCAAGATGTAAAAGTTAGCGCAGGGCAGGAAGCTTTGATAGAAGCGGCGAGCATCCCTGTTGATTGGACGATGGCGGGAATCGTTGGTATGGCGGGGTTAAAGCCTCTAATGGCGGCGATAGAGCAAGGCAACATGGTCGCGATTGCCAATAAAGAACCTTTGGTTGCGGCAGGTGATTTGATTTTAGCCGCCGCAAAAAAATCTGGCGCAACGATATTGCCTGTCGATAGTGAGCATAATGCTATTTTCCAAGTATTCGAAGCGCACAATAGACAAAGCATTGAACGGATTATCTTAACAGCCTCTGGTGGGCCTTTTCGTCAATACACGATGGAACAAATGGCCGAAGTGACCGTTAAGCAAGCATTGGCACACCCAAATTGGAGCATGGGTGCCAAGATTTCAATCGACAGCGCAACAATGATGAATAAAGCCTTAGAAGTTATTGAAGCGCAGAAATTATTCGGTATGCCTGCGAACAAAATTGAGGTGCTTATTCATCCGCAATCCATTGTTCATTCAATGGTCGAATATAGTGATGGGTCTGTTTTGGCACAAATGGGCGCGGCGGATATGTGTACGCCGATTGCCAATGCCTTGGGGTATCCAAATAGAATTGAATCATCAGGACAAAAATTGGATTTCACACAGATGAAGCATTTGGATTTTGAAGCGATGGATGAGGCGCGCTTTCCGTTTATGCGTTTGGCTTATGACTGTTTAAAAGTAGGGCAGGCGGCGTGCATTGCCTTAAACGCCGCCAATGAAGTCGCAGTAAAAGCATTTTTAGATCATAAAATCGCCTTTTTAGACATTTATAAAATAGTATCAGAGATGGTTGATGGGCGTTCAAACGAAACATTTAAAACTATGGATAATGTAATAGGCTATGACAATAACGTGCGAACTCAAACAGAATCCTATATACTCTCGAATGAAATAAACAGTAAATCAGTAAATAATTTAAGGTAAGTAATGACTTCTATTTTTGATATTATGCAATTGGTGGCTTCGAACGTCTGGTTTTATGGTGGCGTTTTTATTCTGGTCTTGTCTTTGTTGGTCTTTGTTCATGAATGGGGGCATTACATTGTTGCACGTTTGTGTGGTGTGAAGGTTGAAGTCTTTTCTATCGGTTTTGGTAAAGAGCTGTTTGGATGGAATGATAAAAATGAAACGCGTTGGAAAGTTTCAATGATTCCATTGGGTGGCTACGTTAAAATGTTTGGCGATACGGATCCCGCCAGTGCGGGGCATACCGATAGTGTAAAAGACGGTGAGACTGTCCGTCCCTTTACCGCAGCAGAGAGAGAAGTGGCTTTCTTTAGTAAGTCTGTGTGGAAGCGCGCTTTGATTGTTTTTGCAGGACCAGCCATTAACTTCTTATTTGCTATTTTGTTGTTATTCGGTATGTACGCTTATCAAGGTCAACCGATTACAGAGCCCAAAGCTTCTGGTGTTATTGTTGGCAGTGCCGCCGATAAAGCAGGCTTTCAACCGCATGATCAGGTTTTGTCCATTGATGGTGAAAAAATTAGTCGATTTGAAGATATTCGCCGTATTGTTATGGTCGCGCTTGATACGCCTTTGAGCTTTAATGTCATGCGTGATGACCAAGAAATGACATTAAACGCTGTTCCTGAAAAACAAGAACTGACTGACCGCTTCGGCTTTACCCATTCTCGCGGTATGTTGGGAATTATTGGCCCAGGTGATGGGCTTGCCATTCAAAATATTAAACAAGTCGCTGATCATTCAGTAAATACGCCAGAGCAAATTCGTGAAGCTTTAAATCATCACATGGGGCAAGAAACAATTATCCAAATTGGTGAAGGTGAAAAGGCACAACAATACAGAATTGCCCCTGTGGCACATTTGAATGAAGGTTTAAAAAGTGTTGATACAGAAAGCATGCAAGCCAATGCCCTTATTTTAAGTGATATAGAAGGCAAAACTTACCTTAAGCATGGTGTTGGTAATGGTATTCGTGCGGCGGTGGGTGAAACATGGCGTATTTCTGCAATGACATTAAAGGCTTTGGGGCAAATGTTCACAGGAACACGAAGCGCGACAGAGCTGGGCGGTATTATCCGTATTGGTGCGATTGCTGGTGATATGGCACAGGCGGGTTTGTTAGCACTTGTGACATTTACAGCTCTTCTTTCCATAAACTTAGGTTTGATTAATTTATTCCCCATTCCTATGCTTGATGGTGGACATTTGATGTTTTATGCGATGGAAGTCATAAAGGGTAAGCCTGTCTCTGAAAAAGTGCAGGAATACGCGTTCCGCTTTGGTTTTACCGTATTAATCGGGATGATGCTGTTTGCCAATCTGAATGACTTATTTCAGATATTTACACGATAGGTTTATAGCGTTGGCGCTCTAGAGATGGTAAAGTAACCATAAGAACAATCTTTTTGTTCACCTTTTATAATGCTTGTTTCAAGCTCCAAAATAATTTAAAAATAGCACCATGATTATGAAGCAAAAATCCAATTTTTTCATATTGTTGCTGGCTATGGCTGTGGCAATATCTGTTCTTTCCTGTAACCAAGCTTATGCACAGGCTCAAGCGGATCCGTATTCGGAAACGTATCCTGTGAATGAAGTTCGTGTGAATGGCGCACAACGTATTGATCCCGCAACGGTTTTGACCTATGTCAACGTCAATGCAGGTACAAACGTGACAAGTGAAGAATTAAACCAAGGTTTAAAAACTCTCTATAACACAGGTTTATTTGCTGATGTTGATATGCGATATGAAAACGGTATTGTTTATGTTGATGTTGCCGAAAACCCCATTATTAATGAAATTGCCTTTGAGGGTAATGATGATATTGAAAATGGTGAGTTGCTGTCTGAAATTTCACTGCGCCCACGTCAAGCTTTTACACGAACAAAAGTTCAAAATGATGTTTCACGTTTACATGAAATTTATCGTCGTTCTGGTCGTTTTGCCGCCTCTATTGATCCAAAAATTATTGAACTCGATCAAAATCGTGTCAACTTGGTTTTTGAAATAACCGAAGGCAGCATTACTAAAATTAAAGGTATTCGTTTTATTGGTAATGAAATATTTAATGACGCCACGTTGCAAAGCGAACTCTCAACAAAAGAAGATCGTTGGTATAAATTTTTATCATCAAATGACCGTTATGACCCAGACCGTGTTGAATTTGATAAGGAGCTATTGCGTCAATTTTATCGTAAAGAAGGCTATGTTGATTTTCAGGTCACTGCCGCAAATGCAGAGTTGGCCAAGGATCATGAAGAGTTTTATCTGACGTTCAATGTAAGCGAAGGCCCACGTTACCGTGTGAATAGTGTAGCTATTGATTCAAATCTTCGTGGTTTTGATGGCTCAACCATTCGAAGTGAAGTTAATGTATTACCAGGGTCATGGTATAATGCCGAAAATATTCAATCTTCTGTAACTAAAATGACCGATGCGTTGGGCGATCAACAATATGCTTTCGTTGAGGTGCGCCCAAAAACAGAACGAAACACTGATAACAATACAATTGATGTTGTTTTTCAAATTGATGAGTCGCCGCGCGTGTTTGTAGAGCGTATCGATATTCAAGGTAATGTCCGTACGATTGACAAGGTCATTCGTCGTGAGATGTTATTGGTTGAGGGTGACCCCTTTAACAGAACAAAATTGGCGCGTTCGGAACAAAAATTACGTGATCTTGGATTTTTTGAAAATGTGGCGGTAACAACCGCGCAAGGTTCTGCGCCAGATCGTGTTGTTGTGAATGTTGGCGTTGCCGAACAATCAACGGGTGAACTTTCTATTGGTGCAGGTTTCTCAACCAATGATGGGCCCTTGGCTGATTTAAGTGTTCGTGAGCGTAACTTGTTGGGTAAAGGTCAGGACTTATTGTTATCGACAACGATTGCGGGGGAGCGAACACAATTTGATGCGTCGTTCACTGAACCTCATTTTTTGGATCGTGACTTATCCGCAGGGATTGATGCCTTCCACCTTCAGCAAAACTTACAAGATGAGAGTTCCTTTGACCAACAAAGAACAGGGGGAGCGATCCGCATCGGTTATCCGCTTTCTGAAAAATGGCGTCATGGCTGGCGCTATCGTTTTGAAAACAACGAAATTGAAGATGTGGACGACAATGCATCACGCTTTATTCAAGATCAAGAAGGTAAACGCTCAACATCGGCGTTGAGCCAACGCTTAACTTATGATGACCGTGACAGTAGATTATTCCCGACAGAAGGATTATTCTCGTGGCTTGATGGTGAAGTTGCGGGTTTAGGCGGTAATGCTAAATATGTATCTGGTAAGCTTGGCGCGAATTATTATGTTCCCGTTTATAAACGTAGTGTGATTTTTGATGTTTTGGGTGAGGTCGGTGCTATCGGTGCTTATGGTGATGAGGAAGTGCAAATTAATGAACGTTTCTATCTTGGTGGTACAACGCTTCGTGGGTTTGAGCGTGCAGGGGTTGGTCCGCGTGATAGTTTAACCGATGACTCTTTGGGTGGTAATTTTTTCTATCGTGGTTCTGCCGAGTTTAAGTTTCCTTTAGGTCTACCAGAAGAATTAGGTGTAGCGGGGCATGCTTTTACCGATTTTGGATCATTGTTTAGCTTAGATGACTCTGGCGCAAGCATTTTAGATGAAAGTAGCTTACGGGCTGCCGCTGGTGTTGGTGTTTCATGGCGCTCTCCTTTGGGTCCTGTACGTGTTGATTTTGCTCAACCTTACTTAGAAGAAGATTTTGATATCGATGAAGTATTCCGCTTTAGCTTCGGTACGCGATTCTAGAACAACGAACATCAATATATAAGGCATATTTACTATGAATAATTTGAAGTTATTTTTTATTTGCTTAGCGTTTTGTTTTTTTGCACCACAGGCACAAGCACAAAGTTTAAAAATCGCCGTTGTTGATGTTGAAAAAATATTAAGTGCTTCATCTGCGGGGAAAAGTATTCAAAGCCAATTAAAAATAAAGCGCGAATCTTTTCAAAAAGAATTTTCTGCCCGTGAAGATAATTTGATGATTTCACAAAAGGCATTGATTGAACAAAAGTCAGATTTGAGTGCAGAGGAATTTACGTCAAAACGTAAAAGTTTTGAGCAGCAATTATTAGAGACGCGCAATTTATTCCAAAAACGTCGTAAATCATTGGATAAAGGTTTAGGTAATGCTTTGGCTCAATTGCGTAAGCATATCATTAACGTTGCGGCGGAAGTTTCTAATGAAGAAAAATACCAAATGGTTTTAACTCGTGATTCCGTTGTCATTGTCGAAAAAGAAATTGATATTACAGATACGGTTTTGACGCGCTTAAATGCGAAGGTTTCCAATATTTCTATAGAGGCCAATTAATTTAATTAGGTTTTATTACTGCCATGCCCGATCATCAGTTTCATAATGTACCTGAATCCAGAAACCTTGATGCTCTGGCTGAAATCGTAGGTGGACAAGTTAATGGAGATGGCAGTTTTTTAATCCATGATGTTTCATCATTGGCAGATGCAACAAATAAAGACATCAGCTTTCTTGATAATATTAAATATAAAGATGATTTTAAAAATACAAAAGCGGGGGCTTGCATTATTTCACCAGAAATGGCGGAATTTGCTCCTGAAAATTGCCATCTTTTAATCTCAAAAACTCCCTATAAGTCTTATGCTTTAATTGCACAGGTTTTTTATCCTGTCCAAACCCCGCCTGCGAATATATCCGATAAGGCGATTATTGCAGACACAGCTGATATTGGTGAAGGATGTTATATCGAGGCTGGCGCGATTATTGGTGAGAACGTCACTCTTGGTACAAATTGTTGGATTGAAGCAGGGGCGGTCATTCAAGACAATGTGCAGATTGGAAAAAACTCACGCATTGGGGTGAATGCTTCGGTTAGCCATACTATCATGGGGGAAGGTTCTCGCCTTTATCCTGGGGCGTGTGTTGGCCAAGATGGATTTGGCTTTGCTATTGATCCTGCTGGTCATGTAAAGGTGCCGCAGTTAGGACGGGTGATTATCGGTGATCATGTTGAAATCGGTGCTAATAGCTGTGTTGATCGCGGGGCAGGGCCAGACACGATTATTGGGGATGGTGCATGGATTGATAATTGCGTCCAGCTTGGCCATAATGTAAAAATTGGTAAAGGCTGTGTTATTGTGGCGCAAGCAGGTATTTCAGGCAGCACAACACTGGAAGATTACGTTGTTGTTGCCGCCAAGGCAGGTATTGCAGGGCATCTTAATATTGGTATGGGGACGCGCATTGCGGCAAAATCTGGTATTATGAGCGATATCCCCGCAGGCTCAGAAGTGATGGGGTCACCGGCTGTGCCGATAAAACAGTTTATGCGTCAAGTGGTGGCCTTAAGAAAATTGGCCAAAGCGAGTAGAAAACAGAAATAAGAAGATAAGAGAATAAGAAGGCTATTATGAGCGAAGAAACAAACCTACAAGACCCTATCGATGTTGTGCGTATTATGGAGATGATCCCCCATCGTTACCCTATTTTATTGGTCGATCGTATTATTGATTATGTCGCGGGTGAAAGTGCCGTAGGCTTAAAGAATGTAACGATGAATGAACCGCATTTTAACGGTCATTTTCCCGGGATGCCCGTCATGCCAGGCGTTTTGGTTGTTGAGGCGATGGCACAAACATCTGCACTTTTAGTAGTGAAAACCTTGGGTGAAGAGGCACAAGGTAAAATTGTCTATTTCATGAGCATTGATAACGCGAAATTCCGTAAGCCTGTTGTACCGGGTGATGCGCTTCATATCCATGTTGAAAAAATCCAAAATCGCGGCAAAGTTTGGAAATTCCAATGTACCGCCAAAGTTGATGGCAATGTGTGCGCCGAAGCCGTCGTAACCGCCATGCTGACCGATCAAGATGCGGGTTAAACGCTATAGGCTTAGCCATTTACGCGCCTGAGCCACTTATAAACTGTAACACACTGTAAAATTAAGTGTCTTGAAGGTTTTACAGCCATTCCATAGTATTTCAGCATGACAAAAGAAACGCATATACACCCAACTGCCGTTATTGAAGAGGGTGCCAAAATTGGCACAGGATGCTCCATTGGGCCATATTGTATTATTGGGCCAGATGTGAAGCTTGGCGATAATTGCGCGCTGAAAGCGCACGTGGTTGTTGAGGGGCGTACAACAATCGGTGAAGGAACGCGGATTTTCCCTTTTGCCTCTATTGGGACAATGCCGCAAGATTTAAAATATGCGGGCGAGCCTTCAGAGCTTATTATCGGTAAAAACAATACCATTCGTGAACATGCCACAATGAACCCCGGCACAAAAGACGGCGGAATGAAAACTGTTGTTGGTGATAACTGTC
>CAZYHI010000070.1:9523-10151 GCA_964647515.1 uncultured Micavibrio sp. | reverse complement strand
AAGATCAATAAACATACCATTATTACGGTTGGCCATAATACGCCCTGCAACGCGTACGACGTCTTCGGTTTCCGCACCGTCTTCCAGCCCTTCATATTTGCTCTGAATCTCCGCCGCCTGATGCGTACGGTCAAAATTTGATGGATATGGGTTAATGCCAAGTTTCTTTAATTGCGCCAATTTATGTTCTTTGGCCTGGCGCGGGTCTGTCAAGTCAAGGTCTTGTGTATCTTTTGAGTTCGCTTTTTTGCTATTATTAAGGCTCATTTTTAATCTTTTTGTGTTAGTATTTAAGAATGATGAGAATACCGCGATTTTCAGTGAAAAAACAAGGTTTTAATACCTTTAAAAAACCGTCATTGCGAGGAGGGCGACAGCCCGACGCGGCAATCTATTCGGAACATATTGGATTGCTTCGCTACGCTCGCAATGACGATCAACATGAAAAAGGCTCAGCCATCATATGGATTCTTATCGCTATAGCCCTTTTTGCCGCGTTGAACTTCGCCATCACTCAAGGGTCGCGCTCTGGCACGCAGAATATATCAAAAGAACAAGCCCGCCTCGCCGCGACAGAGATTTTGGATTATGCCCGCGCCATTAAACAAGCCGTGCAGACACTGCAAAT
>CAZYHI010000070.1:0-9513 GCA_964647515.1 uncultured Micavibrio sp. | reverse complement strand
TGGTTGTAGCGATACAGATATTAGTTTTGAAAATAATGTTGTGGCGGGATATGAACATACCCCACCCGCCCGCGATGAGTGTAAAGTCTTCCACCCTGCTGGCGGCGGGTTGAATTATTTAACGCCTGAAGAGACGTGGATGGATAATCTATTCTCAAGTGAAGTTGTTTACCAAACTTGGTACGCAAACGAAAATAATGCTGTTGGAGGACTTGGAAACAGCCGAGGATCAAGCGGAGAGTGCCAAAGTGGCGTTCCAGACTGCAATGAACTTATGATTGGTGTTCCTTACATAAAAAAGGAAATCTGCCTCGCAATAAACAAAAAATTAAATTCTGGGCACAACAATTCAGGTGATCCTTATATTGATCAAGACTTCTCTTTTGCAACTTTTGGAGGGACTCAAGGGAAATTTCGAGGGGGGTATGGAGATACCGTAATAAATATGGGTATTGGGTCTCCCGCTAACTATAGAAATCTGATGGCAGGTTGTATTGAAGGGGATTTAAATCCGCCTGCTGGAACCTACAGCTTCTTCCAAGTTTTGATTGTGAGGTAGGATGAGAAAAGACACACCACCGTCATTGCGAGGAGAGCGTCGCTCGACGTGGCAATCCATTTCCTTTCAGCACCATAGATTGCTTCGCCCAAAACTCTTTTGTGCTCGCAATGACAAGCAGTGCGGCAACGCGCTTTGGTTTATTTTGGTGGCAATTGGGTTGCTTGGGTTGTTGACGGTGATGCTGTCACGCTCTGGCTCTAGCACCAATGAAACAGGGAGTTACGAGCAAAACGTCATCGCCGCCAATCAAATCCTCAGTTACGCCAAAAATATAGAGAACGGCGTGCAAAACCTCCTCGCCCGCGGCTGTAGCGAGAATGAAATTAGCTTTGAAGACTCTATCATAGCGAACCACGCAAACTCTAACGCACCTGCTGACAAATCATGTCATGTTTTTGATGTTGCAGGGGCAGGATTGACTGCTTTAGCCATAACTGATTTTTGGCCTAATGGTGATTGGACAGGAGGAACTGCATATAATCACTTTGTAGGAAGACAAGATTTAGACGGTATTGGCACGAATGGGGAAGCGCATAGCGAAGATTTATATTGGTTTATAGAACTTCCACAAAACATAAATGAAGAAAATTTTTGTTCTGCATATAATAAAATATCAACTGGGGATAGTACCGTCCCTCTATCACGAGTTTGGGCATCACCCCGATTTGATGGAAATTTTGTTGATGCCCCATTTTCTGCGCAACCAGAAATAAGGGATAAAAACTCAATTTGTTTTCAAAATGATATAGATACAAATCGTTATCAATTCTACCACGTCCTTCACGCACGGTAAAAAGAATCGTCATTGCGAGGAATGAAATGACGGACATCAAAAAATAAAAAACTTGGTGGCTTTGTGCCTTGGTGGTTAAAAATAGATCCCTGCCTTCGCAGGAAAAACAGGGGCTTTTGTATTGTTTGTGAGAAAGAGATTCCTCACCTTTTTATGTTCAGGTATGCAGACACGCGACGTAAATGCTCGCTCGCAATGACGGTGTTTTTTATTTTCTTAAATGCTTGAGCAATGCTTCTACATCACCGCCGCCACGTTGAATAATACTGGCAAAGTCAGAACGCTGCGTTAATGTCATGCTGACACCTTCAACAATCACGTCAATGACTTTCATTTGTCCGTTCTTGTGACGCACACGCCAATCAATTTTTAAGGCTGACCCACCACTGACCCCTGAAGCAAGAGAGTTCACTAAAAAATCTGATTTTCCATCCGCACGGTACGAAGTCACTTTAAATGTTTCGCCGTTATATTCACTAAAACGTGCGGAATAAACATCAATCACCATTTCTGGAAAAAGTTTTAAATACTCTGACTTTTGCGCCGCTGATGCGCTACGCCAATAGCGCCCCATAGCAAAACGCGCCACTGTATTCATATCAAAATTTTTATTTAGAAGTTTATCAAATTCATTTCTTTTTTGGCTGTCAGATAAATTTCTACGCGCTAAAAAAGAAATGGCAGTATTACCCAACTCTTTAATAAATGCTTGTGCTTGCTTCCCTGTTGCCTTGGCTTGCACCTCATGCAGCAAAGGCGATGAAGATGTTAGATTATTGTGGTCATGCGCAACCCCAATCTTTCCAGCCATCGCTGGTAAAGAAAAAGAAACAAGCCCCATCGCTATAACAGGCAAAATAATCTTTGTTGGCGTTAATTTGTTCATTGTTTTAATAATCCTATTTTTATTTTGATAATATTATTCTATAAGGAAATCACGTCTGATTTATGGCGAAAATAAGGTAAATTCCTTATAAATCATCGTAATCAGGAATTGCTGGCAGCACACTCTCGTCATTAATTTCGGCCTGACGTCTTTGATAATAAGCACTACGAATCGCTGCGTAGTAATCAAATGAATTACGTCTTAAATCATTCACTATTTCAAGAAGGTCTTCACGTTGTGAAACAACTTCCGTACCGATACGGGTATAATGAAGAAAATCCCGGTCAATATTAAATAAATAAGTACGTAAGGGATCAGCATAGCTATCAACCACACGACCAGAGGCATCACGTAAGCTCGAAGGCCCTAATAAAGGTAACATTAAATATAGGCCGTCACCAACGCCCCATTTGGCCAATGTTTGACCAAAATCTTCAGATTGATATGGAATACCACCTTGAGTAGCAAAATCAAAAAGTCCACCAAAACCTGCGAGAGTGTTAATAACCACGCGCGCCGTCGCGTTTCCTGCGCCGTCCAAATCACCTTGTAATAATTCATTACCGATAATCACAGGGCTATTTAAATTTTGTAAAAAGTTACGAACGATCATTCTACCACCTGACGGTGTCACAAATCGGTAACCTTTAGCAACGGGTTCAAGTACCGCTTTATCAACGGCTTCGTTAAACTTTAAAGTTTGCCTGTTGAGACCTTCTAAGGGATCATGAATAGATGAGGTTGTATCAGTATTATGGGCGCAAGATGCAATGATCAAACAAGCCACGGCAGAATATAACCAGCCAGAAGTTTTCTTCTTTATTTGTAATGAAATTCGCATGCGTTTTTACCCCTAATTTTAAATAAATAATCGAATAATTATACGTCGTAATAATCCAAAAATTAACAATTAGAGAGGATACATCCCTTATTTTTTGCTAACTAATTGCTATAAATACCATTATATCACTGAAAATCAATAAAAAAGGTTAACTTTAACCATCTTCCAGTACCATCATCGCCCCAACCCCTAAGAGTAGGCTAATAATGGCAGGAAACCAAGACGCAATAAAGATAGGAATTTGCGCTGATCCTCCTAAGGCTTGAAGGAAGCTAGAGGTAAAAAAGACCAAAAACCCGATTAAAATCCCTGAAAACACTAAAAAAGAGGTTCCTCTTAACCTTTGAGGACGTAAAGAAACGGATGCAGCCAATAAAATCATCGCAATGAACAATAAAGGTTGTGCCAATAAATTCTGAAAATGGATTTTTAAAGGCGTTGAATCAAAGCCTGTATCCTCCATAATTTTGATATATTCAGGTAATCGCCAAAACGAAATGGTCTCAGGGCTGGAAAAACTGCCTTCTAAATCAGCAATTGTTAATTCTGTCGGGATTTTGACATCATCGGCGGTTTGCGGCAATTGCCCTGGCGTATTGGAAACCGCATATTTAAAATTCCAATTTTGGTCATCTAAGAAAACCCGCGACGAATCTATACGTTTAAGAAAATCATTATTTTCAGAAAAGAAAAAAACCGTCACATCACGCAATGTCCAATAGGGCATGATAATTTTATCTGCGTGTAAAATGGCCTGACCATCTTCATAATTTTGTCGAAGCCATAGCCCCTGTTCAGACAAAGAAATGGCACTGCTTTTTTTACTAATATATTGAGCTTCGAGTCGTTCAAATTTTGAAACAAAAATGGCACCCAAAGGATTAATCGCCATGACACTTAGCAAGCCAATAATAAACCCTGTTAAGATAACAGGTAAAATAAATTGCCAAACCGATAATCCAGCGGCGCGAACAATAACCAATTCATGCTTACGGGTTAGTTGCCAAAACGTCCACATGGCACTAAATAAAATTGCAAAAGGGAAAATTAATTGTCCCACTTCAGGCAATTTATAAACCCCCATTTTTAAGACCAGACTTAAACTAATATTATCTTTATCAGAGGCCCGGCGTAACAATTCAATCATATCAAAGATATAAATAATGGCCAAAAGACCACACAACAATATCAAAAAGTTCAAGCCATATTGGCGGGCAAAATACCAGCTTAATGTCGGTGGAAAAATCGACTTCATACGCTTTCTCCCGCAGTGTTATGAGCTTCTTTATGGGCCTTACCATTAAACAAAAACAGTTGAATAAATTTCTCCCCTACAAAGCTTAGTGCAATCATCGAAAAAACCAACGGCACGAGAACGACAAGATACAGCAATACAAGCCCCCATATACTATTCCCAGCGGCATTGCTTCCCCCTAAGAACAAACTTTGTAGAATCAATATAGAAATAATGGCGGCAACAATGCGGTATGTTTGCCCACGTCGATTAATTGGCCCCAATAATAAAAAACACAAAACAACACCAATAAAAGTTAAAGGCAAGAGTGACCCAATAATCCGCTTATTTGCTTCAGCGATAAAAACATAACGATTTTTAGTCTTATCACTATCTTGTAAATTCGGATTTAATAATTCAAAAAACGTTCGTTCATCAGGTTTTTTTCTTTTATTTTTTACAGCCGCAGACTCTGGCAAATCAATCGAATAACGGGCAAAATCAAGACGGTTCAACGCCCCATTTTTTTTATTAAAATCTTGCCGTGACCCTTCATAAACAAGAACTTGTTGCCCTTCATCCGTAGCAACAACAACACCACGTTTGGCAATAATTGTTACAGGCGCAGGGTTTTCAGCACGTTTATCATGAATCAATAATCCTTCTAATTCACCTTTGTCATTTCGATTATTGATATAAACAGTTAGGTTTTTACCAACCTCATTAAACACGCCTTCTTGGAACAATAATGTTGAATATTGTGCTTTTAAAACTTGCCTCATTTTTTGCATTGCTGATAGAGATACTGGCGCCAGCCACGTCGTAATTAACAATAATAATAAGGTGACAATTAATCCAAATATTAAAGCAGGATTGGCCATTTGTAACGGTGATTTACCCGCGGCACGCATGACAATCACCTCGCTATCACCAATCATACGGTTATACGTAAAAAGTCCAGCAATCATGAACGCAATCGGCAAAATGACTTCGAAAAAGCGCGGTAAAGCCAAAAACACCAACATCCAGAACGCTTTACTGGATGCGCCTGCATTAATAATAAGCTCCAAAAATTTTAAAGATTGCGTCATCATAATGATCGCCGCCAAAGTCACAGCAATAAACAACGTCGTAACGCATAAATTCTTTATGACATATCTGTTAAAAACATTGGGTTGCATTTTTACACTGGTTGTTTTGACAAAAAAGATTATATTAAATACCTCATTAACATGGATTAATTAAAAGAGCAAAAGGCATCAAAACATGGCATTTTCTATTCAATTTCAAAAAAAAGCGACGAAAAAGGCAAATGCCATAATAGTTGGTGTTTTTGATAAACTTAAATTCACTCCTGCGGCGCAAGAATTAAACGATCAATATGATGGTATTATTAAAGACTGTCTTGCACATCATCCAAATTTTAAGGCCAAAACAGGTGAAAGCATTTCTATTGCTACTGGTGGAAAAGACCATCAGCACATTATTGTGGTTGGCTTGGGTAAAAAAGACGAGCTGAACAATATTGCCTTTGAAACAATCGGTGGTAAATTATTTAAAACTTTACAAACCGTAGGTACAAAAAACATCACCATTCATGTCGAAGGTATTGAAGATATTAAGTCAACAACAACGGCTGAAATTGCCGCGCATCTTGCATTAGGATTACAGCTTAAATCTTATAGTTTTAAAAAATATAAATCTAAAAAAGACAAAGAAGAAGAAACATCAGAGATTGAAAATATTTCAATTATGACGGATGCCCATACCGCCGCAAAGAAACTATATGAAACATTAAGTGCTATTTCCGAAGGTGTCTTTCTTGCTCGCGATTTGGTGAATGAACCACCAAACACATTATATCCTGAAAGTTATGCTGAGCTCATTAAAGAAGAGCTGAAGCCTCTTGGCGTTGAGGTTGAAGTTTTAGATGAAAAGAAAATGCAAAAAATGGGGTTTGGTGCACTTCTTTCTGTTGGGCAAGGCTCCATCCGTGAATCTAAAACCGTTATCATGAAATGGAACGGTAATAGTAAAATTAAAAAGAACGCGACGAACCCCATCGCCTTTGTTGGTAAAGGTGTGACTTTTGACACAGGAGGAATATCGTTAAAACCTGGCCCTGAAATGGATCTGATGAAAATGGATATGGGTGGTAGTGCGGCTGTTGTCGGCCTCATGAAAGCTTTGGCAAAACGTAAAGCCAAAGCCAATGTTATCGGTATTGTTGGCTTGGTTGAAAATATGCCCTCTGACCGTGCTTATCGTCCGGGAGATGTCATCACATCGCACGCAGGTAAAACAATTGAGGTTCTTAACACCGATGCCGAGGGGCGTTTGGTTTTGGCTGATGCACTGACCTATATTCAAGACACCTATAAACCAGAAGTTGTCATTGATTTAGCAACCCTTACAGGCGCGATCATGGTTGCCCTTGGTTTTGAATATTGCGGTACCTTTGCCAATGATGATAAATTATGGGATCAGCTTAAAAATGCCAGTGATAACACAGGCGAAAAATTCTGGCGTATGCCTCTTGATGCGGCCTATCGAAAAGAAATGGAAAGTGAAATTGCTGATCTTAAAAATTTAGGGTCACGTTATGGTGGGTCTTGTTCTGCCGCTGGATTCTTAGAGCATTTCATCAATGATGGTACAAAATGGGCGCATATTGATATCGCCGGTACTGCTTGGTGGAAAACCGATAAACCAACCACACCAAAAGGGGGGACAGGCTTTCCGGTGCGCGCCTTAAATGATTTTGTTGCAAAAAACTTTGAGAAAAAATAATGACAGAAGTTCGTTTCTATCACTTACAAAAACAAACGTTGGATCAAGCTTTACCGCTTATCTTAGAAAAAGTATACCAAACGAAAAAAAATGCCGTGGTGCGTATGGCTGACGAAAAAGAAGTCACACGCATGAATGATGTTTTGTGGAAATATAAACCTCATTCTTTTTTACCACATGGCTGTAAAAAAACAGGGCACGCTAATGACCAACCTATTTGGCTGACGGATAAAGCGGAAAACCCCAATCAATCATCGACGCTTATTTTAACGCAAAGCACTATTGAAGAAAATTTAAAGGATTATGATCTGTGCTGTGAAATGTTAAACGGTCATGATGACACCGCCATCCAAGGTGCCCGCGTACGTTGGAAAGAATATAAAGACCAAGGCTTTGATGTTACCTATTGGTACCAAAGCGAGACAGGTAAATGGGAAAAGAAAGCTTAGATCTTACGAAAAAAATATAGCATTCTGTGCTTTAAAACGTTAAAAGATTTGGCATGACAATTATTAACCCTATTTTAATTCTACAATTACGTGTTGAAGATTCTACCGCGGAGAGCGAATATGCTTGCATATTGAAATACGGAAATTTGAAAGAAGAAGATACGTGCAGAATGCTATCTTTTTTTCTTTTTACGCTTCTTCACATTTCACAAGATTGGCAAATAGGGGTGTATCCATAAGCTTCTCAAAAGTTCCTTTAGGGATACTTAAAGATATATCATTAAGGGTAAAAGTATTTTTCCCGCTATTTATTTCACGCTCATAAGAATAATGCAGGTTTTGAACGTCAATACTTGTTTTAAAGTCTATATATTTTTCATCTTTCCACGCATCTTCTAGATCTTTTTGTCGTGATTGAGATTCGGCATCTTCAATGTCTTTTTTTTAATCTAGAATATTTTGAACAAGATGGCTCGAAACAGCGATAGATTTAAGAGCCATAAAGATACGCCCCATAAGGCTTAAAATACGTAAGCCAGTAAACGTTAACTATGCTTCTAAACCATATGTCTTAATTTCTATTTTGTATTAAGTTTTCAACAACAGCGGGTTCAGCCAAAGTCGATGTATCTCCCAATGTCTCAAAATCATTAGCGGCAATCTTGCGTAAAATCCTACGCATAATTTTTCCTGAACGTGTTTTTGGTAAGCTTGGCGCCCACTGAATGACATCTGGTGTTGCGATTGGCCCGATTATTTTTCGTACGATTTTTACAATCTCTGCTTTGATTTCATCATTGGGCATATATCCTTCACATAAAGTAACGTAAGCATAAATACCTTGGCCTTTAATATCATGGGGAAAGCCAACGACGGCTGCTTCTGCAACAGCCTCATGCTCATCGATAGCACTCTCAATTTCGGCTGTGCCGAGACGATGTCCAGAGACATTGATAATATCATCCATACGCCCTGTAATCCAGTAATAGCCATCCTTATCACGCTTTGCCCCATCACCTGTAAAATATTTTCCAGGAAAGGTTGAAAAGTAAGTTTGAATAAAGCGATCATGATCTCCGTAGAGCGAGCGCATCTGTCCTGGCCAGCTATCAAGGATACAAAGCGCGCCTTGCGCTTCCCCTTTTTGTGGAGTCCCGCCTTTATCGACGATAGCGGGTTGAATGCCAAAGAAAGGAACACAAGCTGAACCCGGTTTGGTCGAGGTTGCACCAGGTAAAGGCGTGATTAAATGCCCCCCTGTTTCGGTTTGCCACCACGTATCTACAATAGGGCATTTACCGTTTCCAACGATATCATGATACCAATGCCATGCTTCAGAATTAATGGGCTCACCGACAGTGCCCAGAATACGTAGCGAGGAACGGTTCGTTTTCTTCACCATTTCATCGCCTGCTTTAATAAGGGCGCGAATGGCTGTCGGCGCAGTGTAAAAGCTGTTCACTTGATGTTTATCGACGACCTGCCAAAAACGAGAGCAATCGGGATAATTGGGCACACCTTCAAAAATAAGACTGGTCGCCCCATTGGCGAGAGGGCCATAGACAATATATGAATGCCCTGTTATCCATCCAACATCGGCAGTACACCAATAGACATCACCCGCTTTATAATCGAAAGTTATCTCATGTGTGTAAGAAGCATAAACCAAATAGCCCCCTGTCGTATGCAATACACCTTTTGGCTTTCCTGTTGAACCTGATGTGTAAAGAATAAATAATGGATCTTCCGCATTCATTTCTTCGCAAACACAATCATTGCTTTGTGCATTTACAAATTCATGCCACCAGATATCACGCTGGCCTGTCCAATTAATATCACCGCCAGTGCGGTTTAAAACAAAAACACTGTGAACATCGGGACAATCTTCTAAGGCTTTATCTGTGTTAGCTTTTAAAGGTATTCTTTTTGCGCCGCGTATGCCTTTATCTGCTGTAATA
>CAZYHI010000069.1:0-10217 GCA_964647515.1 uncultured Micavibrio sp. | reverse complement strand
TATCACCCATTTAATTGGTGGTGCTTTGGCCGTTAATTTAGGCCCGATGATTAATGCAGTTCAGGCCACATTAGGCATCGGACCGGGATTAGGTATCACCTTTGGGGGCTGAGCACCAAGCTTATTGGGTATTGTCACAGGTATCTTCTAAAGCAATAATGGATTTTGCGTACTATTACAGGTGCACTGGGATTGTAAAAAAACCTTTTAAACCCTTATAGGGGTTGACTTTCGTAAAATTTTCTTTTATATCTTCATCATTCTAAAATGATAAAGATGAGAAGGGGCGCGTCATGTTTGATGAGCTATTCAACTTCGCTAAAGAGCGAAGCTTAAAACAATCTGTTGGTTTTTACTTGTTCTATTACGGACTGTTTATGGGTTTTACAGGTTTGGTAACATTGTTAGGTTACTAAAAGGGAGTAGAGCTGTTCAGGTCATGACTTTAATTATAGCCATGATAAAAAGCTTTAATCCTTCTTATAAAGGGCTTGTAATTGTGTGACCTCTTTTTCATCAGGGCATAATTTCTCAATACTTTTCATCAGCTTAATGGTTAAAGTCTCAAGCTTATCAATTTCGGTTAAAGGGTTTGATGTTTCAAATCGAAATACTCCTTTATCATCATCAAGTAAAACAATATTGTCTGAATTTGATAATTTTAAAATGTTATTCAAAATGACAATACGCTCCTCTGTTAAAAATTTTTCTACAGCTTTTTTATTGCGTGAGAATATATGATTATGTTTGCTGTCCCATTTTTCGTGGTTAAGTGGATGCGGCGATAATAAATCTAAAGACTTTAAAAAGGGTAACACTTCAGGTGTTCCAATCGCTACGCCATTAAAAAACGGTTTGGCGCAAATTAATTCAATGACTGTTAGTTGTCTGTTTTTACGTGAATCTTCTTGTTGTTGTGTGGCGCTAAACATTGAAATGCTGAAATCATCCATTGTTCCTTCGACCGAAGGAGATGCCGAAAATTTTCCTTTTACAAAAACAAGGTTATGACGTTTTGCAAATTCTTCCCATGTTCTTTTTTGCTTAAATAGAATAATTAAAGACCATGCTGTCGTGCCCAATAAAACGAACGACAAAATAAACCAAAAAAACCACCAAATGGACAAAATGTGCCTCCCGATACGAAAAAGAAAATCACTCTACATTATTAGTGTACCGTAGACAGATGTAAAAAGTTACTTTTTTATTACTTTTTTCACCATGTGAGCAATTTGTTTACAAAAACTGTCAGCACAATAATTTAAAAATAACTGATTGATTTTACTTCTTTATCTAAAAAATTATGTAATATAAATTACTTAAAAATCTCCAAATTTGCATTTTCTTCCCCAAAAATGGAATCATAGAAACATAAAAGAGATAGGCAATATCTTAAAAAATAAAAATTGGGTAATGAGAGAAGCTATAAGGAGAAACATGAAAAAGACAGATCCAACAAATGATAATCTAACATCACGCGTTATTCCGGGTTTGAAATCAAAATATAGAATTGTATCACTACCATTTTGGGCGTGGTTTTGGTTGGATGATTTTATGAGGGCCAATAGAATCAGCTACCAAGGAATGCTTGATACTTTTCAATGTAATGGGGACGTCAATAACACATTACGCAACATCGCCGAACTGCACCAAGACCATTGTATGCGCAAAGTACATAGACTTTCCAATGATAATAAACTGTTAGAATATAGCGATTTAAGCAAACTCGCCAAACAACAAAAAACAACAAAAAGGCTAAATTCCATGCCAAAAGTTTATAAAGTATTTGGCTTTATGCCTTGTACAACTACGCTCGATTCGATTTGGGCGAGAAAGAATTATGATGAACACAACCAAGTTAATTAAAATAAAATTTAAGGACACAGATATAATAAAAATTCGCGTACCACTGAGTATTACTACCCCTTAAATAAAGCTCACTTACTTAAAAGTTTTATTTCTCCCCCCAAAACTTTTACGCCGCATGGTTCCCCCAACCATCGGCGTTTTTTTGTTTTAAAACTGGCCCTTATTAACTGTAACCAATGAGAGAAAATTTTATAGTTATTTCAACTTAAGCGATTAAACCCATCACCTGCATATCGTAAAGTTTCTTATAATGAGAGTTGTGATTTTTTAATAAGCTATCATGCGTACCTTCTTCGACAACACGCCCCTTATCAAACACCAAGATTCGATCAACATCTTTAATTGTTGAAAGGCGGTGCGCAATAGTGATGGTCGTACGGCCCTTCATCAGCTCTTTAAGTGCTTTTTGGATATAATTCTCAGACACAGAATCAAGCGCTGATGTTGCTTCGTCCAATATCAAAATAGGTGAGTCAGATAAAATCGCCCGCGCAATCGCCACACGTTGGCGCTCTCCACCAGACAGCTTAATCCCACGCTCACCTACCAGAGTCTCATATCCTTGTGGCAAACCTTCGATAAATTCATGTGCGAAGGCGCGTTTAGAAGCATCTATAACTTCCTCCATGCTTGCCTCTGGTTTTGCGTAGGCGATATTATCACGTAACGAGCGATGAAACAAAATTGGGTCTTGCGGTACGAGTGATATTGCTTGACGTAAACTACTCTGCGTAACATCGGCAATATTGGTGCCGTCTATGACAATTTCACCACTTTGGATATCATATAAACGTTGTAACAGCTTCACGAATGTCGACTTACCAGAACCAGAATGTCCAACCAACGCAATTTTTTCTCCGGCTGTTATATCTAGTGAAAAATCTTGATAGATCGCTTCACTCTGATGATCATAAGAAAAATCAATATTGTTAAAAGACACGCGCCCTTTATCCGCGCGTAAAACACTCGCATTAACCTTGTCCTTCACCGCGATGTCAGTCTTCCAATACCAAATTACATCTTCCATTTCTGAAACAGATTTTTGCATATTGGCAATTTGTTCACCCATATGGCGTAAATAAGCAAAGATAATCCAAACAGTTGTAAAAACGTAAACAACGTCACCTGTATTGGCTTTACCAGCTTGCAATAGGTAAAGGATCGTTCCGACCATCGCAATCAACATCAAAACAGAAACAAAACGACGCAATAAATCAGTCCATGTTCCGATCTGCCAACATGTTAAAGCAATGTCTCTCCATTGCTGACTAACACCCATGAAACGGTTAAATTCATAAGTTTCCTTACCAAATGATTTTACCGTCGGGTTACTGGTAATGGCATCCGCGATAGCCGCACCCATATTGGTATCTTCTGCGGCATGACTTTTATAATGCGGTGCATTAATCTTAAGCACTGTCCAAAGCGTTACAATAAGGTAAAGCATCACCATGGCGAATGTCACCAGACCCATGATAGGCCATTGAATACCCATCAACACAATGATAGAAATCAATACAATAGCGGTTGGATAAAGATATAAGTATAAAATATCTTCAAACACATCAAACGCCCACATACCACGCGTAATTTTACGAACCGTAGCCCCACCAAAGTTATTGGCGTGCCAATCAGATGAAAATTTTTGAACTTTATCAAACGCATCTAACGTCACACGTTGCAAATTTGGCATCGCCATATATCTATTAAAGATTAAATATGTTCCATTACGGACACCATGATAAACAATATCAAGACCGACAAGCGTTCCAAAGGCAATAAAAACTGTTTTAGACAAGGTCACTCCACTACCGCCTGTAACTTCGATAGCATTAATAAGCTTTCCAATGATAAGTGGAAATAAGCTATCTGCTATCGCTGCAAAGGCCATTCCCATCATCAAGACAGGAATAATTTTGTTGTTTTGCCTCCAATAATACCAAGTGAAAGCCAATATATCTTTTTTAGTAACTTCTTTTTTCATCGTAAAAGTCCAAGTAAATAAGGCATAGAGGAACAAAAATTGGTAATCCACATAAGCCAAAATAAAAATAGGGGAAACTGAATAAAGGGAAATACATACCTCAAAAACATCAATATTGTTATTGATAAGCTTTGTTTCAGTTGAAAATAATAGCAGTGCTTCGTCTCCAAACACCGCATAAATCTAATGTTTTAGATTATTAGGAGGGATGGAGAGGCAGAGAATCTTTAATAACAAGAAACATTTTAACCTCTAAAAATAATTTTTGATAAATCACCATCTCATAAAAAGATTGTTTTATGCAAGATATTTTTCTTGTTTGTTTAACTCAAGGTCATAAACAACTTACGTTTTCATTTAACTCAAACATACTTATTCTTGACCTGTATCATTTTTCTGACGCGACTTCATCAACTCAAACATCAGTTTTTGTTCCTCTTGGGGCATAGAACGAAAAACACCTAACACATCTTCTTCAAAACCATGATTTTGTGATGACGGATTCATTGATTGATCGTCAACGGCCTCACCAAATACCATCCAGTTCATATCGAGTTCCAACGCGCGGGCAATTTCATGCAAATAACGTGGGCTACGTGCCTTACCCGCTTCGGCTTGTTGAATGGCTTGCTGCGTTGTTTTCGCTAAGGCCGCCAGTTCCGCTTGCGATAAATTATGCAATTTTCGTACATATTTTAGGCGTTCAGACAGGCTGGGCATCGATTTCAACATCATAAAACCAGCTTACACAAAAAAACTTGTTATTTCTTGACAATTTATCTTGTAAAAAATCCTTAAACTTGTAATATATTGTTATGAATGATAATAACAGAAAAATAACGATATCTGACCGTTTATCAAAGGTGCTTGATCGTTTGGAAGTCATCACAAACAAACAAGAGGCGCGTCGTCAACAAAACGATAGCAAAAAAGAAAAGAGCAAAGAAACACCTGCGCATGGTGGGGAAGACGGAAGGAAGGAAAGGGATTTCCCCTCAATTGATCGACATACAGATTAATTAGGCCTCTTGAATTTCTTCCGTTCTTCTTCAATTTTTTGCCGACAACAACATCCTTCAATATGGTCATTGATCACCCCCATAGATTGCATGAAGGCATAACACGTCGTTGGCCCGACAAAAGAGAAACCACGTTTTTTTAAGTCTTTTGATAGCGCTTTGGATTCATCACTCATTGTAATTTTCGACAATGTCTTATAATCACATCTTTTAGGGCGCGTTTTTATATCAGGCTCAAATTGCCAAATATAAGTGGCGAATGATCCAAATTCATCAATTATTTTTTGGACTTGCCGCGCATTATTAATCGTTGATTTAATTTTACCGCGATGACGAATGATACCTGCATTTTTAACAAGCCGTTCAATATCTTTATCGGTATATTTTGCAATTTTTTTTAAATCAAAACCATTAAAAGCATCACGAAAGTTCTCTCGCTTGCGTAAAATGGTGAGCCAACTTAATCCCGCTTGAAAACCTTCTAAATTTATTTTTTCAAATAAGCGAATATCATCTTTAACGGGCATGCCCCATTCTTCATCATGATAACGTAAATATTCAGCGTCATTGCTATGCCACCAGCACCGCCACTTTCCGTCATTACCTTGAATAAGGCCGTTTTCCGGCGGCTTAGCCATTAATACTCATTCGCTAATGTTAGATATTTTAAGGCTGCTTTTGCATCACGTTTAAACAGCTCTCTTTCTGTTTCTTCATTCGGTGCCGCGCCATGAACATCTTCATTATAAATTTTACCGCGGTAAAGCTCTTCTAGATAACTCGCCTCAAAAATTTCTTCGGGTGTAATATCACCTTCGGAAAAAGCGAGCGCCAAAATAAGAGATCCGCTTAAGGATGTCATAATCTGAAGAACTGTAAAATAAGTATCATCTAAACTTTCAATGTAATTCCAAACGCGCTTATGCGCTTCTTCATCTTGTGTAATGGCATCAATTTTTTTTGTCGTATAAAGCGGTACTTCAAAATGACTTTCAAACCATTTAACCCATTTCCCCCAAATTTCCTTTTGCTGCTTGGCCAAATCTTCTGGCTCTTTCGTCCAATAACAAACCAAGTCTGTATCTAAATAACGCATACAGCTTTCGGTAATTTTTTCACGATCACGAATTTTATCAATTGCCGTTGTTAAAATTTGCATCAATGGCATTGTTTCTGGTTTTACCTTTTCTTCCTGCCCTGCCCACTCCAAAACGATAGCTTCCATCAAAGCTTTCGTTGGTGCTTTAATCTCTTGCCCTAATGGAGTCTTAATAGTTTTACCATCCAATTGAAGGACATAACCGTCACCAAGTTTTTTCGAAGACACTAATTTGTAGAAACGTTTCATCATAACTTTAATTATCTTTCAAATATTGATCGCAATTACTTAACTCTTGTTCGGTAAATAAACAAGATAACGGATTATCTAACTGATAACCCACTTTATCAACCAAAATATAAGTCTGCTCGCTTATTTGTTGACCATCATCATTGTTTTTTTGAAAGACTGTGTTTTCTAAAGTGACACCTTTCAACTTTCTTCTAAAATTCGTATTGAGTTGATAGTCACCTAGCGTCAAAGAAAATGGTGTTTGCATGTTAAAGCGGTAATTATATTTTTGAACTTCTAATTCCAGTTCTAAACCAAGTCTATCTCCACCATATTGACCTTGCACTATTAAGAATGAACCAAATTGATCGGGGCCTTCCTTTGTCACAATATCAACAGAAGATACTTCAATTTCTTTCGGTGTAATCATTCCTTTTTTTGCTTTTAAACCTTTAAGGACAAGCTCATTAATTTTACCATTTTTAAATAACATGCTGGAAAATGGTGCATTCAAATGAAACTCTTTGACTTCCAAATCAATCTCAGCGGCATTTTGACGGTTATGAATACTAATATCTTTGGCGTGAAGAATAAAATTCGGTACAAATTTAATTGTTTCTAATTTCGTAATAATTGCATTCCCGCCAGATACATCGGACAAGTATTGTTCAAACCCTTGACGCAATGGATCAGGATATCCTTCTACCAATTTTAACGCGCCAGCAAGTACGGCGATAATCACCATCAGAATAATGGGCAGTTTAAAAAAGAAAAACTTTATCCGTTTACGCTTTTTATTATGTGTTTCTTGTTGCTCTGTTGAAGTCATTGATTAAACCTTCTTGATATCTTCAAAGACAGTATAGTCTGTATTAGTATCAAAACCGAAAGATTTCCAACTTGCCTTTAAATCATCTGCCAAAGGGGCAGAAATTTCGATAATTTTTTTTGTTTTAGGATGCTTAAAACGGATAGAACGCGCATGAAGATGAACACGCTTTACATGATCTATCCCATCCACAAAGGCGTCTTGCCCACCATATTTTCCATCGCCAACAATCGGGCAACCCATATGCGCGGCATGAACACGAATTTGATGGGTTCGTCCTGTACGCGGCCAAAAAGCAACAAAGGCCAGCTGTTTATGCGCTCTATCAATCACGTCAAATAAAGTTGTCGAGGCTTGCCCTTCAGAATCAACGACCATCTTTTCTTGGCCAATACCGCCCGCCTTTATAATAGGTGCGCTAATTTTCCCATCATTCATTTCAGGGGCAGGAACGGTAAGCGCCCAATAGATTTTACGAATATCACGTCCTTTAAAAACCTTACCCATCTCACGCGCAATTTGACTGGAACGCGCCAGCAATAAAACACCCGATGTATCTTTATCAAGCCTGTGAAGAAGGCGCGGTCGCACTTTATCTTTGTTCATCAATGCATCAAGCATACCATCAATATGACGGCGAATATTTGTCCCCCCTTGCGTGGCCAGCCCTGCAGGTTTATTCAGTGCAATAATATCTCCATCATCATATAAAACGATAGAGCGGATAAAATCGGCGTCTTTATCACTGACCGTCATTTTTCTTTCTGATTTTCGGTCTTCCATCGGTGGAATACGAACCTTTTGCCCTGATTTTAAACGTGTTGCCGCTTTTACTCGTCCGCTATCAACACGAATTTGCCCTTTACGCATTAACTTTTGTAACAAGCCAAACGGCACACCTTTTAAATGTTTTTGTAAAAAACGATCAAGGCGTTGATTATCTTCATCTTCGCTTACTTCTAAATGATATACACCGCTCATGCTACTGTCGCTTTCTTGGTACGTAACTTACCCCAATAATCAAGACGCTTTTGAATGTCACGTTCAAAACCACGTTCCACAGGTTGATAAAATTCTGTGCGTTCCATGTCATCAGGGAAATAATTTTGTCCGCTAAAACCATCAACATTATCAGGGTCATATTGATAGCCCGCGCCGTACCCTAAATCCTTCATCATCGATGTTGGTGCATTTAAAGTATGGGCAGGTGGAATCAATGAGCCTGTCTGTTTCGCCGCAGACATTGCTTGCTTATAGGCAACATAACCTGCGTTCGATTTTGGTGCCGTGGCTAAATATATCAAGGCCTGCGCCAAGGCCAATTCCCCTTCGGGACTGCCCAATCTTTCATAAGTTTTCCACGCACTTTCACATTGCACCAGCGCATTGGGATCTGCCATACCAATATCTTCCACCGCCATACGTGTAAAACGCCGCGCGAGGTATTTGGGGTCTTCCCCACCGCTTAACATACGCGCAAACCAATATAGCGCCGCATCAACGTCAGAGCCACGTACAGACTTATGCAGCGCGCTTATTAAATTATAATGACTATCATTTTTTTTATCGTAAACAGGCGCACGTTTTTGCAATATCTCGCTTAAACTTTGTACGTCCAGCTCTTCTGATATGCCCAAAATTTGTTCTATCATGGTCAGTAAATAACGCCCGTCACCATCGGCCATCACTTTCAATGTATCACGCGCTTCATTGGTCAAAGGAAGTTTACAATTTTCGTTTTCTTCCACGCGTTGCAATAAATTTTCTAATGCCGCATCATCAAGACGCTTAAGAACCATCACTTGGCATCGAGAAAGTAAAGCGGCATTAAGCTCAAAAGATGGATTTTCTGTCGTTGCGCCAATCAAGATAATCGTGCCATCTTCCATGACAGGTAAAAATGCGTCTTGTTGAGATTTGTTAAAGCGATGAATTTCATCCACAAATAACAATGTGCCTTGACCTTGCTCACGCCGAACGCGTGCGGCTTCAAACATTTTTTTTAAATCACCCACGCCAGAAAATATCGCCGAGAGTTGCTCAAAATGATAATCGGTATGATCGGCTAAAATACGCGCCATTGTCGTTTTACCGCAACCCGGCGTCCCCCAGAATATCAATGAGGATAACGACCCTGCATCCAACATACGCGTTAACTGCCCCGCCTCACCGACCAAATGATCTTGCCCTGCAACCTCATCTAAAGTCTGTGGACGCATACGATCCGCCAGCGGACGCGGCGCATCGCTTTGCATATCAGCAGCTTGGAATAAACTTTGGTTCATGAGGGCAAGTTAAAGAGTCTTCATAATAAAGCCAAGCTTTTATCTTATGAGGATTACCGTATAACAACGCGTCTTTGGCGGCCATCACGCTCAATAGTGATGTCAAACACGCCACGGCTTTGCGCTTGGCTCAGCTCTTTTTCAAGATCTTTGATATCTTCAATTTCATCATCATTAATGGCGACAATGATATCCCCTACATTTACGAGGCGACTACGGCGATTTGTTTTAAAAACAACAACGCCTTCACGGTCATTATCAATGCCTAGCTCAACCCCAACGCGTGGATTTAAATGACCAACCGTCACACCATTTAAGGGATGATTACCCGTTAATTCAGTTTTGCGGCGCGGCGGATCTTCAGGTGGTTGCATCGCCTCCATCGCCAAAACAAGTTCTTTGCCTTTACGAATGATCGATAAATCTGCCTTATCGCCCAGTACAACTGTCGCAAGGCGAAACTTCATTTCGGCGGGGTCATTAATTTTACGTCCATTCACCGCGACAATCACATCACCAACTTGCAAGCCCGCTTTACGCGCAGGGCTTTCTTTATGAATGGAAGAAACAAGAACGCCATTTGTGCTTTTTAATCCTAACGAAGCGGCAATATCACGATTTAACGCCTGCCCATCAACACCAATCCATGGGCGCACCGCACTGGCATTTGTTGCGCCAGATTTTTCAGCCGCAATAACGCTTTGTACCATTTCGGAAGGGATGGCAAAGCCAATTCCCAATGATCCGCCAGAGCGCGAATAAATCGCCGTGTTAATTCCAATCACCCGACCATCCATGGAAACCAAAGGCCCACCAGAGTTTCCAGGGTTGATAGCCGCATCAGTTTGAATAAAAAAGTTAAAATCATTCACGTTTAAAGATGAGCGCGCCAACGCCGAAA
>CAZYHI010000068.1:0-10221 GCA_964647515.1 uncultured Micavibrio sp. | reverse complement strand
CAGACTCTCTCTTAGCGCAGCACTATATCTGTGCCATTTTATATGAAGACGGACATTTTTACAAAAACTTCATCGATATGCCATCGCCAATTTGATGGAGAAGAGAAAGGTTTTTTCTTCATTTCCTTTGAGAGGGTAGGACCTAATTTATTCCACCAATAGCGGACGGTTTCATGGCAAACATCAATACCACGCTCATGCAAAATGTCTTCAACTTGGCGTAAACTAAGCGGGTAACGAACGTAATACATTACGGATAATTTGATGATTTCTGGACTGGTTTTATAATATTTGAATGGATTTTTCTGGCTCATAAAGTGATTTTATCATGAAAATTCAAAAATCACGTTTTAATCTGACAAGACCCTGGCATCACTGCCCGACAAGACCTCTACAAGGCCGATCATCTTAAGTTATCTTGATATATACACTATCTAAGTGTTCTTCGGTAGATCTATATAGAAATGAAATATTTTTATTATTTTCAAGAATGAGTTTCACACCATTATTAATCTTTTTAATTTCTAAAACCTGTTCACCAATTATATGCCTGATACTTTCAAGATCAGTTATATCTAAATATTTATAACTCTCTCTATATTTTTCCATTCTTTCGTTTTTATAAATCACTGAACAATGTTCAGTATCTGCATAAAAAGACATAAAACTTCCATCTTCAAATTTTATTTCGGTAGAACCATCTCCTTGTAAATAGAATAGTTCTAAGTCGAAATCACTGTAGAATATTTGTCTATAGATATTTTTTATTTTTTTCATATTTTAAAAGTTTACAAAAGTATCAAATTCATTATTCCTTAGTCTAACACCTCTTTTAGTAACAGGGTCAAATATATCTCGAATTTTATCACCATTTGAGACTTTATCACGAATAACTCTATTTTCAGATTTTAAAATATCTCTAATTAATTTATTTGCAGTATCAACATTTTTATCCAATCCCTTGAAGGCTATGTCCTTCTTATCTAACCTTTTTTTCAAAGCTTGTAACGCACGTGTATCTTGCGATCCTGACTTTGATGGTCTCGCAGCACTTTTTATAATATCATCAGCATTTTTAGAACTAGATTTACTTAACTTACTAACAACCTTTCCAACTTGTTGGCCTGCTTTCACACTGCATGATTTAATCTTTGAACAACCTCGTGCTGCTGCCGCTGTTGCCGCCGCAAGAATGGTGAGAAGATTATTATTCTCCGCGGCTGTGCCGCCTAAATTTGCGCCCAGATTCACATCATCTGCATCACCGCCAGCCAATGCCGCAGCAATTCCACCTGATAACCTGGCAATATTCACATTCTGAACGGCAAAGTTTTTTGTCACGTCTTCCACATTTTCAACTGTGAGTTCACCATGAACGATGGAAGAAATTTCACCTGCCAATTGCGACACGGAACCTGCGCCGCAATTACCTGTGCCGACAGCACCCGCTGCACAACCAAGCGCCGCATGAGCAATGAGCTGTGTACCGCGATCAATGTTTTTATCTTGAAATGCCTGACCAATTTCTTGAGAGACTTGCGCGCCTAAAACAGCTGCGCCTGCAAAGCGCAGATTGGATTTTAAACTGTCAGAAAAATCAGAACCGCCAATCGTACTATCAACGGCTGTACTTATACCTGCGGTAATGAGTTGTTCTTGTAAGTGCCCAAAAATCTCACCTGCGGGGGCACCATCAACCTGTCCTAATAAATCTAAATTTCCACCAAACTGCGCAGTTAATCCAGATGTTAAAGCGCTTGCTGCAAGGTTTCTTACTGTATCAGCACTTGCAAGTTCTTCAAATACGTTACCTAGATTACCTTTATTGTTAATGACAGAGACCGTGGCTTGCGAGACAAGCCCTGTAAAGACAGCGTTTGAAGCAGCAATGGCACCACTAAAGCTTGAAGTGGCAGCAAAACCAGCATTTGTAGCAGCAGCAAAACTTGCTCCTGATGCTGTAGCTGCAGATGTTGCACTAGCACCTGCCGCTGTGGCCGCTCCTTGGACACCAAATAGAGTTGAACCAACTCCAGATGTTGCAACCGTAATAACAATGGCAATGACAGCCATTGCAGGGCCGCTGAGGCCTTCTTGCTCTATATGCCAATCACGATAGATGGCTTCAACGCCTTGCCAATCAACGTTGGGGTCATCTCTGAGGTCGCTCATCCATGCCAAGCCTGGGCTTTGTGCGAGCTGGTCGATGTCGTCACTTAAACGGCCTGTTTGTTCATATTGAACTGTCACGCCATCGGCGGCGGTGATGTTTAAATTTCCTTCGCCAGTTAAAATTGTATGTTTAACGGTTTCATACTCATGACCTTTACTTTCATATTTGTACCAAGCGGCATTTGATTTTGTGCTGGTATGTTGAGAAAAGTCACGATCAACCGCGGCTAACAGCTCAACCTTGCCTGTTGTCGCTTCAAGGTTAATATCATTACCGCTATCAATGGTGGTGTTTTCAAGTGTGATGTCGCCCAAGGTTGTACGGATGTTCACATCACCATCGGTTGTTGAAAGGGATGTACCGATGTGACGTAGATCAAAATCATCGCCATTGCTTTTTTCACCATTACGCAGGGAATGTTGCGTAATATTTTGTACGGTATCAAGGGTGACATCACCCGCCAAGGCCGTCACATTTAAATCATTCTGTGCCGATAAATCCGCGCCACGCAGACGTACAGAATTGGTGGCATTAATATTGAGGTTACCGCCTGATGTAACGCTGGACAGCGTATTGGCTTGTTGAGAGCTGATAAAACGTTTTCCATCCGTACTTGTGTGGTCAGCATTTCGCTCAAGTGATAATGTATCAACGAGCACCTCTGTTCCACTGAAGTTGACATCCCCACCAGCACTGGCATCACTGCCCACTAGTGCTACAAGGTTGCCTGCCGTTACGTTCAAATCACCTTCAGCAAAGGTGCCGCCTTGACGCCCTTGTAGTGTCCCTGATTGCACGGTAGGGTCACCAAAGCTTGTTTTTTGTGTGGTTAGAATAATGTCTTGGCCAGCATCAATATTGATATCATTGCCATCGATCACACCGCCAATACTGACAAGGTTTTCTACGGCATCAATATCAATATTGCCGCCTGCATTCACGCGGGCATTTGTGACATTAATATTATCTGCTGTTAGATTAAGGTTACCGCCAGCCGATATTGTTGAAGATTTAAGTCTTGATCCTGTTTCATCCAATGTTGCTGACGCCAAATATAATTGCGGAACAAGCAATGTTTCTCCATCGACGACGCGCTCTTCATACCAAACAATATCCTGTGTTAAGGCGGCTTGTTGCTCTGGTGTTAGGGCAATAAAAGGGCTTAAGTTTAAATCCGTCTGCGCGGCAATCCCACGTTCAAGAAGGGCTTTGACCTGATCTGTATCACTTGTGAAAGCATTATCAAGGAACTTACGGCCTGTGGCTAAGACCTGATCATTGATATAACGATTATCAATAAAGGCATCTCCTAAACGGCGCGGAATATCTTCTGGGTCAAAATCACCAGCAATGCGTGAGATAAAAAATTCAGATCCAAAAAACGTGCCTAAGTCCGTAAAATCAAACCGTGTTTCAAACTTAAAGTTATTGTTTGTTGAAGGAACAACCAGAGCCGTATTGTCAAAAAAGGCTGATTGTCTGTTTCCACTTATAAACTCATCGCGAATGATGCTGAAATTGGCACCATTAACTTCTAATTCTTGAATGTCAGAAGAGGGGATAGCAGAAATTGTTACATCCCCTGTAAAGTTACCTGTGACGTTTCCTCCTGCTGTGATGGCCGAAGGTACTTCACCAACAACGTCAGAGAACCTAGTTTGAGAATCCCTTCTGGCTTGTATCCAGCTTCCCCATCCTGTTTCACGAAAAGCTAAAGCTGTATTGTTATAAGAAACGCCTTCAATGACACGTTGAAATAAATCTGTTCCTGTATTAACAAGCGTTGTTCCTGTTAAATTTATATCTTGAGCGGCACTAATAAAAGAATGATCATTTGTAATATCATTCGCCGTAATATTGATATTTCCACTTTGGGATATAATAGAAGCTGATTTATTCGTACCTGCAACAAGCTCATCCGTCCTTAAAGTGGCAATGAAATATCCATTACTTGGTGCGTTTTGTTCTTCATCAGGCGAATATAAAGCCCATGGTATATCACGTTGTGCCAAACGTGGAATTGCGGCATTAGATCTTGAGCCAAGAATATCACGCCATTCAGCTGTTGTATTTGGAGCTAATGCTAACCAATCTGCTACTTCAAAAGTATATCGATCATTAACGGCATCATAATAATCTTCAAGATTAGCGCCTTGATCTGCGAGTGTTTGTTCAATTAATAAAGGGTTTGCGGCAACGACATATGTATTATTTCCATCATAAAGTTGGGCGTAACCTTCTGGGGATATGTCATATCCATGTGCTAAATTATTTGGAACCGTTGATTGCCTAAAACGAAAATAATATTCTTTTATATCTGTTTGTACTTGCGCTGATCCAATATTATTTAGCGTATCAGCACGAATTTCAACATTACCTGCAATGGATTCAATAGATCCTGATAAGTTATCTAATGTCCCAGTATTTGTTCCATCAGTTAATCCTTGTATTGTGACATCATTAAGCGCTAGAAAGACGCCTTCCTGATTTTCAACATTACCTGCATTAATATTTAGGTCTTGAGAAGCAATGACCGCAGCTTGATTATTTGTAATTGTATCTGTAGCCGTTAAATTTGTATTTACTCCAGCACTTTCAATCGTTGTATCGACATTTAAACTAATATTAGCAGAAGAGTTTAGATTGGTTTCTCCTTCACTTGTGACGACTCCATCAATATCAATGTCATGTCCATTATTTGTTGTAACTTGAATATTTCTTTGGGCAGCTACATTTTTAATTTCGATTTTTCCACTATTGGTAATGACAAGATCATTAACAGAAGCGGCCATATCACCAGATAACCTAAATCCGACACCATTTTCTGTTCCTTTAAGTGTAATCTTACCTGCATACATCCCTCCAAGCGCAGAGCTATCAATTGCAAAACTAGGTTTTGTTGAACCATCGTCAGCCTTGGTAGTTGTTATACCGGTTTGTGGGTTATGGTCGTTACGACCAGATATGATTTCTATTTCACCAGCTTGAATACCGGCGTTTACTTGGATGGCACGGGATAGAATCTGGGCTTTTCCATCAGAATTATTGAATCCTTCCCCCTCAATCGTAATCGTTCCTCTATTAATTGATAAATTAGTTAATGCGCCTGTACTATCGAGTTGAGGCGTTCCTGTTGTTAACGTCGCTTTTGGCGTATTGGTAAAACTACAGCCACGACAAGTGATACCATTAGGGTTTGCAACGATGACATCGGCGCTTTGTCCAAATACTTCCGTCATTCCTTGGAGTGATGAAGGATTTGTACTTGTGACTTCATTAATTATCTTTGTAGCTTGGTTACCAGAAGCAAGGTTAGGATTACCAAGAATAATTCCACCTAGTTGTGAAGTTCCAAGTGTTTTACTGTTATTTAAAATAAGGCCATCGGTGCTAACATTATAATCAGTGAATTTATTGTGAGATATTCCTGCGCTATTTGGTCGTACGATATCGACAATAGGAACACCATTTGGTGCATTTGTTATGCCAGCTTGGTTAGCAGTCGATGCGGCGCTATCTACTGAAATTTGTGCATATGCAGGATAAACTTGCTGAAAACCAATCAGCAAGCATAAAAACATGTGAAAACAATACTTTACCCCTTTAAAAGACACCACAAACCTCCCCCAAGATTATAAAAATGGCTAGGGTATGATTATACTAATAATTTAGTTAAAATTTTATTGACGTCGAGAAAAATAAATCATGACTCTCTGGTGAGTTAAATGAAGGTGAAGATATAGGCTGGCTATAGGAGATTTCAAAGTCAAGAAGTCCTCCTTCGTTTTTTAAACCTGCACTCCAACTTCTTAATAGGCCACCTTCAAAAGGATTTGAGCTGTCAGACTTAATAACACCATTATCAAACCCTACATAAGGGCGTAATGTACCCATTATTTTTTGTACTTGAGGTGTAGATGAAATATCATAAGGAATTGAGACATCAACACGTCCATACACCCCTCGATCACCACTAATGGATGCTTCTTTAAACCCGCGGATACTAGCGGGACCGCCAAGAGAGAGTTGCTCGGAAGAAAACAACGTATCTGCGCTCCATTGTCCTCTTATTCTTAGGTCTAGTCGGGGATTATATTTTTTAAACCCAATATCTACTATTTTTGCCGCGTTCATATCTGCGGTCACGCGTTCAAATTCAGCTTGTGGGTCATCAAGACCCAAGCCATTATCCTCTTGTGCCCCTAAAAGCCCAATACCACGATGGTAATTAAGTGCACCAAATAAAAAACCATTCTTAATTTGTTGAGATCGTGATAATCCAAAATTTAAAATGGTAAGCTTTTGGCTTGAGGCATCTAATGTGAGGTCTTCAATAAAATTTTCATTTTCTTTAGCTATAAGCCCAGCTGAAAAGCTTGTTCTACTATTTTGATCTCTATGCAAAACACGGCTCACACCTAAATCATGAATACGGCTAAATCCTGATGTCTTAAAATCAGTCGCTACTGTTGAAACTTCACTAATATAGTCAAAATAGTTTAAGGAATAATTGAAGTTCCAATAGCCATAAACAGCTTCATAACGTCCTGAAGCATTGCGGCTTTGCCGTCTGTTTCTTCCATCTAAATCATATTTAAAAGACAAAGAGAGCAAGTCATTAATACTCAGTAAGTTATCGTAATCAAGTTCTATAAAGGCTTGTTCTTCCCCTGTTGATTCTAGCCCTGTATTATCAATACCTGTACGCACATGCCATGGCTTGGTTTTATTATTGTTAATTTGAACAATGCTGCTTCCATTTTCATTTCCAGGAGTAAGAGAGATTTCAGCATTATTCGATTTAAGCCTGTTCATTTGATCAAGCCCTTGTTCAAAGTCACGTAAGTTAAGGGGTTTATATACCAAGTTAGGGAAAGCGGCTTTTATTTCTTTTTTCTTAAGCGGATATTCAATAGCTTCTAGCTTACCTTCAATAATTTTAAGTTCTAAAATTCCGCTCGATAAATCTTGAGCTGGGATATAAGCCCGTGTTGTAATAAACCCACGTTCAATATAAAAATTCGTGATATCTTCTGTTAAAGAATTTATTTGAGACAAATTTAAGCACTGATTTTTATAAGCATTAGTAAGATCAGAAAATTGTTTCGGTTTATAAAGCGTAATACCAGTTAAGCGAATATCAACAATATTAATACAAGCTCCATCATTGTTTAATGGAGATTTTTGTACAGAAATATCATTCTTTATAGCGTTTTTTTCTCTTTTTAACGTTTGTTCTAATTGTTCATCAAAACGTTGCTGTTCGTACTGTTGGATGACATTCTGATTGGTTTGACTTGCTTGTTCTGCAGCCGTTTGCGCAAATGGCTGGGCTGATATTAAAAAGATAGAAATCAATAATAAAAATAGGAAGTAATTCTGCATATATAAAAACTTTAATAGGATGAAATGATCTAGAATAACTATTTTATACAAATATAAGAAAATAGAAAATTTCTAAACACTATTTATACCAACTATTTATTAACAATTAACTAGTGTTAGTATAATGATATTATACATTGCGGAAAATAATTTTGAAAATAATGCTTTCAGTTTAAATCTTTAAGATTCGGCTTTTGGTTTTTCTGATTAAATAAATGACCAATAAAATAGCGGGTAGACCAAGAAATGCGGTAAACATAAAAAATATTGTAAATCCTTGTGCTTCGACAACCAGCCCAGAAAAACCACTCAAAAATTTACCGGGCAACGTCATTAATGACGAAAATAGTGCATACTGCGTTGCTGTATAGGCTGTATTCGTTAAGCTTGATAAATATGCAATAAAAACTGAACCAGCAATACCAGTCGAGAGATTATCAGCACTAATCGTCAGGATTAAAAGATTTGTATCGGCTCCTTTGATTGCCAACCAAGCAAATAAAAGATTACTAGCTGATATTAAAATCGCGCCCAGTAACAACGGCACAGCAATTCCAAAACGAACAACTGCAAGCCCTCCAATCACAGCACCTAAAACCGTCATCACAAACCCATATAATTTAACGACTTGTGCAATCTCCGTTTTGGTAAAGCCAAGGTCAAGATAGAATGGATTTGCCATGATACCCATTGCCAAGTCTGGTAATCTATAAAGCCCAATTAATAACAAGATTATCAGAGCCGTCCAACCATAGCGTTGAAAGAAGTCATGAAATGGTGCCACAACAGATTGATAAAACCAATGGGCGGTGCGTTTTCCTAACGATTCTACTTGCTGGACGTTTTGGTAAGACTCTTGCTCAGAATCGGGTTCACGGACAATAAGAATAGTAATGATTCCAACCATCATAAAGGCAGCCATAGAAAAATAAGCTGATGACCAGCTCCAGTAATCGGCAATAAAGAGAGCTCCCCCACCTGCGACTAATAAGGCCAAACGATATCCCAACTGATAGGTTGTCGCCATATTACCTTGCAGATTTGTTTCAACCGCTTCAATACGATAGGCATCCAAAGCAATGTCTTGAGTTGCCGAAGAAAAAGCGACCAAGAACGCAAAGGCAATAATCGCATTCAAGCTCGTAGAAGGGTTGCTCAAAGCCATACCAACAAGACCGCTTATAATACCAAGTTGTGCCAATAAAACCCAACTACGTCGGCGTCCTAAACGCCCCAAAAAACGCGGCAGCCTAATATGATCTACAACTGGAGCCCAAAAAACTTTAATTGAATAGGTCATGCCAATCCAACCAAAAAAACCAATCACCGCCAACGATATTTCTTCATCCCTTAGCCAAGCAGACAGGGTTGAAAAAACGAGTAAGAACGGTAAACCAGCAGAAAAACCCAAAAACAACATGCTCAACACACGTGGGTGTTTATAAGATAAGAATGTTTCTTTCCAAGTGTGTTGTATGTCCATTTCAGCCCTATTCAATCAATTATATCTGACAATCATATTTTATAAAGAACAGAACGCCAAACTAGATTCCTATATCAGGATTCAAACTCAAGACCTTCATATTATAAGCCTGAACATCTGATTTCCGTACCGTATGTTATCACATTCGCTATGGTAAATTTATGGATTTTTTCAGTTCAGATCCTTGAAATTAGGCGCCTTATAGAACATTATCGCTTCAATTGCTCTTACCGCCGTCACATCGTATCCAATCTTATCATTTACAATACTGTGTATCTTCTTGAAACGATCACACTTAACCGTCTGATTTACTAGTTCTATATATCCTAGATATTTTTTAGCGTTATTAACTCGATAACCATATGCTCTTTGTCTGTATATATAAGTGTAGACTCTGGAGTCCCATATAGGAAAGTCTTCAGGTGAAATAAAATGCAGTAACTTTGAAGTGCCCACAACAGAATTATTTATAGTCGCAGCTATAGTATTAATTTCATTTTCTTTAATACACCTATTTTTTCTTACTTGATTAATTAAAGGTATCAGTTTCTTCAATTCACTTTTAAGAGAATACATTGACAACATAGTTGGCATCCAAGCATAAACCATATGCGCGCCTCGAATAAAATCCTCGGCTGTTAATTCTTTTCTCTCTTCAAAGTAAGATATAAGGTATGGATATACGTCAGTATATTCATCTGGTTTTATCCCTTGAGCTTCTGTTTTTAATTTACTTAAATCCAATATACTCACTCCTAACGGTCTTAGTATAAATCTTTTTTAGGACACCCTGAAAGGCTTATAGATTATGCGTTTCTCTATGTTTGATAAGGTACTGAAGATGCTTTTCAGACAAACCTTTAATGCAAGCTCCATCTTCTATTCCCAACTTTTCCAATATCCCCTCTTCAAGTAATGAGTTTTTTATCAAGACACCATTACTATCAAAACTAATAAGTCCTTTATCAAATAGCTTGTCAACATCAGGAGATAAAGGTAACCCGTTATATGGGTCTAAGCGTTCAATATCATTTGATAGTTGCCATGAGTGTATATGAGAGGCCGTTAATAGCTCAGGTTTATTTACACCGGTTACTGGGCATGTTGAATCCCACAGTTCTAAAACTGTAGGACGTCAGGGCTTATGGCACAGATATAGTGCTGTGCTAAGAGAGGGTTT
>CAZYHI010000067.1:0-10357 GCA_964647515.1 uncultured Micavibrio sp. | reverse complement strand
TGAAAAACATCACGCTTGTCGTCCATGATTGGGGATCTGGTCTTGGTCTGCACTACGCAAGCCGCCATGAAGAAAATGTAAAAGCCATTGTCACGATGGAATCGCTCATGGCTCCGCTTCTTCCAGCGGCAACATGGGAAGATTATCCGAAAAACAAAGCCAAATTTTCTAAAATGATTCGCAGCGAAGATGTGGGTCGCAGAATGGTGATCGAAGAAAATTGGTTTCTTGAAAAAGGGCTTCAGTTCGGTATGGTGCGTAAATTGGATAAAGAGGCAAAAGATGTTTACCTTGAGCCGTTTCCAACAGAAAAATCACGAATTCAGGTCTATCAATGGCCCAAGGAATTGCCGATCAACGGGGAACCTGCGGAGACGGTTAAAGTTATTAGCGACTACAACGCATGGCTTGAAAAAACTGAAATCCCGTGGCTATATTTATATGCAACACCGGGGTCTCAAAATCCACCTGAAGCTGCCGAGTATTGGGAGAAACGCGCCAAGAATATTCAAGTGACCTATATCGGCGCAGGGATTCATTTTGTGCAGGAGGACCAACCTTATGCCATTGGACGTGCCATACATGACTGGTATCGGCGTCTTGAAGCCTCGAATGCTTCAACGGCAAATACGCGTGTTCTAGCCTCTTACCCATCGGGCGCATTTCTTGAAAATTTAGAAGTCCTGCCGGACGGACGATTGCTCTTTACGGATTACCCAAACCAAACCATTGAGCAATTATCGCCGGATGGTAAAGTCGGCACATTTGTAAAGCTTCCGGCCTTTCCTCTGAGCATTATTTCAACGCCGGACGGGTATCTTGTTGCCGCGAACGGCAAGTCAATCTTTACCGATAAAGATGCGGCTATGACACAGCAATTTATCCTGCTCGATAAAAACGGCAAACAAACAGGAAAATTTGACGCGCCGGAAGCCAGAGCGCTTAACGGCATGGTGCGGCTGGATGAGAACACGGTTCTTGTGGCCGATTCCGTGGCGGGGACGATCTGGAAGGTTGATGTGAAGGGGCAAAAAATTACGCCCTGGATACAAGATCAATCTTTATCACCTATCGCAGATCAAGAGAAATACAAGCCGGGCGCGAACGGGTTAAAAATGCATCCTGACGGGCTACTCGTCTCCAACACATCTCTTGGAACGCTCTCTCTTATTAAGATCGGTAAGGGCGGTAATCCGGTAAGCAAACCGGACGTGATTGCGAATGTGGGGATGATTGATGATTTTTGGGTGAAAGACGATGGTTCCATTCTTTTTACAACCCACGAAGCATCTATCAAATTATTATCCGCCGATGGTGATATTACAGTGGTTGCCACGCAAGATTTACTTGGTAATACGGCAATCGCGCCATATCCGCCGAACCAGTCTAAAAGTTTCGCGGTGACGACAGATGGAGGTCTGTATTTTGGCAGTAAAGACCCAGCAAAAGTAGTTCTGGTTACGCCATAAACCAGCCTCAGTTACTATTGATAAAGGTGATGTAACGCCGGTTTTGAAATAGGTTTCAAAGGAGCATGAAGGTAAAATTGGTGGCAGACGGTGAGCATCCTTTCTAAAAATTTGTCATTCCATGGCACACTCCTGGCTGTCCGTCATCAAATAAAATAGCATAGATATAGAACTGTGAATTGAGAGGATATGCTCGTCTTTTGTTGATTAATATTAAGCGACTAACTTGTGGTATTGCAAGCGTCATGGCGTTCCAGCATTTCATGAATTTCCTGCCTGCGCTTGAGAATCAACTGGTTATAGTTAATCCCTTCTTATGGCTATCTACGAACCAATCTCTGGACCAATTTATAGAGGGCAGGTCAATTTTATAAACTTAGCAGACTTAAGACCCACATCTAGAGTTGCTATCAATAACTTCTAATTTGAAGTCTTTATACCACTCATTCAGATCATGTGGTGGTAATAATTTTTCCGAATTCCCACCAAACATATGTCTCCAACGTATCCAAATCCTTGGATCCTTTGCTGGATTGTTCGCCCATTGCACGCCGTTTTGTTTATCGATGATTTTTCCATTCACACTATACGCCGCGGAACCATTCGCCTTACCCAAATCATTCATCACAATGTGCATACCAATATCAACCCACTGATTTTTAGGGACAGCCTTGACATTACCATTATCATGTGTCGCCTCAAAACATCTTCTCTTATTACCGTACTTGGGGTCACCGCCCCCACGATTGCCGTCAGGCTTAACACAATTTTTTGTTAAATCAGCCCTGTTATATGAACCGATGGCACCTCTGAGACCATTTGTCGCATTCTTGGATCCCTTACTGCCCGAAGCAACAGGCGATAACAGGTAATACGTCCACCCCTCACCCGAGTTAATTCTTTGCTGTTTGGATCCATTCTCGTAATGCCCCCCTGCAACGCCGCGTCCGCCCATAATGGCGAAATGTTTGCCAGGTTGTGTTCTATAATTATCGCTATACATTTTGTAAGTAAACTTTATCTCTCTTGCCATTTTGTCATATAATATATCCGTATCGCCGCCTAATGGGTATACTACGGAATTCTTTTTAATATTCTGCCTTACTGCCCACGACCCATCAGGTGCCTTGCTTAATTCGAACCTATCACGTTGTCTGGAACCAGTTTTCACTTGGTCTTTTTCTGGTTTTCCGTCGTCCGCAAAATCTAACCAGCCATATTTGCTTGTGGAAACCGTTTTAAAGCATCCCTGGCTTGCAGATTGTGTTATTTCAACCGCTGCTGATGGTGGCGTATCCGTAAGATTCGCAAGGGTAGATGTTGATGAAGAACTATCCGCAATCGTTTTTGTTTTACAATTTTCCTTAGGTCTCTTCCTCTTACAATATGATTTACACCTGGACGATGATATTTCTTTGGAAAAACGGAATTTGTTGTTTAAATAAACATTACACACTTTTTTACTATTTTCTGAAGATGAAAATTTTACCTTACAATTTTTCTTAGGTTTATTCCTTTTACAATAGGAAGAACATCTACTTTTACTTATGCTCTTATTAAATCTGAATTTATTATCAATATAAACACTGCATTTATTTGATGAAGCATATCCTTTCTTAATATTCACTGTCGTGATCGCAATGGTAAAAACCATAAAAAATGTTAAAATCAAGCGAAGTTTCAATGGCATGACGCTCTCCCTGTTAAATTAAAAAAAGGTTATTAATAATAATATCACAAAACTATTTATTATGTAAAATTTTTAGTTTATGGGAATAATCTGATAAGGCCATCAGATTAAAATTAGATTTTTAAGCTTTCATGATAAAATCTACCAATGAGCCGAGAAAATTCCTTTAAATATTATAAAACCAGTCTATAAATCATAGAATTAGCTGTAATGTATTACGTTCGCTATGCACTCAATAGAAAACATTTTATATGAAAACGGACAGGGTTGATCAAGAAGATAATATCTTGTAGGGTTATAATAAGTAATATGTTATTTAATATCTTTTAGATCATAGCATCTCGTTAAATAAGATCTTTCCCCCCCTTGGATAAATAATTATCCCTCCATTCATAGGTAGAATATTATTACTATATATAGGCAAAAGGGTTTTTCCTTCATCGAATTAACAATAGTTTTAATTATTGTTGGAATATTAATGTCCACCGCCCTGCCGTTATTTAGACAATATCAAAAACACCAGAATTATAAAAAAACAAAAAACCGTATAATGGTTGTGAGTGGGGCGATCAATACGTACTTTTTATTAAATAGTAAATTACCCTGCCCTGCCTCCATGATAACGGATGAAAATGGACAGCTTTCAAATAAATCAACCAATTGTGAAGATTTAAGCACGGATGGTTTTTTAACAAATAAAGCATCTAAATTGGGCCTTGTGGTTTCAGAAAATACAGAAGGTCAATTGATCGTATCTGGTTATGTACCATCGGATAGTTTGGGTATATCTTCGACCAATACTAAAGATGCATGGTATAGAAATATTAGATATCACGTCAGTTTAGATTTAACAAATTTTGAAACTTACCAGCAATTCTCAGGCGCGATAACGCTTGTCAATAATAAAGACGAGGTAATTAATTGGGATTTGGGTAAAGCGCAATTTGCCTTAATCTCTAACGGGCTAAGAGGATGCGTAGAGGGGTTGGAAGATTTTGTTAATTGTAAAAATTTTGAAAGCTTTTTAATATCTGAAACAAGTAAAGGCGATACGTATTATGATGATATTGTTGTCTATGATAATTTTATAAGTAATTTTGATATCTTAAATTCATTAGAATGTAGCATTGAGCAATATTTTAAAGATCAAGAGATAGATCCAAATAAATTTTTGAACTATAGCATTCCGCCATTTGTGGCTGCACGGGGAACGTTGAAAATATGCAATCCAAAACTTCTTTCTAAAATGAATAAAAATAAGGATTATTGCCTGACGTTAAATTGTCTAAATGGCGAACTGGTCAATAAAGAAGTAATTATCGATTAACGGTTATCCCACAAGGCACATGCCGCTTGCGCTATCATCTTGCCTTGACCACTATGGATCTCAGGCAAGAACATGTTTTGCATTAGTTCGTTGAACAAAATATTCATGAAGTCCATATCGTCTGAGCCGACCAACTCACTGGTAGAACCCTTAAGACGAACGACGCTTTTCTCTTCATCTTCTATACTTGTAGTACTTTTACCCATGGTTTAAAACTTATCAAAAATGCTCTGTGATGTAGGTACGGTAACACATTACGGGGTAATTGGCGACTCTAAATAGTTACTGTGTATAGGGTTGTTTTTTAATTTTAGTATTTAACCTCTCCCTCATATGTAGATCTTCATCAATGGAAGGTCCGTATATCGGTGCTTGCGGGCCCCCGCAACCAAGAAAACCTAACAAATACAATGGCTTAAAAAAGCTCTCGCCTTGAGGGCTTTTTTGCTATGGGGCTACCTTTAGGTGCAGTTTAACGAATTATTTTACCATTATATTTGTATATAAACCATATACTTGCATATACAATCGGTGTATCCGAAATGGCAAAAACAAGCCTGACAAGCATACTTGTGAAAATTAAATTTATGAGATGCTGCGTTTCATAAACACCATAAAATGCAATTGTTACAAACAATGCGGTGGATACCAATTGTGATGTTAACGTAGAGACATTATTTCTTAACCACAAAAAACGCCCCTTTGTTAACTTTCGAACCAAATCAAAAAGATACACGTCAATAAATTGTGAAGAATAACCAACAAGGCTTCCCAAAAAAACACGCCAACTAAAACCAAAAACTTGATTAAAAGATTCTTCGTTCTCCCAAAAATCTGGCGCAGGCCAAATTAAGGCAATCTGTGTTGCCAAAGCGATAATTAAAATAGCAATAAGACCGCCAATAACGGTCATGCGTGCCATTTTCTTTCCGTAGACTTCAGTGATTATATCTGTGCATGGAAAAAGAATGGAATAAGTTAAAACGCCAGCGGGAGCTATTGCGAATCCCATATCAAGTGGTTTCATTGCAATCAATGGAGCGATAGAGTAGCAACCTATAAAAATTGAAGAAAGTACAACATAAGCATGTAGTTTCCGTGTGTCTTCTAACATAAAAAATTTCCTTTTGAGTAATAATAAAAACCAAGAATTACGCTTAAAATAATAATATTCTGGAAATTAATGCAACATAATTATTATTAAGAAGTACTTATTTACTTTTAAAACATACTTTATATAATGAATTAAATGAAATATACGTATTTAGAAATGGAAGAATGATTACCGTTAATCAAATTAAGGCTGCACGAGCGCTTATCAATTGGACCCAAAAGGATCTGTCCACCAAAAGTGGAATCTCCTTAGCAGCCATAAATAAATTAGAACGCGAACTTGTCTCGCCACGGCAATTTACACTAAACACACTGCAACAAACTTTTGAACGTGAGGGTGTTGAGTTTACTGCAGGCCCTGGCGTGCGTATGACGGAAGAAATTTTCAGTATACAAGTTTTAGATAAAGGTAATGTACATTTAAAACTTTTGAACGACATTGATAATACGCTTAAAGATACACAAGGAAAAAAAGAGTTTTTACTATGTGGCCTTGATAACCGCAGACTTAAAGACTGGCGCGATAAAATTGATAAACAACAAATGACTTTTCAAGAACACGGCATCTCTTTTAGAGCACTGGTTTGTGAGGGAGACACAATGTTCTTACCTTATGTAGATGTTCAAAAGACATATCGCTGGATTCCTAAAGCACTTTTTACTCAAATGCTTTATTACGTTTACGATAATAAATATGCTTTTATGCTTTTATGCTTTGGGGGCCACCGATGCGCGTTGTTATCATTGAAAATAAAATAATTGCTGAAACATATCGTCGCCAATTTGAAATGAATTGGAAAACCTCTAAAATACCCGTACTTCCTAGCGAGTAGTCAGTAATTAAGCTGTTTCTTGTTTAATCCGATAATAAGTATAGCCCAGCAAAATCGCTGACCAGATATAGAGCAACACATATTCTGGTACACCTATTTGGATACCAAGATAGCCAATACCACCCGTGATTAGCCCTATTAACCAGATCAAGGGCGTAACAAATTTAGGAGAGATACCTCTATCTTCTAACTTATAATGTGCATGCAGGCGATCGGCACTAAAAGGACTGCGCCCTTGCTTTTTACGGGTGAAAAACAAAGCAAACGTATCCATAATAGGTACCGTCATAATCCATATAATCACCACTGGTGGCATATAAGGATCGGGCGATTTTGCCATTTGTATCGCAAACCATCCAACGATAAGAGCCAAAGATAGCGAGCCCGCATCGCCCATAAAAACGCTCGCCTTACCATGAAATGGATAGCGCGCATTAAATAATAAAAAACCTATGATAGGCACAGCCAAAAACAACATACCCCACAACGCAATCATCGCGCCCGAATTTAACGCTGCAACCATCAACCAGCCAAGCGCAATAACCAAAAATCCACCAGCAAGACCGTCGACGCCATCAAGCATATTAATGGCATTCATCAATAAAACGAGGCATGTCACAGAAAATATTTTTCCACCCCACTCCCCTAAGTGAACATCACCAAACCCAAATAAATTCCCTAAATTTAAAATATTTGCATCACAAAAAATAACAACATAACAGGCGAGCCATATTTGAATCACAAATCGCGCCCATGGATGAATATTAAATTTATCATCCAACGCACCAATCGCCATCAACAAGACAACACCTCCTAATAATGCGCCCAAGAATGTTTGTGATTGAAGACCTGATGAATAAACCAATGTGGCAAAAACAGGAATAATAATAAGCCCGCCAATAAGAGGAATCGCACCCTCATGTTTTTTTCGCCCACCAGGCGTATCCATCAACCCAAAACGCGAGGCATATTTAATGCCAATACGAAATAAAACAAAGGTCACAACAAGACCAAGACCAGCAAAATAAGGGTATAAAGAAAAGTCCATGATTAATAATTTGTCACGTTACTTGTCATAGATTTTACATATTTGATAGAGTTGAAAAGCATGGTTGAGATAACCTTATTCGGTAATTGAGCGATCAGTCTAGCACGCCTTAAACCAAAACGCGCCCCTTTTTTGCGGCACGGTCAATAAATCGCCGTGGGGAAAGCTGGTACAGCACATCAACAGGTAAACAAGACGCGCCACCACGCACTAAATCACCAATTACATGCGCTCCCATGATGGAGGAGACTATCCCATGTGAACCAAAGGCTGTACTGACATAAATATTTTTATGGTTGGGTACCGCGCCAATAACAGGGAAACGATCATTGGTTGCTGCACGCATCCCTGCCCGTCCACCTGTAACTTGAAAATCACTATTCGCTAAAATCTCGATATTGCTTTTCAAATTATGTAGGTTTTCTTCGTGGTTTTCATTTGTCACATCCGTATGATCAATCCATTTTTCAAAAGTTGAGCCAACAGAATGAACGCCATCACGTGGTGCAGAAATATAGCTACCATAATGCAGATTACATTTTAAATTTTTGGAAATATCAGTCACTGCAACGTCACTCACTTGCCCACGGACGTTTTCTAATTCTAACCATGGTAATTCTTTAAATTTATTCACCGCTGCCCCACAAGCCAAAATAACAATATCTTCTTCCAAATCATTTATGTCTTGAATGACAGAGTTATAATGCACCTCAACATCACGCGCATAATATTCGCATAGTTTTTGTGGATTCATCGTCCCTGAATCGGGTAAATATAACGCATCATGATGAAGTGTAATCCCTGCTATCTCACTGGCTTGGACAGCATCAACGACTTGTATATGTGCATCACCCCACCCCCAATTACGTGCCATTTCACTATAGCGTTCACGCTTTTTATCATCATTCATCAGATGCAATGCACCGCAGGGAGTATAATCAATATCATCCCTTGCCTGCTTAGCAACCCTTATCAACTGAGCATAAGCGGGAGCAAAAAAATCAGATAACGCATCACGGCGTTTTGAAAAGCGTGGATTATACAGCCCGACATTATTACCTGATGCACCACTGCCTAAACCATCACTCGCTTCATAGATAACAGGGTCAAAACCATATTGTTTGAGAACATAAGCGCATGATGCCCCTGCCAATCCACCACCGATAATGGCAATTTTTTTCCCAATATTTTTGTCATTCCGACATAGGTCGGAATCTTTACCAGCTTTGCAAGATCCCGTCCTTCGACGGGATGACGGCTTAGTGAAAGATCCAACAATCATCTCACGCTTTTGCCCGAACCCTTTTTTCTTTTCAACGGAAAAACCTGCGTTTTCTAAACCACGTCTTACATTTCCGGCTGCGGTAAAGGTTGCATAGCTTGCACCACTTACCGACAAACGCGCCATATTTTTGTACAAAACATCCGTCCACATGTCTGGATTTTTTGCTGGCGTAAACCCATCTAAAAACCAGCAATCTATATCGGCCTGCACCTGTGGCAACGCCTCATTGATATCATCGAAAATCAGCGTCAACGTAATATTATCCATCACTTGAATACGATGAAACCCAGAAATACGAATGGAATATAGTTTTATAAAATGCTCAACTCGCCCTTCAAAAAACGACAACCACGGATCAAGTACTCGTAAAATTTTATCAGGCTTCAATGGGAATTTCTCAATCGAGATAAAATCAAGATGCTGACCTGTCTCGATGGTTTCCTCAAATAACTTCCAAGCACTGAAAAAGTTTAAACCTGTGCCAAATCCTGTTTCAAATATGGTAAAGTTACCTTTACCCTCCCACGCGCTCGGTAAATTATTGCCATTCAAAAAAACATGCGCCGTTTCTGCCAATCCATCCTCTTTTGAGAAATAAATATCGTCAAAACGCTCAGAAATTAGTACATCTTTCATAAAATTGGTTATACTCTACATCATGTAAAAATCAAACAATGGAAATGGCTTTAAAATAATGACGAATATCCTCTTGCAAGACTCCCCTGCGCCTTACGGCGCACCCGCTTTTGATAAAATCAACGAAGATGATTACTTACCTGCTGTCAAAGCCGCAATTGAGCAAGCACGTTCCAACGTTAACGCCATTAAAAACAACGCAGATGCACCGAGCTTTGACAATGTCATTGTCGCGTTAGAGCAAGCCTCTAATAACTTAGGACGCATTACATCAATTTTTTATAATCAATTGTCGGCCGCAGGGACAGATAAACTAGAATCACTCGCCGAAGAAATTGGTCCTATCAACGCGGCTTTTTCCAGTGATGTGTCCTTGGATGAAGGCTTATTCGCCAAGATAAAAACCATCTATGACCAAAAAGAAACACTTGATTTGAATACAGAACAAAACACATTGCTTGAAGACACCTATATTGGTTTTGTCCGTTCAGGTGCGTTACTGGATGAAGATAAAAAAGCGCGCCTTCGTGAAATCTCTCAAGAGACATCCACACTTGGTCCTCAATTTATGAATAACGCCAAAAAATCATCCGAAGCTTTTGAGCTTATCATCGACAATGAAGCCGATTTGGCTGGTCTGCCCGATACTGCCATTGCTGGCGCGCTGCAAGCCGCAGAAGAAAAAGGGTATGAGAATAAATGGCTGTTTACTCTTGACTACCCAAGTCTTGGACCATTTTTAACCTATGCCGATAACCGTGATTTACGCGAAAAAATCTGGCGCGCCAATGGTAATAAGGCCTATAAAGACGACTTCGACAACTGCGATCTCGTTTTGCAAATCGTTCGTTTACGTGATGAGCGTGCAAAGCTTTTAGGCTATAACACCCACGCCCAATATGTGTTGGAACGCCGCATGGCGAAAAACCCCAAAACCGTTATTGAGTTTAGTAAAA
>CAZYHI010000066.1:0-10359 GCA_964647515.1 uncultured Micavibrio sp. | reverse complement strand
GGTTAAAGCCGAGAGTTCGAATCTCTTCACCCGCTCCATTTTCTAATCCTACACAATCCGATATACTCTTAAAAACCTTGACTAAAAACACTTTCAATGCAAGTGTTTGTCCAAGCTCATCAAATACGATGCCCCCAAATCCAATAAATATGGGGGCACATATGGGGGTACAGAGTAAAACTAAATGGATTTATGCCCCCAATGGCCTTAACAAACTTACAATGTAAAAATGCTAAACCTAAAGACAAGCCTTATAAACTAGCGGTTGGCCGTGGCTTATATTTAGAAGTCATGCCAAATGGTAGTAAATACTGGCGTATGAAATATCGCTTCAACGGTAAAGAGAAACGATTAGCTTTTGGTGTATATCCAGAGGTTTCATTAAAAGATGCTGATGAAAAATGTACGGAAGCACGTAAATTACTTGAACAACATCTTGATCCTTCACAAGCTAAACAAAGCGCAAAAGAAAACGCTGAAATAAAAGCTGAAAATACTTTTGAAGTAATCGCGCGTAATTGGCACAATAATTTCAAGCACAAATGGTCAGACAAACATGCAAATACTATGTTACGGCGTTTGGAACGTGATATATTTCCAGCCATTGGTTCATTACCAATCATAGACATTAAACCAGCGCACCTCATTAATACTTTAAAAAAAGTGCAAAAACGTGGAGCATACGAACCAGCGCACCGCTTACGTCAGTATTGCTCTCAAATTTTCAAATATGCCATTATTAATGAAATGGTTGATAATAATCCTGCCGCTAAAAGTATGGTTACTCGTGCCTATGATCGCGCTCAATTTTTAGACGAACGAATTATTATGATGCAAGAATGGTCAGATTATCTGGATGATATTGGTCAAAATGGAACGGTAATAGTTGGAAAATTCGCGAACTCCGTTTAAAAAACGTTATGAAATCTTTAAAAAATATTGACCATGTAAATCAACTTCCTGACTGGTATGACTTAGACAAATATCATAAGGTTAATGAATTAAATTCTATAGAATGGTATGAACAGCTTATTCAACGGCATACTCATGCCATGTTTGCTAAATATTATCCGGGCCATGAAAGCGAAACTACTCAAATCTTCTATTCATCTTTACAGGAGCTTAGACGAAATCCCATCTTATCTCTTGAAGAACCTGAACTAATATCCTTAATTGGTGGGCAAGAATTTGATTTGATGAAACATGCACCAAATGATTTTGTTCAAAATTACTATGCAGTTTCACCATTAACATTAAACCATGTGTATCAACATGAAAGCCATTTAAACCCTGAAACACGTAAGCGTATTCGTAAACATGTGGATACTTACTACGATGTAAAAAAACATAAAAATATTTCAAAAGAGGACCATATATGGGCAGGGAACATTCTTCGCCAGCCAATTTTTGACGTTTTAGAAAATGAACATATCAGAAACCAACGTGAACGAAGCTACGACCTTGCTGTCATCGATTTATCACTACCTGACAAGGTGTTGGAACAGCAATTTTCTGATTACTTACGTACAAAGCGTAAACGGTGTGCAAAATTTTCTGGTCCAATAGCTTCCAAACTTCCAGAGTTTGATAAATGGATTGAATTTTCCATCCTGCCCTATATTGACCTTCAAATATGGGCAAGAGAGAATAACTTTCATATACCAGATCGTGTTATGGCGGATGCTATTTTCTCCGATGGTACAAAGGGAGAAGAAACCGTTAGAAAGACAACACGTAATAAATACGTAAAGAAAATCTTAAATCGCGACTATCTCAATTACTTGGAAACTGTCATTGCCCACGAGCTAGCGGAACGAAAGTAGCATTAAAAACTTCCGGAACAAAATTAACCTGTTTCTGTGCCTGTCAGTTGGATTAAAACTCCCTGATAATGGACTCCATAAACAACAATGGAGTACAAAATGTATAATTCAATTCTTCCTGATACTGGCTTTGTAAGACTGCCAGAAGTATTAAAAGTCTTCCCCGTAAGTAGGTCAACATGGTGGGCGGGTGTTAAGTCAGGTATTTATCCAGAACCCGTCAAACTTGGCCCAAAAATGACCGCATGGCGTGCTGAAGATATTCAAAAGTTAATAACCCAAATTTCAGAGCAGGAATAACGTTATGCGATTATATAAACATAGCTGCGTATGGGGCTGGTACGCCTACGACATTAAAGATGTGTGTAAACTGTTTGATGTGCATGAGCAAACCGTTAGGGCGTGGATAAAGGCTGGGTTACCTGTCATTGATAAGAAAAAACCAATGCTTATTTATGGTTTTGATCTAAAAACGTTTATCAAGGCACAAAACGACAATAACAAGTGCAAAACACAATTTGATGAGATTTATTGCATGAAATGCCGTGATGCGTGCTCTGTTTTTCAAAACAATATCACCGTTCAACACAAAAATAACGGCCTCCATGTAAATGGACAATGTCGAAACTGTAAAACTTCAATGTTTAAACATATTCGATGGATGATTGGGGGCGTATTAAGCGTTCTTTTCATGTGGTTGATGTTTTGTAATTAGGCGATTGCGAAACTGCAACCGTTAAGACTCACATTGCAGGATATTCGTTTTTATTAATAAATGAGTCATAAAAAATGGAGTAATTTTAAGATGAATAAAAATACTAAATCACAATATAATCCCCTCAATGAACGGGTAAAGTACGAGTACCGCAAACATATTTGTAGGGTTGGTCAGAAAGACGATAAAACCGTCATATCTGTTTTAAAACATATTCGCTTCTTTGAAGAGTACGTAGAGTTTAAAGGATTTGAAGTCTTTAATCAGGATGTTGCCGATCATTATATTAGAAATCTTATTGAAACAGGAAAATCACTGTCCTTTGTTTCTGATAACATTAGAGCCTTAAAAGATTTTTTGAAGTGGCTTGAACGACAAAATGGTTATAAAAGTAAAATCCAATATAACCATATTGAATACCTCAATATATCAAAGAATGATAAAAGAAAGGCAAAAGCAACAGCATATCAAAAAGTTTATTCTTATGACCAAATCATTATGATGATACGTGCTATGCCAAGCCATACAGAGCGTGAAAAGCGTGATAAGGCTCTAATATCGTTGCAAGCGTTGTGTACATTGCGTGTATCGGAACTACGTACGGTAAAAATCAGGAATATCATTGAAGAAGAAGGCCAGTATTTTATTGATGTGTGTCCACGCGATGTGAGTAGTAAATTTGCTAAATCACGACAGGCTGTTTTTGTACCGTTACCTAACGACATAAAAGACAATCTATTAGAATGGCATAAATATTTAATTCAGATTGGATTTAAACCTTCTGACCCGCTTTTTCCAATTGTGGATAGCCGTTTCAATCAGGAACATTTACTTGAACACAACCTTCGTAAGCAAGAAATTAAATCGGATACAACTATGAGGGCAATTTTTGAACGTGCCTTTAAAAACGCAGGATTACCTTATATTAATCCGCATTCCTTCCGCAAAACATTAGCGCGGTATGCTGAAAACCAAAGCCCCGCATTTCTTAATGCTGTAAAACAGAATTTAGGGCATAGCACCATTGATGTAACGCTTAGTAGCTATGGCGATTTATCACTTGCTGAACAAAGACGCATTATTTCTAAAAACAAGTTTATTGAAGAAAAAGATGCCGCTTAAAATTAATGAAGAAGGCCAAAAACTGGCCTTCTTCATATGTATTAAAACGCTGTAACGCCTTTTAATTTTGCTCTAACGGCACTACCTTCTAACACTACTGCCTTAAATCGCCACTTTCCGTTCGGTTCTAAATGGTTGGCATTGGCAAGGGTACTTCCGATTTGAATACCTTCTTTGTCGTAGAGGTTGATTTCAACTTGGACGTAAGAATATTGCTTATTATTTGTATTTTCTAACATACCTGTGACTTGTTGATTACCGTACTGACCTCTGGTCAATTTTAAACCTGTCACATTCAAGCCACGATCATCTATTTTAGACAGGGTTGCCATGATGCCACCACTATTCTCTGTTCCTGCCGTTACAGTATCAGGCAGTGTGCTTCCGCCTATTGCAATAAGGGTTGTCACCAATATAAACCGCACGCCAAAAGAGAGTGATTTATTAGTTTTTTGATACACAATATCTCGTATAGGTGGCAAAAGTAGTGCAGATGCTAATAACGCACAAATTCCTAAAACTGGCTCTTCAAACATTCCAAAAACTCCCCCTAAAAAGAGAAATCCTCCAAATCCCCAACTGCACAGCGTTCCTATCGTAATCTTATCTTTTTTCTCATTTTGATCAGTCATTTATGTCTCCTTATTGCGTGTTCAAAAGAAAAGCCACCAGATTACTCTGGTAGCCGGAGATTGATAACCATTCAGTGAAGATGGCCGACAGCTTTTAAGCCGAAGCCTTGGACATGACTGTCGCCTCCGGCCATAAGACCGAGAAACGACACCTGCTGTGCCTAATCATTCATTTTGAAAGAAAAGACACCAGCTTACGGCTGATGCCAGCCGTCACTGAAAGGGGTTATCAAGCCCCGAAGAAGCACAATTGCTTCTATTCGTATAACTCTATGCATTTTTGCACTGTTTGGCAATCTATCAAATATCTAAATAAGTTGAATTATTGCAACTCAACTTATAGAATGCCAGCATGTCCGTACTTGATATTTTGGTAAATTATTACCCTGCTTTCTTAAAGGGGTTGGCTGTGACCTTACAGCTTTCTGGTATTGTTTGGGCATCAGGACTAATTTTAGGTGGTTTGTTAGGTATAGCTGGAGCTAGATTGCGATACGTTGCCATTCCGTCACGAATTTTTTCATTCTTTTTGGGCGGCATTCCCTTGCTTGTGTTTTTGTTTTGGCTTCATTACCCAGCACAAGCCATGTTTGACCTAGTCATTGACCCATTCTATACAGCGGCGTTTACTTTTGCATTAGTCAATATTGTGGCCGTGGCCGATATTGTTCGTGGTGCTTTAACTGATTTTCCTGGACAATACTTAACTGCTGCTAAAGTGACTGGATTAACACGCAATCAAACGATATTTCGTATTCAACTGCCCCTTATTTTTCGTCAAATACTACCAGGGTTATTGCTACTTCAAGTGACGATGTTGCACATCACTTTATTTTCTTCTTTGATTTCTGTTGAAGAATTATTCCGTGTCGCTCAACGCATCAACGCGCAAATTTACCGCCCTGTCGAAATTTATACAGCATTGGGCGTATTCTTTTTAGCTATATCTCTTCCTGTCAATGGACTTGCCTTATGGTTTAAACACAAATTCACACGTAACATTTCGGAGGTTTAAGAAACTTCTTTAATTCTTATAGCTATTGCGATACGGAATTTCTGCTCGGTAATAGGCATTTGGATATTCATCATATTTATCAAATATTTTATCGATGGTACCATCCAGAATAAGCTCGTTCAAAGCGGCATTTACCGCATCTCTAAAAACTATATCTTCATGCCCAAAAACAAAGCTGACTGGATAAATACGAATGGGGTCACGTTCTGCTACAATCTTTAACTTTCCTGGATTATTTTTATTATAAACACCAAAAGTATAAGCATCCACTATTGTGAAATCCGCTTTTCCAGTTTCTACATTGACAAGAACCTGACCAAAATCTGTCATGTTAGGTAAGGTTAATACTTCAACCTTTGGAAAATCAGATTTTGCAATATGAACAGGGTTATCACCATCAAGCGCAACCATTGTCAAATTCGAATTATTAGCGTCTGAATTTTGAAAAAAACGTTCATCATCATTACGGGCAACAACAAAGACTGGTTGGTAGAATATAGGGCGTGAGAAAAGGGCAAATTTTCCAATATTTGGATGAACCCAAAATCCACTGCAGAGCATATCAAATTTTTTTGCTTTTAAGTCCGCAACAATTGTAGCCCATCCTGTTGGAGTTGTATGCTCAATTTTTAATTCTAACCGATCACCAATAGCCTCCATGACTTCATAATCAAATCCACTCCATTGGCCCGTTTTAAAATCTTTTGTGAGGGCCGGAAGATACTCTACATAGCCACAACGAATTGTGTTGGTTTCATTCACTTGTTTGATGGTGGAATTGGCCTGTGCTTCCTCTATAGCTAAAAACAGTACCAATCCCAAGATAAGATGTTTCATCTCTCATTCCTTTTTAATAAATGGTTAGTTTCATTAATTTATGCACAATACATAAATTAATATGTATTGTCAATATTTAACGCTTATGGTAAATTATGGTCGTTTTACAAAAATAGCTATCAAAACACCTATTGCCTGCTATATATGAAGAATGATTACTCTTTTACAAATTAAAGCGGCGCGCGCTTTGCTCGAATGGAAACAGGAGACGCTAGCGCAAAAATCTGGACTGTCATTGCCGTCAATCAATAATCTCGAACGCGGTTTATACTCTCCCCGTAAAGAAACTTTAGAGGCCATTAAAACAGCACTCGAAAATGCAGGTGTCGAATTTTCCGATGGTTCTGGCGTTCGTTTGGCTCAACAAGAATATTCATATCAAACTTTTGAAGGAAAAAATTTTATTGCCGATCTAGATGAAGATATTATGAGTGTCTTACAAGGGCCAGAGGATGAGATTATAGGCGTACTTGATAATGAACGCCATTGGATTACTTATGCATCGGTAACAAATCCGTTATATATTAAAGCGCGTGAAAAACGCGGATGGAAAGAAAGATTTATTATTCCCAACAATGCTGGATTCATAATTAGTCCACCAAGTTCTTATCGTACAATTGATCCTTCTATGATAGGGTCATTAACTTATGAAATATACGGTGACCGTCTTGCTTTGATTATGTGGGAGTCAATGCGCGTAACGCTCATTAAGAACATTTCTATTGCAACAAATTTTAAATTACAATTCGATGTTCTATGGAATCTTGGAAAATCACTAACCAACACACAATTAAACTCTTGGGAACGATTTGACTGTCCAGAATTGAAAAAACCCACTAACATAAAGATGAAAAAATGAAAAAAATTGCTTTAATATTAACTATTCTTACTGTTTCTTTCCCTTTCCCTGCCTTAGCTCACGATGAAAGTTTTGATCAAGTAATGAAGAGCCGTACTTTACGGTGCGCGTACACCAGCCTGTCTCCTTTCTTAGAAGTTGATCTGGAAACGAATGAGGTAAAAGGTATTTTTCGTGAAGTTCTTGATGATATTGGTGACCGTTTAAATCTAAAAGTTGATTGGACAGAAGATGTTAATTACCCGCAAATTGCGGCTGGATTTACCAGTAAGCGTTATGATGCTTTTTGTGGTGTTCTTTGGGCTACACCTGCACGTGGCGGTGGAATGAAGTTTTCTGATCCGATCTATTATCAATCTGTTAGTCCGTGCGTAGCAGGCTCATCCACAGAATATGATGAATCAACAGAGCCTTTAAATAACTCCGACAAAAAGCTTATAGGTTATGATGGAGATGTTTCTGCACAAATTGCAAAAACTGTTTTTCCAAAAGCAGAATTTGTTGCCATATCGGATAACATACCTTTTAGTGAGGCGATGCAGTGGATTGCAGCAGGAAAAGTAGATGGTGTTGCTACCTGTGATCGGATCGTTGTAAAAGATGTGAATGAAAAGCGTCCTGGCTCTTTAAAACTTGCGGCACCTGATAAGCCCATAACACACGTTCAAGTTAGTGTAGCCTTACCTCTAGGATCAACCTCTCTTACAGACATGATAAACTTGGCTATTTTTGATATGCAGGCAGATGGAACGCTTGAAAAAATTATGACTAAATATTTAGGAGAAAAACATATGAAAACAACAGTCAATATTCCAAAGGTAGGTCAGCAATGAAAAAAATAATACTCATAACCTTAGCCTTTTTCTTTTTTCCTTTCCCTGTTTTAGCGCATGAAAAAGAGTCTGTTTACGAGCGTGTAATACGGACCAATACATTACGCTGTACTTACTTTGTTATACCGCCAGAATTTAATAAGGACCCCAATACTGGCAAACTATCAGGCATAGGTTATGAAGTAACTGAAGCTGTGGCTAAAGCCTTAAACTTAAAAGTTGAATGGGGAGATGAAGTTGGTTTTACTGAAATGACCGCAGGATTAGAAAACGGTAAGTATGATGCTATTTGTTCTTCTGTTTTTAACTCTGCCGCTATTGCTAGAGAAGCTGATTTTACAATTCCCTTCATGTACACGCCAGTTGGTATTTTTGTGCGCCAAGGGGATACACGGTTTGATGATGATCGAATGAAGATTAATGATCCTAATGTTACGATTTCAACCATCGATGGTGAAACCGCAGAGAAAATTGCTGCTTTTAACTTTTCTAAAGCCAAAACATTTTCAATGCCACAAACAACCAATGTCTCAATGTTATTAGAAAATGTGGCATCACAAAAAGCCGATGTGGCTTTCACCTACATGGCAAATTATCGTAGATATAACGACAATAATCCAGGAAAGCTTAAATCAATACATGAAGACCAACCAATTCGTGCTTTCGGCAATACGATTATGCTACCCAAAAACGAGCCTCAACTAAAAGCAATGCTCAATACTGCCCTGCATGAAATTATTCAAAGCGGTCAAGTTGATGAAATCATTTCAAAATACGAAGAATTTCCGGGTACGTATTATCGCCTTAAAAGACCGTATGAGAGGTAAAAATGAAGAAAACTGTACTAATAACTCTGGTTTTTTTATCCCTTTCACTTCCCGTTTTAGCGCATGAAAAGGATTCTGTATATGAACGGATTTTGCAATCTAAAACCATTCGTTGTGGTTACGCGCTATGGCCAACGGCATTGCAAAAAGACCCTAATACAGGTGAATTTTCGGGTATTCTCTACGATTATATGACAGCATTAGGGAAAGCCTTGAACGTTAAAGTGGAATGGACACAGGAAACAAGTTATGCAGATTATGCCACTGCATTAGATACAGAAAAATTTGATATTTTTTGCGCTTCGTTATGGGCTGATGGAACGCGTCAACATCTTATTGATTATACAAAACCATACGCATATCAAGCTGTTTGGGCATGGGTACGCACCGAAGATAAAAGGTTTGATGGAAATATAAAAAATATTAACGATCCTAACGTAAAAATCTCAACTATTGACGGTGAAATCTCCGAAGATATTCGTAAAGTCGATTTCCCAAAAGCTTCATTAGTAAGCTTACCCCAAATAAGTGATTCAGCACAATTATTGCTAAACGTGGTAAATAAAAAAGCTGATGTAGCGTTCAAATCAGAAGATACCGTTAAAGATTTTTTAAAGACAAACCCAAATACTTTACGAAAGATAGAAACAGATCGCCCCCTCCGTGTCTTTGCCGAGATTCTAGGTATAAAAAAAGGTGAACATGACCTACGCCAAGCAGTAAATAACGCTACGCAGGCTTTGCTTAATAATGGAAAGATAGAAAAAATTATTCAAAATCATGAACGCTATCCAGGCAGTTATCTGCGTGTGGCAAAACCATACCAAGTTGGTGAATAATGCTCACTGCACAGAATATTCATAAATCATTTGGTGATCAATTTGTCTTAAATGGTATAGATGTAGCGGTAGAACCGGGTAAAATTACATGTCTGATCGGACCAAGCGGTACGGGTAAAACTACGTTGCTACGTGCTTTGGCTTTTCTTGATTATCCGTCAAGTGGAACTATATCGGTTGATGATAATCCGTATAGCTTTCCATTAGAGAGAGGCGTCAAAATAACACCACCATGGCCGCAATTAACAGCGGTATTCCAATCTCTTTTCTTGTGGCCTCATTTAACGTTACGTGAAAATATTATGCTTCCTGCTCGCAATCATAACCAAAATGCAGAACAAGATATTAAAGGATTGATTGAATTATTTGATATGGAACATTTTATTGATCATTATCCTAATCAGGCATCACTTGGACAACGTCAGCGTATAGCAATGGCAAGGGCGCTTATTTTGAACCCCCAATATTTGCTTCTTGATGAAATCACATCTGCTTTGGATGTTGAACAGACCGCCCGTATTTTAACCAAGCTAACGCATCTTAAAGAACGTAATATTGGTATATTTCTCATTACCCATGCTATTGGTTTTGCAGAAAGAGCCGCCGATCAAATTATTTTCATGGATCAAGGTAAAGTTGTAGAACAAGGTAAAGCAGAAATTCTTTCAAATCCACAGACAGAACGTCTCCAACAATTTCTATCTATGGTTAAAATGGCAAATTAATGTCACTTGGGGGCATAAATGGGGGCATTTTTATAGTTAGTAACGATATAAATTATTATATATCAGTTATTTAAGGTTTAAATATTAACCCCTTCACCGCTCCATTTTCTTATTCATACAATCTATAAAATG
>CAZYHI010000065.1:0-10360 GCA_964647515.1 uncultured Micavibrio sp. | reverse complement strand
ATGTCACCGTACAAATGCCCAGAAGCGGCGATTTTAATGCCTGAGAGTTCGCCACGTACACGAATATGTGAAAAATTTTGCTCTAATGTTTTTTTAAGCGCATTGGCAAGGTCAATCACGCTCATCTCTGGAACGTTAGAGCCAATATTATTGGGCTGTTCTTTTGGCGCGTTACTTTTCTGCGCTACGGTGAATAAATCATCAGATGCCATAGTAAAATAATCTATAGTCTGCGATGATAAAGCACAATATTTAAAGAGCCTTAATTCATGTCACAACATATATCAGATTATTTAACGATATCAGAAACCGATGCGGTGGAAGAGCTGCTAAGTGCGCTTCAGTGGGATGAGGCGCGCGCGCAAGACGCCCAAGATTATGCTGTTGATCTTATAAAGCGTATTCGTAAAACGCGCCGTAAGCCGGGCAGTTTGGAATCTTTCTTCCAAGAATATGGATTAAATACATCTGAAGGTTTGGCCTTGATGAATATGGCCGAGGCTTTGCTTCGTATTCCAGATCCGCAAACTGCCAATGCTTTGATTAAAGATAAGGTGGCAGGGACAAATTGGTTAAGAACCGCGGCCAAAGGTGATAAAAATTGGATGACCAAAGCGGCAGGTTTAGGGCTTAAGCTGACAAGTGGGACAATGAATAGCTTGTTTTCTAAAATGGGTGAACCTGTTATTCGTGAGGCGATGTCAAAAGCCATGCGTATTTTGGGCAAACAATTTGTGGTTGGTGAAACGTTAAATGGTGCGGCAAAAAATGCCCTAAAATGGGAAGAAAAAGGCTTTCGTTTTTCCTATGATATGTTGGGTGAAGGCGCACGTACCCAAAGGCAGGCCGAGCATTACTATCAAGCCTATTTAGGGGCGTTGCATGATATTAGTGAACAGAATAAAAATAAGAAAAAACAGCGTGCGGGAATTTCGATTAAGTTATCTGCGCTTCATCCACGTTATGAATACGCACAAAAACATATTTGCATTCCTGCCATTACGACAAAATTATTGGCCCTTTGTGAGGTTGCGGCCAAGAATGATATTCAACTGACTATTGATGCTGAGGAGGTCGCGCGTTTGTTTCCCTCTTTAGAAATTATTGAGAATATTTGTAAAGAAGTATCCCTTCATAAATGGCAAGGCTTTGGCTTAGCCGTGCAGGCCTATCAAAAGAGCGCACCTGTTCTTTTAGATCATGTGATTTCGCTCGCAAAAAAATATGATCGTAAAATTCAAGTACGTTTAGTTAAAGGGGCGTATTGGGATACCGAAATAAAGCATGCACAAGTTGAAGGCTTGCCTGATTATCCCGTTTATACACGTAAATCAAATACGGATTTATCTTACTTAAGATGTGCACAAAAGTTACTGCGTCACCGTGATGTATTATATCCGATGTTTGGAACACATAACGCCCATAGCGTTGCGGCGATTATCAAGATGGCAGGTGAAAATGTAGATGGTTTTGAATTTCAAAAACTCTATGGCATGGGTGATGCACTTTATAACCAAATTATAAAAGACCATGAGATCACGGTCAGTGCCTATGCCCCTGTAGGCCCTTATGAAGAATTATTACCGTATCTTGTTCGCCGCATGCTTGAAAATGGCGCAAATTCATCCTTCGTCAATCAAATTTATGATGCAGATTATAAGCCAGCGGAAATCGCCGTTGATCCTGTGCAAAAAGTTAAAGACAATGATTTAAAATATCATCCTAAGATTCCATTACCAAAAGATTTATATGGTCAAAAACGTGCAAATTCACCGGGGACTGATTTTAATCATCCTGATGAAATTGAAAGTGTTATAAAATCAATAACCAATCAATATAGTGCAAAGCGTTATAACGCCGCGCCCATGATTGCAGGAAAGAAAAAGTCCAAAGGTAATTCTCATGCTGTGATAAACCCTGCTTTAAAAAGCGATGATGTTGGTGATGTTGCTTTTGCCAATTCAGACATGATTGATAAGGTTTTTCAAACGGCACAAATAGGGCAACAAATTTGGTCGCAAACATCGACAGCACAGCGCGCAAAAAGTTTAGAAAAAATTGGCGATTTATTAGAAGAACATAAGATTGAGTTAATGTCCTTATGCGTGCGTGAAGGCGGAAAGACATTAAAAGATGTTCATGATGAAGTGCGCGAGGCCATCGATTTTTGTTATTATTATGCGATGCATGGCCGCCGTGATTTTTTAGAAAATGGCCGCATCCTAAAAAGCCCAACAGGTGAAACAAATATATATAAGTTAGAACCGCGTGGAATTTTTGTTTGTATCAGCCCGTGGAATTTTCCTATTGCTATTTATCTGGGACAAATCGTTGCTGCTCTTATGGCTGGGAATGCCGTCATTGCCAAACCTGCAGAACAAACATCATTAACAGGGGCTTATTTGGCAAATTTGATTTTAAAGGCGGGCGTGCCGTCCGAAGTTTTTACATTCTTACCTGGTGATGGTGATTTGGGCGCGATGCTGGTTGATCATCAAGATGTCGCAGGTGTAACCTTTACGGGCAGTACAGAAGTGGCACAATCGATCAACATGTCTTTGGCAAGTAAAGAGGGTGGTATCACAAAGCTGATTGCTGAAACAGGTGGGCAGAACGCGATGATTGTTGATTCATCTGCGCTGACCGAACAAGTGATTGATGATGTCGTGCAAAGCGCTTTTGGATCGGCAGGGCAAAGATGTTCAGCATGTCGTATTTTATATGTTCAAGAAGATGTTTTTGATAAAACGATATTAATGTTGCAAGGGGCGATGGCTGAATTAAATCTTGGTAATCCTGCTGATATTGCGACAGATATTGGCCCTTTGATTGATGAGCAGGCCTATCGCCATGTTGCTCATCATAAAGTACGGCTTGAAGGTGTTGGGCATATTATTGCGCAATCCCCCATAAAAGATGGGTTGATAAACCAAGGGCATTTCTTCCAACCTTTGGCGGTGCAAATTGATAGTTTAGACGTTTTACAACAAGAAATTTTTGGCCCAGTTCTTCATGTTATACCCTACAACTCTAATGACATCCAGCAAGTAATTGAAGATATAAATGGATTAACATACGGCCTCACTTTTGGTATTCACAGCCGTATCCAAAGCTTTATTGATAAGGTAACGCGTCAAATCAAAGTTGGGAATGTCTATGTGAATCGTGGAACAATTGGCGCGGTTGTCGGGGTTCAGCCTTTTGGTGGGCGTGGCTTATCAGGCACAGGGCCAAAAGCAGGTGGGCCGCAATATCTACACGCTTTTGCAACCGAAAAAGTTATTAGCATTGATACAACAGCCGCGGGTGGTAATGCATCGTTAGTTATGCTAAACGAATAGCAACTTAACTTGAAGGAGCTTTTAAATCATGAAAATTTTTGTTGTTGGATCAGGGGGGCGTGAACACGCACTGGCTTGGAAACTGGCGCAATCACCAAAATGCGATAAACTTTTTTGTGCGCCGGGCAACGCTGGTATTGCGGATGTGGCGCAGTGCGTTGATATTGCCGCCGAAGACATTGAAGGCATCGTAAAATTTTCAAAAGATAATAATATTGATTTTGTTGTGGTTGGTGGAGAACCTCCTTTGGTTGCTGGTTTAGCAAGCGCGTTGCGTGCAGAAAATATTGCGGTGTTTGGGCCTAATAAAGATGCGGCGCAATTAGAAGGTTCTAAAGGCTTTATGAAAGACTTTTTTGCCCGTCATAATATTCCGACGGCGGCTTATGCACGCTTTAAATCTATTGATAAAGCAGTGGCTTATATTAAAGAACAAGGCGCACCGATTGTTATTAAAACCGATGGTTTGGCGGCAGGTAAAGGCGTGATTATTGCGATGACGGAGCAAGAAGCCATTGAGGCCGCCACCGATATGCTGTCAGGTAAAGCTTTTGGTGATGCAGGGATGGAGCTGGTCATTGAGGAATATATGGAAGGCGAGGAAATTAGTTATTTCTCTTTGGCCGATGGTGAAACATATTTACCGCTAACCTCTGCTCAAGATCATAAGCGTGTTGGTGATGGTGATACAGGTTTAAACACAGGCGGCATGGGCGCGTACTCGCCTTTTCATCAGATGAGTGCCGAGTTAGAACAAAAGATTTTAACGCGCATTATTGAACCAACAGTTCAAGGCATGAAAGCAGACGGTATGCCTTTCCAAGGGGTGTTGTATGCAGGGTTGATGATTGTCAATGGTGAGCCACGAATGATTGAATATAATATTCGTTTTGGTGATCCAGAATGCCAACCCATTATGATGCGCCTTGATAGTGATCTTGTTGATCTCTTACTGGCAACGGATACAGGCACGTTGGCGGAGCATAAGGATAAAGTACAATGGAATGAGCAAGCGACGTTGTGCGTTGTTATGGCGGCGAATGGTTACCCAGGGTCGTATGAAAAAGGAACGGAAATTAAAAACTTATCTGCTGCAAATAATATGCAAGACATCAAAGTTTTTCATGCAGGCACAATGAAAGATAACAGCGATACTCTGGTTAATAGTGGTGGTCGCGTTTTAGGGATTGTCGGTATCGGTGATACGATTGAACAGGCGCAAGGCAAAGCCTATGAAGGCGTGCATAAAATTGACTGGCCTGATGGGTTTAACCGTAGTGATATTGGTTGGCGTGCGGTCAAAGCACAAAAAAATAAAGCTGCTTAAACACGTTTAGATTTAAAAAATTCTTTAAGGATTGCACTACATTCATCAGCCATGACGTCGTGGCTAATTTCTATTTTGTGATGGCAAGTGGCTTGGTCAAAAAACTTTACACCATGAAGAACCCCGCCACCTTTTTCATCTGTCGCACCAATAATAAGCCGTGGAATGCGTGCAAAAGCTATTGCCGCCGCGCACATCGTACAAGGCTCTAACGTGACATAGAGATTATAATCAGGGATTCGTTGAGCGCCGATTTTTTCACACATCTCGCGAATGACTAACACTTCCGCATGGGCGGTTGGGTCATTCATTTCGATTGTTCTATTACCCTGACGAGAGACAATGTCACCAGATTGGCGATGCACTAAAACTGCACCAATGGGTACTTCGTCGCGTTGGCGAGCTAATTCTGCCTCTTCCAATGCGGCGTGCATATATGTATGGTCATCTTGCAAAGTCATGGAAAGGACAATAATGGATAAAGATGCGGTAAGTAAAGGCGAACGTATTGCCAAGCGTATGGCACGGGCGGGATTATGCTCTCGTCGTGATGCGGAGCGCTGGATTGCCGCTGGTCGCGTACAGCTGAATGGTGATATTCTGACGACACCTGCAACGGTGGTGACCGATGATGATGACATTATTGTTGATGGGCGCGCATTGCCAAAGAAAGAACGTACAAGGTTATTTCTCTATCATAAGCCTGCTGGATTGGTGACGAGTAATAGGGATGAACAAGGACGGACAACAATTTTTGATAAATTACCCAAAGAATTACCGCGTGTAATGACGGTAGGACGTTTGGATATTAATACCGAAGGGTTGTTATTGCTGACCAATGATGGTGAGCTGGCAAGGCATTTGGAACTTCCCGCGACGGGATGGATTAGGCGTTATCGTGTACGCTCTTATGGGCGTACATCACAGACGCAACTTGATAAACTTAAAAAAGGAATCGTGCATAATAAAATACGATATAAAGGTATTGATGCGACGATGGATAAACAGCAAGGCGATAATGTCTGGGTTGAAGTTGCCTTACAAGAAGGTAAGAACCGTGAGGTTCGTAACGTAATGGAAGCCATTGATTTAAAGGTTAATCGTCTTATACGTACATCTTATGGACCGTTTCAGCTTGGTAAAATTGAAAAAGGCGCGGTACTGGAAATAAAACCGAAAGTTTTGAAAGAGCAATTAGTTGGGTTTTTCAAAAAATGAGAATCGTTGGTGGCAAACATCGCAGCCGTACGCTTTTCACACCCAAGGATAATAACGTACGCCCAACATCGGATAAAGTGCGTCAGGCGGTTTTTAATATCTTAAATTCACGTGGGCTGGTCGTCGATGCCATTGTCATTGATGCATTTTGTGGAACAGGCGCATTGGGATTAGAGGCTTTATCGCAAGGCGCGCGCTTCGCCAGTTTTTTTGATAAAGATCGTGATTCTATTGTATTAACGACGCAAAATATTAAAGCATTAAAAGAAGAGAATTTTTGCCATGTCATGTTACAAGATACGACGAAAACCAAACCAAAGCCCGATAAGATAGAACCCGCATCGCTTGTTTTTTTAGACCCGCCGTACAATAAAGAACTTGTTGCAAAAGCAATAGAGTCCTTACTGGATAACGATTGGCTTAGTAATGAGGCATGTTTTGTAATTGAAACAGCAAAACACGGAATAATATCCTGTCCCCATATTAATATTATATTAGAGAAAACTTATGGGGAGAGTAAAATCACACTTGCGCAACTCAATTAAAGGATGATCTGTACGCTTTTTTTACAATACACCGCCATAGAGCAATGCCAATAAGGCAACCCCTAAGATAATACGATAGATGGCAAAAGGCTTAAAACTAGCTTTTGATAACCATTTCATCATTAAGATGATGGAAATCCATCCTGCCAAAAACGATAAAGCAATCGCGATAAAGACTGAATTATTGAGGATAAAGCTTTGTTCTTCAAACAGATCAAGACTGGTTAAAAACCCTGCCCCACTAATGGCGACAATAGACAGAAGAAGCGAAAATCTTGCCGCTTCAACGCGACTAAAGCCTAAGAATCGTGCGCTGGTCATGGTGATGCCAGAACGGCTGACACCCGGAATAAGGGCGAGAGCCTGAGATAAACCCACATAAATAGCGTCTTTGATGCCCATTTTATCTAAAGACCGTTTGGCATCAAATTTATCAGCAATCATTAAGACGACCCCGAAAATCAACATCATCCACGCCATAACGTGCAATGAACATAAAAAGGAGAATTCAAACATTTGGATGATGAATCCAATGATAATAACAGGAATGGAGGCAATGATTAGATTTAAAGACAGTTGAAACCCTTCAGATTTTGGTTTCACAACGCCGCCGATCATCATAAATATATCTTTGCGGAAATAAACAAGGACGGAGAGCAAGGTCCCCACATGTACCGCCACGTCCATCAGGCGATTTTGTTCCCAACATAAATCTTTACCACCTTCGCCCATGAGATGATGGGTGAGGACAAGGTGCCCACTGGAGCTGACAGGTAAAAACTCTGTTAAACCCTGAATGATCGATAAAATTAGGATATGGTAGAGAAGCATTTTTTTCGCTAATATTTCATTTATAAGTTAAAGTTCACAATAGAGAATAAAGTTCATATGGTCTACATCTTTGGTTTATTTGGCGCGATGATTGGTTTCGGAGTTGGATTAGGTACGATTAACGTGCTTTTGCGCCATCACGGTAAATCAGAAATTCAAGATAATAAATCACAATATAAGGTATATAGCCTGCTTGTTTGGGCGTTTGCTATCCTTGGTGGCATGATTGGAGTGTGGTTTTTTAATCATAATTTCTTATAAGAGTGACGATTTTGCTCAAAATCGTTAAAATCTAACCCACTTCACTAATTATCTTAATCATTACAAGCCCCTAGGCGGCGGCAAAAAATTCGGTTACACTGTTTTCATATGAGAACGTTATATCATCTATGGCTGCATCCTTTTTCCCGTAAAGTCCGCATTATGCTGGCGGAGAAATCTTTGCCGTTTGAAGATAATATCGAAAAAATATGGGAGCGCCGTACAGAATTTTTGGCGATGAACCCTGCAGGTGATGTTCCTGTTCTGGTAGAACCTGATGGAACAACCTTGGCCAATTCCCAAGTAATTTGCGAATATTTGGAAGAAGTTTATCCTGAGAATAATTTATTGGGTACTGACCCTATTCAACGGGCGGAGACGCGGCGTTTGGTTGGCTGGTTCGATGTTAAGTTTAACCGCGAAGTATCTGACAATTTATTGGGTGAAAAATTAATGAAACCTATGTTGAAATTAGGTGAACCACATGCCCCTTCAATCCGCGCGGGGAACGCCAATATTCATTATCATTTGGATTACATCGGCTTTCTGACAGAAAAAAGAAAATGGTTAGCAGGTGATAATTTTTCATTGGCTGATATTGCGGCCGCCGCGCATTTGTCGGCCATCGATTATATTGGCGATGTTCCATGGGAAGAACACCAAAGCGCGGCGCATTGGTATGCGCGTATTAAGTCGCGCCCCAGTTTTAAGGCCCTTTTAGAGGATAAAGTTCCTGGCTTTAAACCCGCGCAACATTATGAGAATGTTGATTTTTAAAACTGTTTCCAATTCAAAATAACAACCTAGAGTATGAATCACATGATGCGTAAAAGATTTTTTTGTTTTGGTTATGGCTATACAGCCGATTATTTAGGTCACGCATTACAAACACAAGATACAGGATGGACCTTAGGAGGGACAACGCGTGATGTTGAGCGCCAGCGCGAACTGCTATCGCGACGAATTCGCGCCCGTATTTATGATGAAGAACATCCTATTGTTGATCCTCCCACTTTATTTGATCGTTTTTCCCACCTTTTATTATCTGTGCCACCAACAACAGAAGGTGACCCTGTTTTTAATGCGTATGCCCAAGATTTAATTGGTTTAAAAAATTTAAAATGGGTAGGATATTTATCGAGCACAGGTGTCTATGGTGACCGTGATGGCGGTGAGGTCAGCGAAGCGTCAGAGATACGACCAACATCAGCACGTGGATCAAAACGTGCGTTGGCAGAGCAACAATGGCTATCATTGCTTCATCAACATGGCGTCCCTGTTCATATTTTTCGTCTTGCGGGTATTTATGGCCCTGGGCGTAGTGCGCTGGATTCAGTACGGGCGGGAGTTGCCCGCCGCATTGATAAACCAGGGCATAAATTTAACCGCATCCATGTGGAAGACATCGCTCAGGTTCTTTTAAAGTCCATTGCCAATCCAAACCCAGGGGCTATTTATAATTTGGCGGATGATTGTCCTGCACCCAGTTACGATGTCATTGGGCAGGCATGCGAGATGTTGGGACAAACCGCGCCACCAATTGTGCCCTATGAACAAGCAAATCTAGCCCCTATTACCTTAAGTTTTTATAATGATAATAAGTTTGTTCGTAATGAAAAAATTAAAACTGATTTAGGGGTTGAGCTTAAATACCCAGATTATAAATGTGGTTTAGAAGGTTGTTTACGTGCAGAACAATATGCAGTAGAGCAACAAACCGCCAACGATTAATTACTTGTCTGATGAGAATGACAGCTCAAGCAACAACCAGAAAAAAGGAGCCTTTCGGCTCCTTTAAAATTCTTACACTGTTTTAAAACCTACTGACAGCTTAAGCATTCCTCATACTGCGGTTCGGCTGTTAACTCTGGTTCTCGACCTTGACTTTCACGGCTTCGTGTCCATGACGCATCACTCTCAGCGCGCTGAATAGATTTTGAACGACAGTAATAAAGTGATTTCACGCCCTTCTTCCACGCATCCATATGAATATTGTGTAATTCTTTTTTATGCACGTTCGCAGGAAGGAACACGTTTAATGACTGCGCCTGACAAATAAAGGGCGCACGGTCACCCGCATGTTCAATCAACCAACGTTGGTCAATTTCAAATGCAGTTTTAAAGACATCTTTTTCTTCTTCGTTCAAGAAATCAAGATGTTGAACAGATCCTTCATTGGTGAAAATTGAGCTCCATACATCTTCTGTATTTTGTCCTTTTTCTTCCAAGAGTGCCATCAGATATTTATTTTTCACAGGGAAAGAACCTGACAAAGTTTTATGCGTATAGGCATTCGCCGCCACAGGCTCAATACCTGGAGAAGACCCGCCACAAATAATAGAGATAGACGCCGTTGGCGCAATCGCAATCTTATTTGAGAAACGCTCTTGGATACCGTAATCCGCCGCATCAGGACACGCACCGCGTTCTTCGGCTAATTTACGAGAGGCATCATCGGCACCACGTTTAATATGTTGGAATATACGACGATTCCAAACTTTCGACATCACGCCTTCCATCGGAATCATTTTTGATTGTAAGAATGAATGCCAGCCCATAACGCCTAAGCCAACCGAACGCTCACGCATGGCGGCGTATTTGGCCCGCTTCATACTATCGGGCGCTTTTTCAATAAAATCACTGAGGACGTTATCAAGCATTCGCATGATATCTTCAACAAACATTGGTTCATCCTGCCATTCATCAAATTTATCGAGATTGAGCGAGGACAGGCAACAAACCGCCGTTCTATCATTACCCATATGGTCACGCCCTGTTGGCAATGTAATTTCAGAACATAGGTTTGACATTTTCACATTTAGACCCGCCATTTTATG
>CAZYHI010000064.1:0-10451 GCA_964647515.1 uncultured Micavibrio sp. | reverse complement strand
CGACTTTACCGCCACCTTGACGCACAGGCGGTTCAGCAACTTTAACAACGCTTAAGCGCGGCGTGTAATCAACACCTAAATCTTCGGGCTTCATCACATCAAGCGGTTTTTTCTTCGCCTTCATAATATCGGGAAGCTTGGCATAGCGGGGTTCGTTCAAACGCAAGTCGGTGGTGATAATGGTGGGTAGTTTGATCTCGATGGTTTCTAAACCGCCGTCAATCTCACGGGTTACGGTCGCCTTGCCATCAGCAATCTTAACATCGGATGCGAAAGTTCCTTGTGACCAACCGAGTAGCGCGGACAACATTTGCCCTGTTTGGTTGCTGTCATCGTCAATAGATTGCTTACCCATGATAACAAAATCAGGGCTTTCTTTTTCAACGATGGCTTTAAGCGTTTTTGCAACGGCGAGCGGTTCAACGCCACCAATATCTGTCGGCGCATCAGTTTCCACCAAGATACCGCGATCGGCACCAATTGCCATTGCGGTACGTAATGTTTCTTGCGCTTTATCAGGGCCAATTGTGACCGCAACAATTTCTGTCACTGTGCCAGCCTCTTTTAACTTGGTGGCTTCTTCAATCGCAATTTCATCAAAGGGATTCATCGACATTTTGACGTTGTTAAGCTCGACACCACTATTGTCTGATTTAACGCGAATTTTGACGTTGTAATCAACGGCGCGTTTGACGGGGACTAAAACTTTCATTTTTTAATCTTTCTTCTATGCTTTTCCTGCGAAAGCAGGAATCTTTAGAGATACTATACAGATCCCCGCCTGCGCGGGGAAGACAGGAAAAGGTTTTTTTACTATTTTAATGAGAGCCTTGCGCCAAAACCGCCAACACAAACAAAGCGAGGGCGACGCCTTGTAACGTGACCCGCATCCGCATGAGCTTATTGCCATATTTTTTATTAAATTCGCCACCTTTTACCATAGAAAATAACCCAACGGCGAGGGAGGCGAGAACCAAAATCATCGCAATTATCATGAGTGTAAAAAAGAATCCTGACATGAAAGGGAGTATAGCTATTTCAAAAAGCTGTGGCTATAAGGAAAAATTTGTTTGACAATATTTTGTATTATGGTAAAAGTTTAATTAGATTTATAACTTTTCAAAGGAGCTTAAAATGGTTCATTGGTCTTCATGGTCTGACGATTACGGGAGTAAGGGTGACACATCATCTGAAAATACTGTGTCTTTGGGGCCTGAACGGAAGTCTACAATAAAGCCTAATTTTAACCCTTATTCAATGAAAAACCCAATGCATGATGGTTTAAGTGAAGGAGATAGTATGAGCTGTGATGATACAATTCTGAATGAATCTGAAACACCTTCGCTTAAATCTGCTTAACACTCATAAAATAATTCACATCAACGCGGGATTTATCCAGTTTAAATTCTTTGGTTAGTGGATTATAGATCATGCCGCAGATATCGTGCGGTTTCGCGCCATTATTTCTGAGCATACGGCTCAGCTCCGATGGCTTCACAAACTTTTTCCAGCTATGTGTACCTTGTGGCACCCAACGTAGTATATGCTCTGCGGCGATAATGCCCAGTGCATAAGATTTTGGCGTACGGTTGAGCGTTGAAAAAATAACCAATCCATTGGGCTTGCATAAATTCAGCACGCTTTTAACGAATAGATCGGGATTGTCGACATGCTCAATAATCTCTAATGCCAAAACCACATCATATTTTTGATTTAAGTTTTCCGAAGACTGACATTGGTAAGTAATATCCAACCCCATATCTTTGGCGTGCGTGGTCGCGACTTTAATCGCGTTGGCATCGGCATCAATTCCTGTCACTGTGCCACCAAGCCGAGCCATCGGCTCACACACCAATCCACCGCCGCAACCAACATCAATAATTTTTAGGTCTTTATAAGGGGTAGGGGTGCTTTCATCCAAGCCAAAATGGTCGCAAATTTGCGCCTTGAAATAACTTAGGCGCGTGGGGTTTAAAAGATGTAAAGGTTTAAATGGCCCAGCCTCATCCCACCAATGGTCAGAATCTTTAGAAAAGTTTTGAATTTCGGCCTGGTTTACTGTATTCATAATGACTTCATATCATATTTGATTAAAGGTGAAACCTAAAATGTCGAATGAGCTGTTATTTATTCTTATTGCTATAATTGATTGGGCTGTAATGATGTATATTTGGCGTATGGGGCGTCGCTGGTTAGAATTATTTATTATTTTGAACTATGTTTTTGCAAACTTATTTGTTCAAAAGTTTTCAATGGTATTTGGTTATGAAGTAACGGTAGGAATAGTGTTCTATGCCGTTATATTTTTGGGAACAGATATCATTTCAGAACATTTTGGTAAAAAAGCAGCCTATGAGCTTATTTGGAAAGCGTTTTCCGCAATTTTGTTTTTATTCTTAGCACAACAATCGGTTTTGTTATTGGGAAATACAGACTCGTCAGAAAGCGCATCAAATGCAATGGATACCCTTTTTAATGCTAATGCACGTATTGTACTTGTTAGCTTGGCTGGTTTTATTATTATTCAGAGGTTAGATATTTGGATTTATCACTGGTTTTATAAAAAAACTAGAGGTGATAAGTTGTGGTTAAGAAATATTGGCAGCACAACAATTTCACAGCTTTTGGATTCTATATTATTTTTCACAATGGCGTTTTATGGAACCATTCCTAATGATGTTCTAATTTCTATCATTTTGACAGCATTTATTGCAAAATTAATCATTGCCCTTATTGATACGCCTTTCATCTATTTAAGTTATTGGATAAAAGGTAAAAAACTTTCAGACATAAAGAATGTTCCATTATAAATTATGACACGCATAGTACTTAAATTTGGTGGAACATCGGTGGCGGACACAACTCGGATTGAGCGCGCGGCGGGTAAGGTTGCGCGTGAAGTGGCGTTGGGGCATGAGGTGGCGGTCATTGTCTCTGCCATGTCGGGTGTGACCAATCAGCTGGTGGAGCATTGCGCGACGATTTCACCAACCTATGATGCACGTGAATATGATACGGTGGTATCAAGTGGGGAACAAGTGACGGCTGGCCTGATGGCGATTGCCTTGCAAAAGCTGGGCGTTGAAGCGCGCAGCTGGATGGGCTGGCAAGTACCTATTTTATGTAGCCGCGTGCATGGTAAGGCGCGGATTGAAGATATTAATGCCGAAGAAATGAGCGCGCAATTAAAAGACGGTCAGGTGGCCGTTCTGGCTGGTTTCCAAGGGGTGACGGATAATAACCGTATTGCGACGCTTGGGCGTGGTGGGTCCGACACAACGGCAGTGGCGTTGGCCGCCGCACTGGGTGCGGATAGATGTGATATTTATACTGACGTGGATGGGGTTTATACAACCGACCCCCGTATCACCAAAAAAGCCAAGAAGATCGATAAAATCTCGTATGAGGAAATGCTGGAGCTGGCCTCATTGGGTGCAAAAGTTTTACAAACACGCTCGGTCGAAATGGCCTATAAGCGTGATATTCCTATTCAGGTTTTATCCAGTTTTGAAGAAGAAATCGGCAGTGACCTGCCCGGAACATTAGTCACAAGAGAGGAAGACATCATGGAAAAGCAAGTTGTGAACGGCGTCGCCTATGATAAAGGTGAGGCGAAAGTTACGATTTTAAATGTACCTGACAGTCCTGGTATCGCGGCCGAGATATTCGGTAGCTTAACGGATTGTGAAATCAATGTTGATATGATTGTTCAAAATGTTTCTGCGGATGGAAAAGTAACGGATATTACCTTTACCACGCCCAAGAGTGATGCGGATAAGGCTGTTACATGCTTACAAAATATTGAAGGCTTAACTTCTGCGACGATTAATGTGAACCCTGATATTGCGAAAATATCTGTGGTTGGCATTGGTATGGTTTCTCATGCAGGGGTGGCTAAAATTATGTTTGAAACTTTAGCCGCGAAGAATATTAATATACAAGTGATTTCAACCTCTGAAATTAAAATCAGCGTGATTATAGATAAGGAATATCTGGAACTTGCGGTTCGTGCGCTTCATACCGCCTATGGGTTGGATGCGTAAAATACTTTAAACACATTTTCCACACACGCCATGGATTTCAAAACTCCAGCGTGATGGCGTAAACGTATTTTTTATTGTGCTGTCTTTTAGAGGTTTAGGCAGATCGCATAGATGTGTTTCTGTTACATCACCACAATCATCACAAATCATGAATTGCGATCCTTGATGTCGATGTCCAACTTCACAAGTGGTATAAGCGTTTAAGCTTTCAATACGATGAATGAACCCTTGTTCTCGCCAAAATTCAATAGCCCGGTAGGCTGTTGGCGGTTTAGGGCTTTTAATAGTCTTGCCTAGTTTTTCTAATACCTCATAAGCACCAAGAGGTTTGTGACTGGATGCAATGATTTTTAAAACCTTTAATCTTGGCTCGGTTAAACGATATTTATTTTTCTCGCAGTAATCTGAGGCGTTTTTAATGATAGACTGGGTCATAATCTTATGTATACAACTTTCTCTTTGTATTGTCTCTTGCAATTTAAAAATAACAAGATATAAAACTGTTATATTATAACAGTTAATAAATCAAGAGGACACATTGATATGCTTCAAACAGTTGACCAAACAGATCAAAAGAAACTTCCTGTAACCGTTCTATCTGGCTTTTTAGGGGCTGGTAAGACGACCCTGCTTAACCATGTCCTCAATAATCGTGAAGGCAAAAAAGTCGCCGTCATTGTCAATGATATGAGTGAGGTCAATATTGATGCGGCGCTTGTTGAGAAAGGCGGTGCTGATCTTTCCCGTACAGAAGAAAAACTTGTTGAGATGAGTAACGGTTGTATTTGCTGTACCTTGCGTAAAGATTTGTTGGAGCAAGTGCGTGAGCTGGCGCAAGAAGGAAAATTTGATTATTTGCTGATTGAAAGTACAGGTATATCCGAACCCCTCCCTGTTGCAACGACATTTGATTTTCGTGATGAAGAAGGTGACAGCCTTTCAGATGTATCACAACTTGATACGATGGTAACAGTCGTCGATACCGCCAACCTTATTAAGAATTACAGCTCAACTGATTTTCTAAAAGATCAGGGCGAAAGTCTTGGTGAAGAAGATGAGCGTACTCTTGTTGATTTGTTGGTCGAGCAAATTGAGTTTGCCAATGTTATCATTCTTAATAAAATTGATTTAGTTTCAAAACAAGATATAGAAACCGTTAGAGCCATTATTCGCGGTCTTAATGTCAAAGCAAAAATTATTGAAACAACCTTGTCGCAAGTTGATATGAGCGAGGTGATGGATACAAAACTCTATAATTTGGAGGAGGCGCAAGAACATCCACTCTGGGCGCAAGAATTGTATAACCCAAATGAGCATGTTCCCGAAACGGAAGAATACGGCATTACAAGCTTTGTTTATCGTGCGCGTGAGCCATTTGACCCCGCAAAAATTCATGCGTTTTTCAATCAAGAATGGGAAGGTGTTGTTCGCGCCAAAGGTTTCTTCTGGCTGTCTTCTCGTCCTGATTATGTGGGGGAGGTGTCTCAGGCTGGCGCATTTGTGCGTCATCAAGGTATTGGTCGTTGGTGGGCAGCCATCCCTAAAAATCAGTGGCCTGATGGCGATAATTTCGAAGGCGTCATCAAGCAATATTGGGTTGAAGATTATGGCGATAGGCGGCAAGAAATTGTGTTTATTGGCTTAAACGATCAAATGGATAAAGAAGCCATTCGCAAACAATTGGATAAATGCCTTGTAAAAGACTATTTGGATGCCAAAGAAGTTTCTGAAAAGCTGAAAGACCCTTTTCCGCAGTGGTTTCAGCAACAAGAAGCAGCCTAATGGCTTTTTATCGCCGTTTTTGTGCGGGATGACAGCGCATAAAATTTAGGCTATGGTTCTATCTATGAGTGATGCTGCGACACCCCCTAAAAATACGCCCCCTATAGATTTGGATAATTACAAAGACCAATCTGTTGGGCAAATCTTGCGTAAAACGCGAGAGCATTACGGGCAGAGCTTGCTGGAAGTTGAAGAAAATCTTCGTATTCGTAGTACGCAGCTTGATGCACTTGAAAAGTTAAATCTTGATAAACTGCCAGGGCGTGTTTATGCCATTGGTTTTGTGCGTGCCTATTCAGAGTATCTTGGCCTTGATGGCGATAAGATGGTTCGTTTATTTAAATCGCAATCGGTGGGGAAACGGGCAAAGCCGAACTTACAATTTCCTGTTACCTATGCTGAAAATAACACACCAAATGCGTTTATTATTTTGACTTCACTTGTTGGACTTATTTTATTGATTTCCTATTGGGTGATTTTTCACACACCAACCAAAAATCAAGAAGCCATTCCGCCAATACCTGAGGCTTTAAAACAGAGCCAGGTTGAGATGATGAAGCCCCCACCAGAAGCTAAAAAGGCCGAACCTGCTGTTAAAGAAATATCAAACCCAATGGAATTGCGGGTCACGCAAGATAGCTGGATAGAGATTAAGAATGCCCAAGGTAAAAAGCTGATTAGTCAGGTTTTAAAAGCGGGCGATAAATATATTGTTCCCGATGAAGAAGGACTTGTCTTGACGACAGGAAATGCAGGCGGTGTTAGTGTGTTTATTGATGGTAAAGATGCTGGTACCATTGGCCGGGCGGCACAAGTAAAGCGGAATGTATCTCTATCGCCTGAGAGTTTTACGGTAAAGTAGTAGTTCTTTAAGTTTGAAAAAGAACTTATCAAACATAAGCTACCTCTTTTGAAAGTACGGGAGGTAAAGTAAATAATGATTTGAATAAGTTTATCGGTGATCTATTTAAATTCCAGTTTTCGTGCCTGCAAATGCCAACAATACAAGATGCTATATAGAAAACAGAACAAGCAATACCAACCCAAGAATCAACTATGATATTATATGCGAGCCAAATACTGCTTGTTAAAATTAATCCTCGGGCAATTAAGGGTCGGTTATCTCTGTGAAATAATACGTAGCAACTTCCTGTTGTTGCCAAGAGTGGTAGTAGGTCAACCCAGTTTTGAAAATTATAAAAACTTATTCCCCACACGGTAATAAGGTAAATAACTATAATGGGTAAGAGATAAGATTGTTTGGCGTAGACTAGGCTAATAGCTCTTGTTGCTACCATAAAATTAATCAATGCGCCTGCGTGGGCGCCCAGTAGAATATATTGAATTCCCCATAAAATACCTGAGGGGGCTTCAAATAAAATAATATGTCTTGAGTTTTTTAACTGCATTGAAAAAATACCAAAGCAGAGTGCTGTTAGACCAATAATCTGCGCCCAAAGAAATATATTATCAAACATGGGCTGCTTCCCTTGAGGTGATAGGAGGTATCATGAATAAAGATTTGAATAAGTTTATCGGTGAGTTGTTTAGATTCCAATTTTCATGACGGTATATGCCAATAACGGCTGAAGTTATAATAAAGGCACCACAGATAAACCCCATATATGATGCAACAAGAGCATTATAAAACAGCCAAAGCGTTGAACATATAATTTGAGCTCTAGAAACTAGAGCTCTGTTATCTTTTTGGTATAAGCCAAAGCATAAAATGGTAACGGCGATAAGGGGAAGTATATCGTACCAGTTTTTAAAAAAGAACAAACCAATGCTCCACGCGAAGCACAAAAACAAACAAATAATGTAGGGAACATATTTTTTCTTCATGAAAGAGATACCGCTATCCCTAAAGACAGAACAAATATCCATGACGGCACCTAATGGCGCACCAAGCATGATGTACTGTGTAGCCATGAATGCACGGGCAGGGATATGGCACATAATAATATGGCGTGAATCTTTGAGTTGCCAAGAGATGATATTAATACACAAGCTTATAAAACCAATAACCTGCGCCCAAAGAAATATATTATCAAACATAGACGACCTCCTTTGACGGTGCAGAAGGTAAGGTGAATAATGTTTTGAATAAGTTTATCGGTGAGTTGTTTAGATTCCATTTTTCATGACGGTACATACCGATGATAGATGATGTGATGGTTAGCGCGTCACATGCCAGCCCCATATAAGCCCCAACAGTTATGTTATAACATGCCCATAAAGAACAGCCCACAATCACAGCACGGGCATAAATAGGTCGGTTGTCACGATCAATAATTAAGGGGATGGTTGTTATTGTAGCGGCTATTAATGGGAGTAATGCATACCAAATCTCTAGGTGGTAGAGACCAATGCTCCATATAGAGATGAGGTAAAAGCCAAGTAGATATGGAACAAAATTCTGAGGGAAAATGACAATTAGAAGTTTATTAATAGCACTGCTCAAATTTGCAATTGCTCCCATTGGTGCCCCGAGGAGCATATACTGTACAGCCCAAAGTGAATTTGTTGGTACAGCAGCTAATATCATTTGTTTTGAAGTTTTAAATTGCATAGAGATAATACAGCAGGACATAGCGAGGAATCCTATTATCTGCGCCCATAGAAATGTACTGCCCCAGTCCATATAAATCCCTTTTTTTATACCTGATATCCTGCTATTACTATGCGCTGAATTAGTTAATATTCCGTGAAAGAAAGCGTCCTCGGACTTGTCCGTATGACGGCTAAAATAAAAAAGAAAGCGTCCTCCCGTTTGCGGGCATGACGGCTCAAATTAAAATGTCACTCGTCGATAAATTACAGACCATTAAACGCCGCCATGAGGAGCTGGGTCAGCTTATGGCTGAACCGGGTTTGGATGGTGCGCAAATGGTGAAATTATCCAAAGAATACGCGGATTTAGACCCTGTGGTGGAGACCGTGAATGCTTATGAAAATGCTTTGGCTGAAAAAGAAGATTTGGCCGAGATGCTGACTGATCCCGAGATGAAGGCCATGGCCGAGTCTGACATGGTGCGCCTTAATAAGGAGATCCCTGATTTAGAAGATAAAATTAAACTTGCGCTTATTCCCAAAGACAGTGCGGATGAGAAGAATGCTATTCTAGAAATCCGTGCAGGGACAGGTGGGGATGAAGCCGCCTTGTTTGTTGCGGACTTGTTCGGCATGTATCGTGGTTATGCTTCTAAACAACGCTGGAAAATGGAAGTTGTGGAAAGCTCCCCCAGTGATATTGGTGGGTATAAAGAGATTATTGCTGAGGTGACAGGGGCGAGTGTGTTCTCGCGGTTGAAGTTTGAATCGGGCGTACACCGTGTACAGCGCGTACCAAAGACCGAAACACAAGGACGTGTTCATACCTCGGCGGTGACTGTCGCCGTTCTGCCAGAGGCCGAAGATGTAGACATACAGCTCGATAATAAAGACTTACGTATTGATACGTTTCGTTCCCAAGGGGCAGGGGGGCAGCACGTTAACACCACGGATTCTGCGGTGCGTGTGACGCATATTCCGACAGGGTTGGCGGTGGCTATTCAAGAAAACAAATCTCAACATAAAAACAAAGACCGCGCGATGAGTTTGCTAAAGTCACGCCTTTATGATATGCAAAGGCAAGAGCTGGACGATGCGCGAGCGGAAGATCGTAAATCTCAAGTTGGCTCAGGCGATAGGTCAGAGCGTATCCGGACTTATAACTATCCGCAATCGCGCGTGTCCGATCACCGCATTAATCTGACCTCGCATAATTTGGATGGTATTTTGACAGGTGATGGTCTTGATGAAGTCGTCGAAGCGCTTATCGCCGATGATCAAGCGTCAAAACTCGCTGATTTGGATGTTTAATTCTTATACCGCGCGTGCTTCAAGAGTATTTGCTCTTTTGTACTCTCGAATACGCGCATGTATATTATCAGGGGTAATATCCTTTTGTTCCGCCATGACTCGAAGGGCATCAAGATCAGGGATTATTAAAGGACTAGTAGGTAATGCCTCATCGACAACACCAATATTTGGCGTTTTCTTATTAACAAAAACGCTAACTTCAGCAAAAGAGTTAATAAGCCTGGTAACCTTTTCTCTTCCGCACAAGGACATCGATGCTATGTCTTCTTGTGTAATACCTCCAATTAACGTACCTGATTTTATATCGGTTCCCATTTTGTCAGCAAGGTAAATCAATCGTTCCGCTACGCGCTGTTGAGCTTTTTTATGCATTGCTATGAAACTGGTATAATTTTCGAGCTCTTGGTTCTGTTGAGATAACATGTTTCTAATATTAGAATCTAATTGAGGGTGTTCATTACTTAGCTGTTTAAGAACTGTTGCAGGAATTCTTATTAAACGTACGTTATTTTTGGCTTGAAACCACCGTGTATCCGAACAATCGTTAAATACCCTATTTAGACCGAAAACATCACCAGTTGTAAAATATTTAAATGGAGTGTCATTTACGGCTTTAATTATTCCTCCTTCATTACTTAAAATATGTATAGATGCGGGTGTGGTATCTAGTGTAAAAGATTCACCATTTTTTGGTTTGCTATGTGTAACAAATTTTAAGGTTAGACTCTGATAGGATGGTAAATTGTCTAAGTTTACATCTTT
>CAZYHI010000063.1:202-10763 GCA_964647515.1 uncultured Micavibrio sp. | reverse complement strand
TAATATATATTATCACTCTATCTTTAATCATTAAAAGATCAGAAAAAAGCTAAGCCCTTTCGGCTGGAAAAAGTAATGTGATAATTAAGATTGCGACAAATTATATGGTTATTTTTAATCATCGACCAGGCACAAGGTCTGGAGCAGTTACATTAAGCCCATCATTTTGCGCAGGTGTTTGAATTACAGAATCAGGCATCGCAGCTCCAGTAAAGTTTCCTTGAAGCTCACTCACCTGACATTCAGTTGAACCAAAAAAATGACCATCCATTTCTTCTGCCATTTCACGCACTTTTTCAAGTTCTTCTTTGCTATAGGGTGTTTTATCATCAAAACCTTCTGTATCGACAATTAAACTCTCCTCCGTAATGTTTTCAAAGAATGTCTTTACTACCATGCGCTCTTGATCAATATTATTAAGCCCTTCCGCCTGTGCGCCTTTTAATGCGTCATGTGATGCACTTATTGCCCTAATTGAAGAGGCTGTCTCCAAAAACTTACCACCATCCATTGCCCCCTCAATATGACCGTAAACATTTTCTGAAAGTCCAAGCTCTTTTGCGGCATGGATCATATTTTTTAGCATATCTGCATCATTGTATTTCCCTTTATCGTTCAAAATGCCGTGCCCATCTACAAATTCGTAAAAAGAGGCACCTCGGAGTTGAGGGCAAGTTTCTATTGTCTGCGGTTCTGGCTTTACTGGTGGTGCTGGGGGTTCTGTGACTTTATCCTCAACCTTAAATTCCAAAGTTGGAACATTCTTTATTTTGTCACCTGTTACATCATAAACACCAACTTTTCCTTCAGAGTTTTTATGCAACAGATAATCATCTCCGTTTTTAGTTTGAAGAATGACAGGTTTTCCACTTTCTTTAAAACCGTTTTCCTCTAAAACATCATGCATTTTATCAAAAAAAGCCTTATCAAAAAGATCTTTTGATAAATCATCTTTTTCAAACAGAACGTCCTCTAAAGTCTTTTCCTTCTCTAAATCACCAATTGTATTAAACGTGTCTTCTTGAGTTTTCTCTTTTGGTATTTCTGTTTTATTTTCGGCAGACCCTAGCTTTCCTTGTGGCTTTTGAACGGTGAAAATCACATCATCTTTATGCTCAAATGCCGATTTAAAATATTCTTCATTAACTTCTTTACTATCTCTATCAAAGCTTGACCCACCGCCAAAAAGACCTTCTCGTGCTCTTGATATAAGGGAATCTGGTTTACCTAAAGCGTCAAAATCTTGTTTTTCGATTAACTCCTGACGTCGCTGGATAACATCTGCATCTCCCTCACCATGTCTTGTGCCATAAACAGAAAGGGAAAAAACCATTTTCGAAGCATTGCTAGGATCGTCTGAGGCTATATAAATAGATTGGGAAACAGCAAGCTTGCCAGCTACCATATCAGCATAACTGAACTCTTTGCCAGTGTCTCTATAAGCTAAAGTTCCCCAATCTCCATCCCTTTTAGGGTCAGCTGCCCCCTCGATAATGTTTCCTGTTAAAGATGACATCAAAAAAGCATGGTCAGATACAGGCGTATTTATAGAAAACTTAACTCCAGCGTTTACAGCAATATAATTAGACTTCACTTTATAGTTATCATTTTTAAGAGTTTGATCAGATAACTTCGCCTCTTCTTGTTCTAACAGAGTTAAAACAATTCCTTCTAGAGACCTTGTTGTTTCACAATCATATTCGAATAGAGATGTTCCATTCTCAATATCAGGGGCCATATCTTTAAAATCTGTTATCCTTGTAACACCATCATATTGAATTGCATTTCGATAGCTATCTAAACCTGGAATCTCATCAAAACGCGCAGAAACAATATTGCTAACACGGCTTTCCCAAGTCGTACGATCATCATAAGTCCATTCAGGTTTATTTAAGACTTCTTGTAGAATTTTATCTTGAATAATATCTTGAGTAGAAAGCTTTCTTACAGTTTCTATTGCATCTGTAACAGCATTTTTTTCGCCTAAATCAATGTATTGGTTAAGATAAGAGAATGGCTCTTGGTAATTGTCAAACCTGACAATGTTATCTGAACCAATTGATATTTTGGCAGACTTATAGACACCACCAGCCATAGAAACAACGTCCTGATCTGCTAATGCTCTTTCATGTGCTGATAAACCAACCATTAAAACCCCTTAACCCTATGTTTTCATAATTTTAGCAAATTATAGTTAAAAATAGCAAAAAAAGGCTAAAAAAGTCTTAATGAGTAATAGTTTTACGAGGGAAAAAATTAAAGAAGTAATACCGATCAAAACTAACCCTAACCAGTAAACTTAACTAAAAGTTTACAGGTAAGTTCGTGCTATATATAGTCACCTTCTTTTATAGTTATTATAGTTTTTAAATGCCGAATATACCAATAAAAGAGCCAAACAAGTTTTCTCACGCGATTGAGCGGTTAAAATGGGTTATGGCGCGGCTTCGTGATCCAGACACGGGTTGTCCGTGGGATGTTGAGCAAACCAACAAAACCATATTAAAACACACGATTGAAGAAGCTTACGAGGTCGCCGATGCGATTGAACATGGCTCAAACGATGATCTTAAAGACGAGCTGGGTGATTTGCTGTTTCAAGTGATTTTCTACGCGCAAATGGCCTCTGAAAAAGGCGAATTTAACTTTGATGACATCGCGCAAGGCGTGGCGGACAAGATGGTATCTCGTCATCCGCATGTTTTTGGTGATGAAACAGCCAGCAGCGCGGATGATGTCCACGCTATATGGGATGCCCAAAAAGACAAAGAACAGCAGGGCAATGGCGCATTGGATGGGGTAACACGCGCCCTTCCCGCTCTGCTTCGCGCACAGAAATTACAAAAGAAAGCCGCGAAAACGGGTTTTGAATGGCGCAATTCAAATGACGCGTTCTTGAAGGTTCAAGAAGAAATAAACGAGTTTAAAGAAGCGGATAATACCATTGATAAAGAAGAAGAATTTGGAGATTTGCTATTTGCTCTCGTGAACTTCGGACGCATGGAAGGACTTGATGCTGAAGAAGCCCTGCGTAAGGCGAATAATAAATTCATCAAACGCTTTGAAGGTATGGAACGTGACCACCCTGACTTTTCAGATTTAACTCTCGAAGATATGATTACCGCGTGGAAAAAACAGAAATAAATTATTGACATAACTTGAAATCGTATGACATAAACTCTACCATGAGTGAAAATGGTGGTTTATTAAATAGAGTAAAAGCCGTTGGTAATTGGCTGGCAGATAAAAAGAATTCATCTTTAATTGCGGGTATTGGTTTTTCAATTTTGCATGCTACGGTTAATCATGAAAGTCCTTCTGAAGCATTAAGATACTTAGGATACGCCTCTTTAGGTTTAAATTCAGCTATTCTTGGTATCCGTTACCGCCTCCCTCAACTCAATGAGGCTATAGCCAACAAAGTTGATGGAAGCTTAGAAAAACTAAAAATGCCAAGCTATAATAGCAATGGCGCACCTCTTTTTTTAAACGGGATATTTTTGGGTGGAATGACTGCTGTATCAGCAATAACGTTAGACGTGCCACGCTTTATAATTAATGGTGGATTTTTTCTTGCCAATACAACCGTTGGTGCGCAAATGTCAGGAAACAGTACATATACAACAGGGAATTGGGGTAAAAATGCTTTTAATGCAGTAGCTAATATTAAAAAATTACCTACTAATTTAAAAACAACATTTAAAAAGTTTGCTGAACAACCACCCAATTTTTTAAAATACACTCTATACTTACCTGAATTTTCTGCCTCTCTTGCTGCATTCACAGCTGCAACACAACATTCAGGTGCTGGTGCTGTCGCCTCTGGAGTATTTTCTGCACTCGCTGTTGGTACGGCCATCATTAACAGTGGAGACACAAACAATCCGAATATTAATAAACTTCCTATCATTGGTAAAATAGCTGATAAAGTTTCATCTATTCCAATTCCAGACTTTGTCTGGGCAAGATCATCCATGGTGATGGCCAGTTTTGGTGCAATGGCAGGGGCATATGATGCTGGCAATATTGGGCCTATGGTTGGACATGGTGGCGCAGTAGGCGGAAACGCGGCTATAGCCAATGCGGCAAGACAAACTCAATTAGAAAACTTAGAAATTAATAACAATTAACCCAAATACTTCGCCAGTAACAGCCCATAAATTTCATCCCACACACCCTCATTAGGCGTGCAGATAACACCGCCGCGTTCATCACCGGAACGATAAAGTGATTTATCCCATTTACGGACAAAGCCGCCCGTCTCTTCCATCATCATCGCACCAGCCAGATGATCCCATGGACGAATGCGTGAATAGAGCGAAAAGAAAGATTGCCCTGCGAGAATATCGAGATATTCATGGGCGCAACAAAGGTAAGTTTCAATATTGCCAAATTCTTGGTCAAGGACATCTTTCAGCTCAATTTTTAGTTTTTCGGGCAAGAACTTACGGCTGATGAAGCCCCGCGTTTCATTAAGCGATTTATCCATTTGCGGATAAGTGATGCGTTGTCCTGACAGCTCAACGCCAGCCCCCTGCTCCGCCACCGCTAAACGGTCATTGGGGATGTCGTAAATCCAGCTTTGAACAGTTTCACCACCCTTAACAAGCGCAATAATCGTCGCATATCGGGGTACGCCATGGGCAAAATTATGTGTGCCATCGACAGGGTCAATGACCCAAATCGGGTCACTTTGCGTGCCAAGGATGCTCATATCCATTTCATTTTTGGAAACCGCCTCCTCACCTACAACATAAGAGCCGGGCAATATATCTTTGAAAATACGCGTTAATTCAATTTCGGATTCTAAATCTGCAATCGTCACTAAATCGGACGGTCCTGACTTGGTCGAGATTTCATGATCCTGCAAAGCCTGAAAACGCGGCACGATTTTACTCAGCGCGACATCTTTTATAATCTCGGCAATTTTATCGGGGTTCATGTGGGGCATAAGTGAATAATCCTTCAAAGCGGTTTTGATTTGCCTCATCAATATGCACTAAAACATGATTGGCGTCAGCATGTTCTTTCGCCTCGATGACTTCACTATGTTGATACAACCATGCAAGAGCTTTACCGTCCGAAAGTGGCAAAGCATAAGTCACTGATTTTGAATGACGGGATAAAAACTCATCTACCGTTTCTAGCAATGCATCAACCCCCTCACCTGTTTGGGCGGAAATGGGAATGATGTTGTGATGAAATTTTGTATCACGAATAATGTCATCACGCCGAGCTTCATCACAAATATCAATCTTGTTGATGACCTCAAAAATACGCTCGTCCGTTTCATACTCAATACCAAGGTCATGCATGATATCTATTACATCCTGCTTATGCGCGTTATAATCGGTTTGCGTTGAATCACGGACATGGAGAATAATATCCGCATGTTGCGTCTGGTCGAGCGTCGCCCGAAACGCCTCAATTAAATGCGTCGGTAGGTCGCTGATAAACCCAACAGTGTCAGATAAAATAACATCGCGACCAGAGGGCAACTTGATACGGCGCAAGGTCGGGTCAAGCGTGGCAAAAAGCAGATCTTGCGCAAATACACCAGCCCCCGTAATACGGTTAAACAAAGTCGATTTTCCTGCATTGGTGTAACCGACAAGCGCGACGACAGGAAAAGGAATACGCTCCCGCGCTTTACGGCCTAGCTCTCGCGTTTTACGCACTTTGATAAGTTCTTTTTTAAGGTTGGATATACGCCCTGCAATCAAACGACGGTCAATCTCAATCTGGCTCTCCCCAGGTCCGCCAACGAAGCTGGTGCCGCCACGTTGACGCTCCAAATGCGACCATGCCTTCACAAGGCGGGATTTTTGATATTCTAATTGCGCTAACTCAACTTGAATGCGCCCTTCTTTGGTTTGCGCGCGCGCACCAAAAATTTCTAAGATCAGTCCCGTACGGTCAATAATTTTAGCGTTAAATTGTTTTTCAAGGTTACGTTGCTGAACAGGTGACAGCGTATAATTCACCATCACAATATTAGGTTCATGTGCCTTAATGGCCGCGTCAATATTGTCGCGTGTTCCTTTGCCAAATAAATGCCCCGGATTAATACGGTTTATGTTGACCTGAAGACTTTCACAGACTTCTAGATTAATAGCCTCAACAAGACCGCAGGCTTCCTCAACCGCTTGGTCAATGTCGCCGCGCTCCAATGTTGGCACATTTGTAAAAACAGGATGAACGACAAGCGCCGTTTCAATTTTGGGGGTGTGATCTATTCCAGACAAGATTTAGGCTTACTGTTCGTCTTCACCATCTTCTTGAAGATTTAATGGACCACCCGGCATAATGGTTGAAATTGCATGTTTATATACCAATTGCACATGGCTTTCACGGCGAAGCAACATAGAAAAATTATCGAACCAAGTGACAACACCTTGAAGTTTGACACCATTGACCAAAAAAACAGTCACGGTCATTTTTTCTTTACGAATTTTATTTAAAAACACGTCTTGAACGTTTTGGGATTTTTCAGCCATGGGAGCGTGATCCTTCTTTTTATATGTATTATTTCATAGTTGAAGGCTTGTTTGCCCAAGCTCTTCATAGCTTAAATATAGAAATCAAACAACCTTAGCAAGTGTTATTTATCACTGGTCATAAGGTGGATATAGCTTTGGTAAAGGCTTTAAGTCCATCAAAGCTGTATTTAAGGGCGTATTTATCAATCAAGTCAGGGCGTGGCTTGTCAGATTGAATTAAGACAGCATCACATCCTGTATTCTTGGCACAGAGCAAGTCAGTTTCCGTATCTCCAACATATAAAATATCTTGAGGCGTAAGATTATTATCAATCTCCTTCATGGCGGTTAGTAAAGGCTCCGCAGAAGGTTTGTCTCTGAGGGTATATCCTGCACCAATTATTGCAGAAAAATAACCATCCCATTTCAGATGTTTAGCCACTTCATTTAAAGGTTCATGCCTTTTGTTGCTGACAACGCCTTGTAGAATTTTGTTTTCCTTAATGGTTTGCAACAATTCTTTCGCGCCCTCATAAGGAACAGCACTTTCTAAATTATGTTTTGTTGTATGTTCAATCAACATCGCCATCGCTTCATCAGATTTATCACCATAGATTTGAGGAAATGTTTCACGCGCAGACAAGCTGGATGAGCTAAAAATATCATCCTTCGTCCATAAGGGTAAATCAAAAGCGGCGCGAACATGGTTATGTGCGGCAACAACCCAATCCTCGCTATTAACCAAAGTGCCATCCCAATCAAATATAATGGCTTTATAATTCTTTATCATTTACAAGCCTGCTTCCCAACGCACTTGCTCACCACGCAGTCCTTCGACATAGGCACGATATTCATTATAAAGTAATGTGGTAATTTTACCGCGCTTGCCATTTCCAATTTGATTCCCATCAATATCAATAACAGGAACAATCAAAGACGTCGCGCTTGTGTTAAAAGCTTCATCGGCATCAAAGGCCTCGGTCAATTTAAATTGACGTTCTTCAAAAATCATATCGCTATCACGACATAGTTTTTCAATTGCGGTACGGGTAATACCACGCAACATATTATGAGATACAGGGCTGGTAATTATTTTATTACCTTTAACAATATAAACATTACTGGCGGACGCCTCATTTACGTATCCATCTTCATCCAGCATCCACGCATCCCCTGCCCCATTATCAAGAGCGGTTTGCTTGGCTAAAGATTGCGGCAATAAAAGAACTGTTTTAATATCGCGGCGTTTCCAACGAATATCAGAAACGCTTTTAATTTTTACGCCCTTAGTAACAGCCGCTTGATTATCAAAGTCAAAATCATACGTTATTATCATCAATGTCTGCGGTGTATCAGGTGCAGGAAAGCCAAAATCACGTTTTGCACTGCCGCGCGTGACTTGAATATAAATCGCGGCGTTTGTATAGCCATTACGCCGCAAAACCTCACGCATCAAAAAACGGAGCGTTTCACGTTCAACAGGCATCGACATTTGAAGCTCATTCAATGACCGTTCAAGACGGTCAAGATGTCCCGTTTCATCAGCAAAATGTCCATGAATACAGCCAATAACTTCATAGACCGCATCGCCCATCAAAAACCCACGATCTTGCGGGGATACACCCGCGCGAGATAATGGAAGATATTGACCATTTAAATAGATGCAGCGTGGCATTAGAATATATCCACTTGTGCGCTAAACATTTTTTCAACTTTTGAGGCTTGGCCTTGTGCCGCCATAATAATAACATGGTCGCCTTTTTTGATTATACTTTGTGCATCAGGGATAATGACTTCTTTATCCCTTACAATGGCGCAAACATATACATTGGGTGGAAAACCTATTTCTTTAAATTCTGTGTTTAGAATATTCGTTGAGTCAGAAGCTTCTATCTCTAACACTTCAGCAAAATTACCAAGTAAATTATGAACGGCTTTAACCCGTCCGCGACGGACATGACGCATGATAGTCGATGATGTAATCGCCTTAGGTGAAACAACCGCGCCCAGCCCCAATGTCCCCGTCAGGGCATTATAAGCTTCGCGATTAACCAAAGGAATAACACGTGGGCAACCATATTGTCGCGCCAGCAAACAAGCTAAAATATTTGTTTCATCATCTTCGGTCACCGCAATCAATGTGTCGGTGTTAGAGATATTGGCTTCTTCCAATATTTTTTTATCAAGCCCAGAAGCGTTAAGAATGATAGTATCTTCGAGCGTTTCGCTCAATTCAACCGCACGTTTGGTGCATTGTTCTATCACTTTTAAATTAATATTTTTTTGTGATTCTTTAACTTTATTAATCAAGCTCAAACCAATATCACCACCGCCAATGATGATGATATTTTCTGCCTTTTGTTCTTCATGGCCAAAAGTCGATAAAATATATTTTAACTTTAAAGTATCGCCAACAAAAAACACCTCATCATTAATCAGCATTTGATCGTCAGCTTTCGGAACAAACGCTTTACCATTTCTGACAATAGCAATAATTTTTGCGTTCATATCAGGGAATAAATCTGCGAGCTGCCTTAACTGTGTATTGACCAAGGGGCAGTCTTCTTCGCAAAGAACACCGCATAGATAAAGCTTTCCATCTGACAAAGGAATAACGCTGGTTGTGCCCGGAACTGATAAACGCGTATCAAAGGCTTTAGCAACCTCAACCTCTGGGGATATAATCACATCGATAGGCATGTGGGCGCGGCTGAATAAATTTGCCCATGCAGGATCACGAAAAACTTGATCGCGAATACGCGCAATTTTCTTTGGCACATTAAATAAGGAATGCGCCACTTGGCAGGCAACCATATTAACTTCATCTTGCGCAGTAACGGCGATAATCATATCGGCATCTTGTGCGCCTGCCGCCGCCAAAACTTCAGGGCTAGATACTGAACCTACAATACCATTGGCATCAATATCCATATTGATGCGCGCAATCATTTGAGCAGAGGGGTCAATGACAGTCACATCATTACTTTCACGTGCCAAATGGGCGGCAATGTTAAAACCGACCTCTCCTGCTCCTCCAATAATAACACGCATGTTTTAATTAACTTTCTAAAAAATATTAGGCTTTTTTCTGAATGGTCATTTCAGTGTGATTATTCTGCCCTCCATTCTGGGCATCATTTAAAGAAATATCAAGAGACTTTAATTTACGATGCAAAGCAGAGCGCTCCATACCAATAAATTCCGATGTTTTAGAGACATTACCGTTAAACCGCCTGACTTGTGCCGTCAGGTAGGTTTTTTCAAACTTTTCCCGTGCCTCACGTAAAGTTTGATTGATATATTCAAATTCCGTTGAAACGGCTTTATTTTCTAATGTTTTATGGTTTGAAAATTCAGGCGGCAAGTCCTCTACATCTAACAAAGCTTTTTGATCGGGCGATGGAGTCATAATTGTTATCCATTCCATCATATTCTTTAATTGCCTTACATTACCAGGCCATTGATAAGCCACAAGCTTACTTAACGCATCCCTGCCTAAGGCACGTTGTGCACGTCCTGTCTTATCGGCAAAATTTTGTAAAAAATGGGCAATAAGCGGTTCAATATCTTCCCGACGTTTATGTAAGGGGGGGATATCCAAAGTCACAACATTCAAGCGGTAAAATAAATCCTCACGAAAATCTCCTTTTTCAATCACATCGTTAAGGTTCTTATTCGTGGAAGCCAAAAACCGAACATCAACATTGATATTATCTTGCGTGCCGACAGGTTGGATTTTATTATCTTGCAAGACGCGGAGAATTTTAGCTTGTGTTTCAAGCGGCATATCGGCGACTTCATCCAAAAACAAAGTCCCACCATTGGCCAGTTCCAACATACCTTTGTGAAGCGCACCATCTTTGTTATGCCCAAATAATTCTTCTTCCAGACGCTCAGGATGTAAAGCGGCGCAATTAATCACCATAAAAGGATTACCACTGCGTTCAGATAATTTGTGAATGGTCTTTGCTACAACCTCCTTACCTGTTCCCCCCTCACCTGTGATAAAAACACGGCTGTTTGTTGGGGCAATTTTATCAATCTGGCTTTTGAGTTGTGCGATGGCCGAAGAGTTACCAATC
>CAZYHI010000063.1:0-192 GCA_964647515.1 uncultured Micavibrio sp. | reverse complement strand
TATGGCTTTGCGCTTTTAAGGTTTGATTTTCTTTGCGCAGCTCCGCCGTTTCAAGGGCGCGCGTCATCATCAATAATAAACGATCAGACTTAAATGGCTTTTCAATAAAATCATACGCCCCTTGTTTAATCGCCGTGACGGCAGTTTCGATTGTGCCATGGCCACTAATCATCAAGACAGGAAGCAAGGGAT
>CAZYHI010000062.1:0-11217 GCA_964647515.1 uncultured Micavibrio sp. | reverse complement strand
AAATTACCTTTGTTGTCCTCGGTAATCAAAGATAGATGCATCGGTTGCCCCGCAACAAGGGAGCGTAACAACTTACCACTAGCGGCCTCAACCGCGGATTGCTCACCATCGCGAATAATAGCACCGATAAAAGAGTTATCTTCTGGCCAATCTTGCCATTTCAAATCCCCTTCTTTTAACTGCGTGCCAACATCCAATGTTTTTGCCGCTACTAAAATTTGAATTTTTTCTGTATTAATGTCTTTTTCTTTTTTTGAACCACCGCCCAAAGCCGCCTGTAATAAAATAGCAACCAAAACCGCAATCAAGAAACCACCTGCCAACACAATAAAGACATTTTTATTCATGGTTATTGCCCCCCGTTGTTTCAAGCGCAAGAGACATTAAACCATGCGGTTGTATGTACTCCGCATGCCAAAAAGAAAAAATAGCACCGATAAAAATAGCTATTCCATAAGGAACATCTTTTTGCCCGTTTTGTGATTTATCAACCCAGCCATCTTTCATTGGTTTTTTAACAGGCTTCCATTTATTAAACGCAAGAGTTAATCCACCCAAGACACCGCCTGTTACGGCCATCATAAATAATAAAGGCATCAAACCTTGCACACCTGACCATAAGGCAAATGACGTGAGTAATTTAGAATCGCCACCACCGATAAGTTTGAAATGAAATAAAGCGTAAGTAACCGCGAACATAAACGCAGCAGATAATAAATGGTTTTTCCACGATCCAAAAAATGAAGTATCTGGCGCAAAGAATAATGCTGCCAAGAAAGCAGGAACAAAAGATACAGCGATTAACATAGAATATAAATTAGGAATTATCAGTTTATTATAATCAGACCATGCCGCTGCCGCGCCGAAACCAAGCGCAACTATCGTGCAAAATGTAATAATAAAAACCAGAACCATAAACCAATCCTAAATTGAAATAGCGGTAATAAAATAAGAGTAATTTTTTGAAATTATTATTAAGAAAAGTAAGAAAGCCTGATTATTATTTTTTCTTATGACAGGCTTTCCTAAAAATTATTAATTATAGCGTTCAGCTATATAGAACTATAGCTTAGCCTGGATCTGCTAGACCACCTGAAAATCCTAAGAATAGAGCTTCTAACTCATCTCCAAAGGCATAAACAGCCGCAGCAATCGCTAATGAAATACCTGCTGCAATCAAACCATATTCAATCGCAGTCGCACCATTTTCGTTATTAATATAAGCATTTTTTAAAGCAAGTAGTTTTAACATATTGAGTAATCTCCTTCGTTATATAGATCAATTTTTTTAGTATATTTATTGTATTTAGTTCTTATCTTTTTTACGTGGGCCGTAAAAACGTGAACCATTAGATAATAGAATATACCACATGTTTTTAAGGTGAAGTTAAAAAAAGCTTTAATTTTATATATTACGGAAATTATTAGTTCGAATTTTATCTTTTTACACGAAGTTTTTATTCATAAAAACAAACTTTTATTGCCTGATATATAAATTACTAAGCTCGCGCGCGATCTGTTCAAACACTTCTTCTAAAGCTTCTTGAGTGGGTGCATCATGATAGTTAGAGGCTTGCGTTGCACAATCACGATATAAATCTTTTGTATCACTATCAACACCATCATCAAACGTCACCGCATAAATTAAGATACCATCTTGTTTCATATTGTCACAGGTATCGGTAAAACGATCATCCAAATCATCCGCATCAATATTATGTTCGTTCGACCTACCATAAGCGGAATAGACATTACTCATCGTATTCACACCATCAGTCATCACCAAGGCAACCTTATCCCATTGATCATCATCATAATCAGCCCCTTCAATAAAAGGCTCTGAAGGCGATAAAACGCGATGCCCCCATGCCATACCAAAATTACCCAAGGTCGCCCCGCTGGCTGTCATATTATCAGCAGAATTAGACAAAAACACTTCATCACTGGTGAGCGGAACAATAGATTGAACAGGGCAGAATATGTTGGGACCATTCAACGCATTATATCCATCACCCAATGTGCCGTTAAAATAACTTCTACTTGCATAGTAATCATGCCCGTTATAATCATGGCGATACATTTCCCAAGGCCCTTCATGGTCTTCGCTATCCAAAGGATTATCTTCAGCCAACACACAACCATGCCACTGCCCTTTTAACGCTGGATCATATTCTAAATCTTCTTCATCAATGGCATAATCATCACCTGTCAGTGGATTAAAACCATTATAGTAATTTGAATAAACATCATTATCGGGCGGAATAACAAATTCGTCACCATACTCATTATCATCGACATCCAAACCTAATCCGTAAGATCCGACATTGACCGATGATGCATAAGGCACCAAACCAACACGGACAAATTCTGGATCACTCACACTTTCAAATAAAATTTCGATAAAGTTATTTGTCGCGGTGCGTAATGTCCCAATGTTGTTATTGGTATTCATGGAGCCTGTATTATCCAAAACCATGACAACTTCAAGGCCGCGTACTTCACGCTGAACAATTGTTTGTGCATCAACATCAATTTCATCATAACCAAATATGCGCATAAAGGCTGTATCTAATCTGGCTTGCGCCGTAACAGTCAGCTCATCTCCATTAAGAACGGCACTGACATCAACTTTTGTTCCAATGCGCCCTTCAGGGTAATTGGCCTCCATAAAGGCATCAACTCTTTCTTGTATGACATCTTCATCTTCAGAACCACTGGCCGCCGCCGCCAACGCCGCGGCATCTAACGCACTGGATAGACGCGCTTTAACCAAATAAGCCTGCGCCATATCAACCGATAAACCAACAGCACCAATAACCACAGGTATCATGAGACCAAAAGCCACCACCACAACACCTGATTGATGACGCAAATATTTTGAAAATTTTTGAACTATATCTGTTTTTATCATTATTATGAGACCTTTTATTGTTATCAACAATCACTACAGGTGACTGTCGTGCTTTTACGCCCCGCTAAAAATGCCCGTTCTGTCATGTTAAATGTATCTATCACAAAGCCACTAAAAAATGGCTCATACTGATAGGCAACACTCACAACAACAACGCCTTCACCTTCATCGCCTAACCCTATTGTTGAGTTAATAGCAGACTCTGACTCGTCCATATTCGCGCTAACGCGCCAAAGAACGACAGGCTCTGCCTCTTCATCAAAGGTAACACTAGCAATATCATAACCAAAAGATGTTGTGGGATAAGGATCTAAGGCCAACTCCCCTGCATTTACAATATCTGTAATAAGGGCCGTATCGACCACTTCGCGGCGGGTGATAAGGTCCGCGATTATTTGTGAGGCACCTACTGTTTTTTGATTAATCACAATCCCCTGCCCCAAGTCATAAACCGCCATGAGCATTGATAAAAGAACAGGAAATAAAATTGCCATTTCTATCGCAGATAAACCGCCATCATCTTTTGCGTATTTTGAGTTTTTTAATTTATTCAATATTTTATTCATCTTCAAACTCATAAGGTTCTGTTTGTAACACCACAGTAGACATTAAAATACGTTTACCACTTTCATTATTAGATAATATTAATTTCATCATCGGTGTTTTAATAAAATAAGAATTTACCACACGAATGAGAACAACATCACTGACGCCCCCCGATTCAAATTGTTGGTCTTGTAAAATACCTTCATCATCAAACTGTGCATCAGGAAAATCTTGCGCATCTTCAAAAGAATCGACAGAGGCCACCTGATATTGCAAATCATCGCACTGAATAAAAACGCTAGCATAATCACATAAAGTCTCTCGAAATAAGTCTTCACCACCGCCTTGCTGTACCGCACCTGTTCGAATTTGGCGCGCAGCCTCCGCCGTCGATGCCTCCAAAAGGTTATGTGAGGCGAACATTAAAGCCATCTCAATAATACCTACCACCATCAAAATGAACGGCACACCAACCAAAGAAAATTCAATGGCTGTTGCACCGTCTTCATTGTTTTTCCATTTTTTATTGGGTTTATATTGCATTTATCTTAAATTTTATCTCTTCTAAATACGAAAAAAGCATGCCAATCCTGATGTGATAGACATGCCCTCTATAATTTTTTAATCCAATGACAATTATATAATTTTTTATTTTAAGAAATAATTAAGAAATGATAAATTTTCTTATGCTTCCTCTTTATCATCAAAATCTGACACTAAAAAACCATTACTATCGAGCGTTCTTTCACCATTAACTTTTGTTCCCCATCTTTTTTCTAATTTTTTCTTTTGGGCTTCTAATTTTTCAATTCGAGCATGACTCTTTTTTTGCAAAACAGACGACATTAAAATAGTCGACACATAGTTTAAAATATACCCCAATGCCGCGGCACTATAAATCACCATAATTGTTAAAGGATCACTTAAATAGGTAGTCGCAGCCTCCACAGGATCAGCGCTGATCCAAATATTAATGAGATAATGAAAACAAGCTGAAAAATTAATAGCACCAATCGTAAATGTCTTGTTTTTACCTGGTTTATCATCGGTAAAATAAGCAACGATTGTCGGCAACATCCCAATAAAAAACAGCATCGCCGATGATAAATAAAGCATCGAAGCGATTATCGCGATAATCGCTAGCAAAACGCCTCTTAAACCCATATTTCTTTTGGAAGGTTTATTTTTATTGTTCTTTTTCTTCTTCTTTTTTGCCATTTTATTACTCTATAATCCTTTATGAACCGACAGAAAAAATATTATATACGGTGACCAACATAATAAGAAAAGACAGAACCATCGAAATAACAGAAGCAATTTGTCTTCCTGTATTTTGTCCGTACTTACTACCTTTTTTCAATTCATTTTTAATCAGCTCTTGTTCTTTAACCAAAGATTTATAATGTTTAACCGCTTGAAAAAAATCACTGACATCTTCGACATATAAATTTTCACCATCAAAAATGGAGGCAAGTCCTGTCAGACTCCCTTCAACAACCATTTTTTCAGCTCTTTTTTTCAACACTTCACGTTTTTTACTGTCATGAAATCTATCAAAAACCGAACCAAAGCTGTTCATCACCCATTTTGCAATGGCAGGATAACCTTTTAAATCAAGGCGTTTTTGCATGGTGGCTAAAACTTTTAATTGTCCAATCGCTCTTTCTTGTGCATGCGCCGATGATAAGTCAGACAAATAAGGATCAATATTTTGTCTGTCTTTTATAGAAAGAAAAGCAATGATATGTCGATCAAACAACACTGTTGATTTATCTGATTTTTCACAAATAGCTTCAAAAGCATTCATCATATCAACCGATGTTCGTACATAATATTTATCTAATATTGGACTTAAACAAGGGCTTTCTGGATTCATAAGATACAAGCAGCGCTCTAATCCTGAATTCATTGTTTTTTGCTTGATCGCACTGCGTGTATTATCAAAATTTGTAACTAACGTCCCACGTTCGCTTGATCTGCTCTCACGCATGATTGGCGTTAAAAAGCTATATTTAATCACTTCGACAAATGGTTCTAAATCCATTTTTTCTAAATAAGCATGGGTTAAATATTTTCCAAATCCTGCGGGTACAAAATTAACGTTACGATATTGAACACAATTATCGGTAAAAAGTGCATGCGCCACCGTTACAACAGAACGGTCTGAAAAATGATTACCACGCTCATAGCTTGAAATGCTTTTCAGCGCTTGTTCCAAACGAACCTTAACCGTTTTTTCTTCAATCGCCCGCTCAATCCATTGATCTAAATCACCATTGGTAATCAACTTACTCGCCTCATCAACATCAAGATGTAGATCTTTGGCCAGTAATTCAGCTTGCGTATATTTTTTATTATTAAACATGATAGGACGCGTCGCACGGGCGCGTTTAGGGGATTGTTTAGGGCTTAATCGACGACCATCTTGCCATGCCTCTAAATCTTCAATCGTCCATCTTTGTGCAGGATCATCATATAACATCCCCCGAAGCAATTCTAATAAACCACCGCTTAAGCGTTCTTTTCCTAAGAGGGCGGCGTAGCTTCCTTTTTCAATTTTATATTCAATAACTTTATCATCTGGCACGCCTTTCATGGGATCTTCAGTTCGTAACATCACCGCCAAAGAGGCACCAAAAGAATAAATATCATCTAAGATATCACCCGCTCCACGCCCCATTGGATCAGCCAGCGCACGTTCAATCGGTTCATACAAAGCCGGAAGATTAGATGATGCGGGAGATGATAAACACTCCCCTAAATAAATTTTATGCCCCGCCTTCGCGCCACCGTCAAACATATTACCAGGCCAAATTTCACCATGCGTTATTTCTTTGTTGCGCAAATCAATCAGTAATGAAATCATCGATGGTACAATATTAGATAAAACAATTTCTGGTTTCCAACCTAATGCGACTGCTTTTTTTGAGCTGTCTATAAAAGGCTTGCCCATTGTATCTTCATAAACAAAACAAAATTTTTCTTGTTTATCTGCTGGCCAAAAAACTGTACCCATTTGGTTAAATTTACACAAATTGGGGTTATTAATATTGGCGTATTTTCCTTTCATCAAAAAGCGTGGCGTTTTTGATTTTCCTGTAAGCAATGCAAATAAATTAGCACCGTGGCGCGTGCTACCGTAAAAAGCTTGGTAAGCCTTCACATCCCCTTTATCCAAATGCGGCAAAGGATGATTAATATCAATATGAATATCACCATTCAAAATTACATCATGATTTGAAGAAGAAGACGTGTCTGACTCCTCTTCTTCTTTCTTTTTTGATGTGGTCTTTTTTGGTGGATTTTTCATTTGACGTATTTTTATAGACGAAGGTGAGTTATTTTAAAATCAGCAAAAGGCACGACCTTTCACATTCAACGTGAAAGGTGGAAACACCATCTTAAATTGCTTTACATGAAATGTAAATCAGATCGCAGAGGGCTCACTTAATTTTTACATAAAGTTTTCCATTGTCATTTTATCATCTACAAAAACTAACTACGAAATGGGTCTTGCATTAAAATTGTATCATCACGGTCAGGACTGGTGGACAGCAAAGCCACGGGCGCTTCGATCAACTCCTCAATATGACGGACATATTTCACCGCTTCGGCTGGGATATCTGCCCAGCTACGCGCCCCTTGCGACGTATCCGACCACCCTTTAATCGTTTCATAAATTGGCTTAATATTCGCCTGATCAACGGTGGAAGCAGGTAGATAATCAATCCGCTCTCCATTCAAATCATAAGCGACACAAACTTTAATCTCATCAAAACCATCAAGCACATCCATTTTCGTCAAGGCAATACCGTCAATACCGCCCGTTTTAATCGCTTGGCGTACCAGCACAGCATCAAACCAACCACAGCGGCGTTTACGCCCTGTCGAAGTCCCAAATTCATGCCCTTTTTTGCCGATTTCTTCACCAATATCATCAAGAAGCTCTGTTGGAAAAGGGCCCGACCCCACGCGCGTTGTATAAGCTTTGGTAATCCCCAACACATAACCAATTTTCTTTGAACCCACACCTGCGCCTGCCGCGGCCTGTGCCGCCACGGTATTGGACGAGGTGACGAAAGGATATGTTCCATGATCAACATCAAGGAAGTGACCTTGCGCCCCTTCAAATAAAATCTTTTTACCTGCTTTATCGGCATCATCAATCGCTTTCCATGCCACGCCAGAATAAGATAATATCTGATCGGCCATGCTCATAAGCTCATCATAAATTGTGGTCACATTCATTTCGTCCGCGCCCATGCCTTTTAACAAAACATTATGATGCGATAACATATTTTCAATGCGTTCTTTAAGGTAATCACTATGCCCTAAATCACACACACGAATCCCACGACGGGCGACTTTATCTTCATAGGCCAAGCCAATACCGCGCCCCGTTGTACCAATTTTCTTCGCGCCACGCGCTTCTTCCATCGCAATATCCAGCGCAGGGTGAACAGGCAAAATCAATGTTGCATTTTCAGCGAGCAATAAATTTTCAGAACTTATTTCAATCCCTTGTGATTGAACTTGCGCGATTTCATCCAATAAAGCACGCGGATCAACAACAACGCCGTTGCCAATCACCGACATTTTACCCGGGCGCGCCACACCAGAAGGGAGTAAATGAAGTTTGTACGTGACACCATCAATAACCAAAGTATGTCCTGCATTATGCCCGCCTTGGAAACGAACAACCATGTCCGCCTCTTTTGACAAGACATCAACAATTTTCCCTTTTCCTTCATCACCCCATTGAGAGCCAATCACCGCAACATTAGACATTATTTTTCCTTTTCGTTTAGTAAGCTTATTTTATTGTATTACGTGAAACCTGAAATCCCGCATCTTGTAATTTTTTTATCTCGAGCCATGACAAATTTGAATCAACATATTTTTTATTGGCATCGGCCTGCAAATCCGTGGCTTGTAAAACGCTATCCATATAAAGCGTAAAGCCAGAGGCATTTTGATCATGACCATCAACAACTTTGTAACGACCACCGCGCCCCAACTCCCCTTGAACGTGGGATGAAAATAACGTGAAGCTAATGCCATTTTGATAATCAAAACCGCGACGTTCAATAAGATCGATCGTGATATTAATATCGTCTAAACCATAGTGAGAAAGCGTTTCAGACAAAGAATGATAGACATCTTTGAGGATAGCGACTTTAGATTTTCCCGTTTTAGGAAGCTCTAATCCATCAATCAAGGACACGGCCTCTGACGCCACACCAGAGGCATCCAACAGACCAACAAAAGATTTTGCAATATCACCTGACATAGCGTCTAGTCCATCACGGTCACGCTTTTGCAACAGCTTGGTCAAATCTTCACGTGTCTCATCATCGACATCATAAGCATCCAATAAATCATCAATCAGCGCGGGAATTGTTAAATCAATTGATAAGCCCGTCACGCCAATTTTTTGCAAAGCACAAAGTGCCGTCAAACATATTTCGACATCATCTTGGGGTTGTTCAATACCAATCATCTCGCAACCGACTTGGCAGAATTGTCGTTCAGAACGTAATTGCGTGCCATTAATTTTCAAGACATCGGCGGCATAAGAAAGACGAAGCGGACGCGGCGCATCGCTTAATCTAGATTTAGCAATACGGGCAATTTGCGCCGTTGTATCGGCACGTAAACCCATCATTTTTTGTGACACAGGATCCATCAAACGGAATGTATTGGTGGCCAAAGCCTGCCCTGGCCCTGATGCAAGTAAGCTTTCTTCAAACTCAACCAAAGGCGGTTTGACACGATCATAGCCAAATTTGGAAAATTCTTGCATCAAAAGATTAATGATATGGGACTCCTTTTCAGCCTCGGGCGGTAAAAGGTCTTTTAAGCCATTGGGCAATAAAGAAGTATTTTTTTGCGTCATATCATTCTTAGTTTTAGCTTATCGGCACACAGAATCAAGATGATTCCATATTTTCCTAAAACTTATGAGATAAAATTAAACCCAGCCCCACTGCAATACGTAAAACATCCTGTTATAAGAAACTACATGACAGATAATAAATCAATTACAAATAAATTTGATCGGCATAAAAAGCTTTTTGAACAGCGACGTGAAGAAGCAGAACTTGAGCCACCATCTATGAGTATTAATCTATCCATGCTAACGAATAAAAATGGGGGGCTTCCTCCACTTGATCCTGAAACCCTGACCACATTGGAAGATAACTTCAATAAGTTTCTAAGAACAGCTAAATGTGCACACTTGGTAAAAGGTACAAAAAAAGAAAAAGGAAACCGTTTGACATTAGTTTCTTCTGACCCTAAGCAACCTTAGCAATAATATCACATAAATCATTAACCGCGCTTTCAACCAGCGCATTATCATCGCCTTCTGCCATGACACGGATGAGTGGTTCCGTCCCCGAAGCCCGCACCAGCAAACGCCCGCCACCATTCAGCTTTTCTTCCGTTGCTTTAATTGCGCTTTGCACATCTTGGTTATCAAGCGGCGTTGCACCAGAATAACGAACATTTTTAAGAAGCTGCGGCAAGGGATCAAAAACATGGCAAACTTCGCTGGCCTTTTGGTCTTTTTCCTGCACGATAAATAAAACCTGAAGCGCGGCGAGCAAGCCATCACCGGTTGTGCCAAAATCTTGCAAAATAATATGGCCTGATTGTTCACCACCAATATTAAAATCATTGGCTTTCATTTGTTCGACAACATAACGATCACCAACGCTACTGCGTTTAAAAGCAATATCTTCTTTTTCAAAAAAACGCTCCAACCCTAAATTCGTCATCACAGTGGCGACAACACCGCCGCGTAAAAACCCTGCGTCACGTTTAGCAATGGCGAGCATTCCCAATAATTGATCCCCATCAATTTTGTTACCCTTTTCATCTACAACAATCAGACGATCTGCATCACCATCAAGGGCAATACCAATATCTGCCCCCTCTTCGACAACTCGCTTTTGTAAATTTTGGGTTGCCGTTGCCCCAAAACCATCATTAATGTTACGACCATTGGGTCTGTTACCGATGGAAATAACGTCTGCTTCTAACTCCCACAACACTTTCGGGGCAACTTTATAGGCCGCACCATGGGCGCAATCGACAACAATTTTCATGTTCCCTAACGTTTTACCTTTTGGGATACTCCCCTTGATATATTCAATATAACGCCCCGACGCATCATCAAGCTGCGTCGCTTTACCGATTTTATCGGCGGGCGGTAACAAAACCTCCATATCACGTTCAATCATTTCTTCAATTTGATGCTCGATATCATTGGATAATTTATATCCATCCGCGCCAAAAATCTTAATACCGTTATCTTGATACGGATTATGAGAGGCCGAAATCATCACACCAATATCCGCGCGTAGAGTGTTCGTCAGACGCGCCACCGCAGGGGTCGGGATTGGCCCTGTAAAAATAACATCCATACCCATCGCGACAAAGCCAGAGGCCATGGCTTGTTCCAACATATAGCCAGACAGGCGTGTATCTTTACCAATCACCACACGGTTCATGATTTTAGCATTGCCTTCCGTGGCCTGTTGCATACGCAAGACATGCGCGGTGGCCATCGCGACCTTCATCGCCATTTCGGCAGTCATGGGAAAGCTGTTGGCTTGCCCTCTTATTCCATCTGTTCCAAAGTATTTTTTTGTCATTTTAATCAGTCCTTTAACGACCTATTTTATACCCTGAATCCTATAAAATACCTATAAAAACCATATAAAGAGATAATTTTGTATTATGTCAATAAATATGTT